>JANQGK010000167.1 GCA_028277365.1 Halieaceae bacterium | reverse complement strand
TGTTGGAGAGCGGCTGGTGGAACGTGGAGACCAGCGTAGAATCTCTGATCAACGACTTTTCGCTGGCGCGGGCTTTCGAGGCCAGCGGCGAGCACCTGGTGACGTTCGGACTCTACACCAGCTTCTCGGAGTACAGCTCCGAGTGGAATTTCAACGACATTCTTCAGGAAGTCAGATCTGCGCCCAACGGTCTGGAGGCCTACGCGGTAAACAGCGCTGGCGAAGTAGTGGGGTCTCTCACACAAAACTCTTTCACCCGATACGGCAGTTTCTATCGCAACTACTCCGCCGATGTTACCGACATCGCCCTGTACTTCCAGGACGAGTGGCAGGTTAACGATGCATTGCGGGTAGACTTCGGCTTCCGCTATGAATCGATCGAGATAGACGGTGACGCCGAACAGCTCGGCACGTTCGATCTCAGCGATACCAACCCCCTGGTAACAAGCGACGGCCTGCCGACCACCGCTGACGATGCGGTGACTTTCGGCACGGGCCGTTTTGACAACTTCGATGAGACCTACGAGAACTTCTCCTGGTCGGTAGGCGCGAACTATACGTTCAATCAGACCTTCGCGGCATTCGTGCGCGCCAACGATACGGTTCGAACGCCGGATCCGAATGACCTTGCCGCCAATCCGCAGGGCGCGGGTGCCGTGCCGGAGAACAAGATTTTCCAGGCCGAGGCGGGCGTGAAGGTAGACCACGAGTATGTTCGTGCCTTTGTCACTGCGTTCTACAGCGACTTCGAAGATCAGCTCTTCTCCGACCCCATCGTTGACGAGAACGGCAACACCATCGAGTTCCAAACGCTTCTGAAGTCTGAAACCACTGGGATTGAGGCCGAGATTGACGTCGGCCCCTTCGCAGGCTTTTCAGTGAACATCCGCGGTACCTACCAGGAGCCCGAGATCAAGGGCTTTGATTTCGTAGGCGGCCAGATTGGCGGCAATGCCGGCGATGAATTTATCGGTAATACGATACAGCGTATACCCGAAACCATGCTGACGATCGTGCCTCGCTATGAGTTCGATGTGAATGGCATCGACGGTTCCGTATATCTTATCTACCAGGACGTCGATGAACGCTTTGCCAACAACGGCAACACCGTGGTGCTGCCGGACTATGAGGTGTGGTCTATCGGCGCAACCTTGAACTATGAGGGCTGGGAGCTCACCTTTACAGGCAATAACCTGGATAATGAGATAGGCCTTACCGAAGGCAACCCCCGCAGTGACGCCTTTGCGGGAGGCGGCGGTGGTGAGCAAATCGCCACCTTCGGCAGGCCGATCGTGGGCAGGAACTACCGGCTGAAAGTCGGCTACCGTTTCTAGTATGACGGCATATGTAAAGGCCATTAAGTAAAGGCTTAGCTCCGCAGCGTGCGTAACGCAACGTGCGCATGCGGTAGCACTTTGCCCACTCCGCCCCGTGTCTGTCGACGGCGCTTTCACAAGCGAGCGGGAAGGGTACTCCACAGGGTTTAACGCACGATGAGCAAGCTTCAAGACCCGGATCCGGCTGCGAGTCCGCCGGACGGGCAGGTGCACCACGCCGATGAATTGCCAGGCGCCGACGAGCTGCAGGGCGCCGACGAAGAGTGGTGGCAGGGATGTATCATTTATCAGATATATCCGCGCAGCTTCAATGACACCAATGCCGACGGAGTCGGTGACCTCAGAGGCGTGGTGGAGAAGCTGGAATACGTGGCGTCACTGGGAGTCGACGCGATCTGGCTGTCGCCCTTTTTTGAATCTCCGATGCGGGACTACGGCTATGACGTCAGCAATTACCGCGCGGTAGATCCGATTTTTGGCGATCTGGAGGACTTCCGCCAGCTGGTTGATCGCGCGCATGCGTTGGGGCTGAAGCTCATTATTGACCAGGTGCTGAGCCATACCTCGGATTTGCATGAATGGTTTAAGTCGAGCCGGCGAGACCGTCAGAACCCCTATGCCGATTGGTATGTGTGGGCCGACCCCAAGCCGGATGGGACGGCGCCGAACAACTGGCTTTCGCTGTTCGGTGGGCCGGCCTGGACCTGGGATTCCCGGCGCGAGCAGTACTATCTGCACAACTTTCTTCCGTCCCAGCCCGATCTCAACTTCCACAATCCCGAGGTTCAGGAACGAATGCTGGAGGAGGTGGAATTCTGGCTGCGCCTCGGTGTTGACGGGGTACGGCTGGACGCCTGCAATTTCTACTTTCACGACCGGGAGCTGCGCGACAATCCGGCCAAGCCGCGCCGCGCGGATGGCACGCCCGTGGTCCGCGGCGACAATCCGTATTCGTATCAGCAGCACATGTATAGCGTTTCGCAGCCCGAGTGCCTGGAGTTCCACCGTCGCTTGCGTGAGCTGCTCGCCCGATATCCTGGTACGACATCCGTCGGAGAAATCACCACGGATAACGCGCTGGAAGTCATTGGTGATTATCTGGATGGCGGCGACAAGCTGTGCATGGGCTACACCTTCGACCTGCTGACGACGGATTTCGATTGTCAGAGCGTCATGGATATCGTTTGTGAGGCGCAGCGGCACCTGGCGGACGGCTGGCCCTGCTGGTCGGCCAGTAACCACGATGTTGTCCGCACGATTTCCCGGACACCGGAACCACACAGCCCGAGCCAGGCTGTGCTCATACTGGCGTTTATGGCGAGCGTTCGCGGCAGCGTATGCATCTACCAGGGTGAGGAACTCGGATTGCCGGAGGCGGATATTCCCTTCCATCAGATCCAGGATCCCTACGGCATACCGTTCTGGCCTGAATTCAAAGGGCGCGACGGTTGCCGTACACCCATGCCGTGGGACGGCGATGCGGCGCATGGCGGATTCAGCGAAGCTGAACCCTGGCTGCCGGTGACGGCGGCGCACCTCGCGCTGAGCTGCGATCGTCAGGAGCAGGACCCGGCATCTACCCTTCATCGATTTCGCCGCTTCATGGCCTGGCGGGGTCAGCAGCCGGCGCTGCGGCGGGGCAGCTTCAGGCTGCTTGACGTGCAGGGGCAGGGGGGGATTTTTTTACGGCAGCATCCGCGCCAGACCTTGCTGGTTGCACTTAACTTCAGCCATGAGACGCTGCGCCTGAGCCTCCCCGCAGCCGTCACGGTGCGTCAGCCCCTGGAAGGCCACGGGTTCAGCGGGGAGTGGGACGTAACGCAGGGGGAGATCGTGCTGCCGCCGTGGGAAGCATTCTTTGCGGAGGTGGATGCCGGCTAGGGCGGTCGATCCGCGCCGAGCGTCGGTTTCCGCTGCAACACAAGCTAAAAAGAAGAGTAGATCCGTGATCAACAACATAAGCACTTTTGACCTGTGGGTCGTGGCCGGCTATTTCCTGCTGGTGATCGTGATCGGTGTGTGGACCGCGATGCGCACCGAGACGGACGAAGACCTGTTCCTCGGTGGCCGTTCCCTCACCTGGGGCTTCATTGGACTGTCGTTATTTGCATCCAACATATCCAGCACCACGCTGATAGGTCTGAGCGGAGCGGCTTACGGCACCGGGATCGCCGTGTCCAACTACGAGTGGCTTGCCGGCCTGCCGCTGATCCTGGCGGCGGCGGTATTCGTTCCCATCTACCTCCGCGCCAGGATCACGACGATACCGGAGTACCTGGAGCTGCGCTTTGATCGGCGCTCACGGCTGCTGTTCTCCGGTACCACCATATTCATCAGCATCGTGGTGGATACCGCCGGTGGCCTCTATGCAGGTGCGGTGGTGCTGAAAACCTTCATGCCCGATCTGGTGCTGTGGCACGCAACGCTGGCACTGGCGGTTTTTGCCGGGGTCTACACCGCTTTTGGGGGGCTCAAGGCGGTGGTCTATACCGACGCGCTGCAGGCGGTCATTCTCATCACCGGCGGCATGCTGCTGGCTTATATCATGTTCGAGCGGCTCGATTTTTCCTGGTCGACGGTGACCGCTTCGATCCCTGCGGATCGCCTGTCGGTCATACGCCCCCTGGACGACCCTGGTCTTCCCTGGTTGGGCACGCTGGTGGGTGTACCCCTGCTGGGTTTCTGGTACTGGGTCACCAACCAATACGTCACCCAGCGCGTCCTCGCCGCCAAAAATGTGGATCATGCGCGCTGGGGTGTGCTGTTTGCGGGCTTTCTCAAGCTGCTGCCCCTGTTCATCATGGTCCTGCCCGGAGCCATGGCGATTTCGCTGCTACCACCGGTCGAAAACCCGGATATGGTGTTCTCCATGATGGTGACACAGCTATTGCCGGTGGGCGTGGTGGGCCTGGTAATGGCCGGCTTGATCTCCGCCATCATGTCCAGTGTCGATTCCACCCTGAACTCGGCGTCCACGCTGATCGTGAAGGACTTTGTGCAGGAGGCGACACATGAATCGGATGCGATCAGGATCGCGCGCTACGGGCGAGTTACCACGCTGTTGTTGATGGCCTTCGCCGCTTTCTGGGCGCCGATGATTCAGTACTTCGGAGGGCTCTGGGGCTATTTGCAGCAGATATTTGCCATCATCGTTCCCCCGGTAGCCACGGTATTTCTGCTGGGCGTTTTTGTCCCGCGGGGCACCGCCGGGGCGGCATTCAGCACCTTGATCATTGGTTTCTTTGTCGGGCTGCTGCTGTTCCTGCTCGGCCAGGTGGAGCTCTGGCCGCTGCATTTCTCCATCAACGTCGGAGTGGCGTTTCTGGCCAGCGCCGCGGTATTCCTGACCTATACCCGACTGGATCGCAACGCGGATGAAACCCTGCCCGCAAGGCTCAGAGCGGCGGAGCTGGTATACCAGCCAGCTCTGCTCGCGCCTGAGCGTCGGGGCAATTGGCTGGTCGACTACCGGACTCTGTCGGCGCTGCTGGTGCTGGGGATGTCAGCCGTCCTGATCGGCTTCTGGTAGGCGTCAGGGACAGGACTCTCGAACCACCAGATCCGTAGGCAGGGTCACGGCGGCCTCCTCTCGCAGTCCCAGAAACATCTCCGCCGCGGTGCGGCCTTTTTCCCGACTTCGCTGATGCACCGTGGTGAGCGGCGGCATCTGCGTGGCCGCTTGTGGTATGTCGTCAAAGCCGGTGATGGCCACGCCGCCGGGAACTGAAAGGCCGAGATCCCGCGCGGCAGCGCTGGCGCCGATGGCCAGCATATCGCTCATGCACAGCAGCAGGTCGGGGCGATCGGCGGCCTCCAGGAGTCGGCGCGCCGCCTCGTACCCCAGGTCGTGAGTGTTGTCCTGGACATGCAGAATCCGGCAGCTGGAGGCGTCGACCCCGGCGTTGTTGACGGCGTCACGAAATCCCCAGAGGCGCTGTATGGTAATAGTGTCGGCGGGAAAGAGGACGGCGTCTTTCCCGATCTCCTCTATCGCGTCAGTCTCAGTGAGGCGCAGGCCGATGATGCCAATGCGAGTGCGCGGCCGCGACAGGGCGTGCTCCGCGCACTGTCGCGCCGCGGCGTAGTTGTCGATATTTACCGAAGGACAACCGTCCAGTGTGAAGTCCACGGTAATCACCCCTTTGCCCCGGGATACCAGCTGTCTCGCGCGTTCTATCTGTGGACGTCCATAGATAATGAAGCCTTCGACGAAGGCCTCGAAGCCCTGGGCGAGGCGAACGTGATCTCGCGCCGGCATCAGCAGTAAGCTGTACTCTTCCCTCTCGAAGATCTCGGAAATACCTTCGAGAAACTGATTGGCGAGGGGGTCTGAAAAGCTGTACTTCAGGTAGTTGGAGAGCAGTACGCCGATAATGCCGGTGCGCTCCACCCGGCGAATGCGGCCGGTGGCCCCGGGGCCTGGATAGCCCAGCTGGTGGCACTGCTCCAGTATCGACTCCCGCAACTCTTTCGAGAGTTGCCCGGGTCGGTTGAAGGCGTTTGATACCGTGGCCGTCGAAACGCCCAGGCGCTTCGCCGCCTGCGCCAGCGTCATGTGTTCACGTTTCACCTGCGCATATATATGCCGATCTCGCGGCTATTTCAATTGGGATTCAGCGAGGCGCCGGTTTGCTGCGGCGAGCAGTGTGCGGCGGCGTGCGATCCGATGGCGCGGCCTCTTGCTCGCGACCTGATGCCGGCCTACCCATCCGCTGGGCGAGGAGCCGGGCACCCGGCGCATCGTTTTATGCCTAACTAATTGATTTTGAGATCTATTTTGAGTTTGGAGGCGGTCTTGGGTACGCGCATGATGCGCAGGACTTCGCAATATGGATGGCGGAAACGCCATCGCGGTCAGAGTGATAATGACGTTAAGCACTCCCGGTGCATGAGCGTCGCGACCCGTGCGGTGCAGATACAGCAGCTTAACCATGCCGACCAGGACACAACTTCGATCACGGGTCTACTCATCAACATGCAGTATGTGAAACAGGCTCCGGCTGTTTGAAGAACCGCATATCCTTTCAATATAGATAACATAGCGATTATTCTTCCCGCGTAGGGTGGCGCCGCGACCGGAGTCGGCGCCGTTTTCCGGTTTTGGGATAGCAGGAAGATGTTGTCCATGGATCAGTCCACTCTGAGCACAGCGGAAGCGGTCACTGTCGGCGTTTACCTTTGTTCGCTGCTGCTGATCGGCTATCTCGCCAAGCGGGCCAGCCGTGCTTCCACACTCAACGACTATTACCTTGCCGGCGGTACCCTGGGTTTCCTGAGTTTGTTCTTCACCCTGTATGCCACCCAGTACAGCGGCAACACCTTGTTTGCGCTGCCGGGCAAGGCCTATCGCGACGGGATCGCCGCCGGCGCCTTTGTCTTCGGTATCATGGGTATCGTATTGGTGTACCACCTGTTTGCCCCGCAACTTCACCGGCTGGCGCGGCGACACCAGTTTGTTTCCGTTGGGGACTATGTCATCTGGCGCTACCGCAGCCCCGGCCTGCGGCTGGCGGTCAATGTCGCTATCGCCGTGGTGTTGGTCAGCTTTATCCTGGGAAACTTCAAGGCCGTCGGCATCCTTATGGCATCCAGCACCGGCGGTACTGTATCGCCCACCGCGGGTATCGTGGGCATTGCGCTGGTGATGGCCATGTATGAAAGTCTCGGCGGTATGCGCGGCGTGATATGGACCGATGTCCTGCAGGGCGCATTGCTGCTGGCGAGCTGCTTGCTGATCTACGCCTGTTTAGCGGCGACACAGACCACGGGTTTTGTCGCAGAGCCCCTGCAGGTTGGCCGCGAGCTGATGCTGCTGTGGGACGACGGCGAAGCAGCGCGCGGCTTCATCAGCCTGGTGGTGCTGATTGCCTTTGCCGCCGCAGTGTATCCGCAGGCCCTGCAGCGTATTTATGCCGCCCGCGACTTGTCGACGCTGCAACGCTCCTACCGGCTTATGTTTTTCATGCCGCTGCTGACGACCTTGCCCATCATGGTCATCGGCATGAGCGGTGCGGTCTGGTTTCCGGACCTGTCACGTGGCGATAGCGAGAACGTGATGCTGCTGGCTATCAATCGTCTGGTGGTGGAATTTCCCACACTGGCCTGGCTGCGGGTGCTGTTTCTTTCCGCAGCAATCGCAGCCATCATGTCCACGGTAGATTCCGCGCTACTTTCTCTGGGCTCCACCATCAGCAAAGATATGGTCCTGACGCGCCGTGAGCCGATGACGGACGAGGCCGCGCATCGGTTCAGCCGCCGGCTGTCCGCGATCCTGATCGCCGTGATGGCGTTGCTGGCGATTCTCCTGCCTCAGACCATATGGGCCCTGTTGGTGTTGAAGATCGAGTTGCTGGTTCAGATCGCGCCACTGGTCATACTGGGGGTGCGCCTTCCCAGTCTACCGGGTCGCCCGTTCCTGCTCGGCCTGATCACCGGGTCGCTGCTGCTGATCGGCATGAAAAGCGCGACGGTGTTTGGCCTGCCGCCGTTGGACGCGCCGCTGGCCATTCACGCCGGTCTGTGGGCGCTGGCCGCCAACCTCGCTGTAGTGTGTTTGTCGCTGTGGGCGCACGAACGCCGGGGCGACGCAGCAGTTCCGGCACCACGACAGGCAGACATTTGACCATATTGGGTGTTTCCCTATTGCCTTCCGTTAGTCCGAAAGTGATCATTCTTGCGTAGATGAAAGACAAAGTTTGTCTGCCCCGGGAAGACGTGGGCGGGTGTATGCGCCTTCAGGGAGAGCCGACATGCCCAGTAAAACCCTGCGCGGCGGGATAACCGGCACGGATTTCGCGCTTCCGGATGTTAATGCTACGCCGATGCCTTCTCTCGCTGCGCCGGGAGTGATAGTCAATGGTGAGCATGCGGCGGGATTTGGTGATATTCGAGAAGACCTGTCCTACCCTGACGTGCGCAGCTTTCGCAGAAAGTTTGGGCTGCTGATTCCCGCGACCAATACCAGTATGGAGCACGAGCTCTGGAGTATTGTCTTCAATAATTTCCGGCCTGACAGCCTGGAGGGTGTTGGGCTGCACACAACCAATGTTGTGACGCCTCGGCCGAAGCTGGAGTCGGAAGAAGATCTGCTGGAGTACAAACGCCAGTTTCTCAACGGGCTCGACGCGGCACTGGAGCAGGCGCTGCTGGCACAACCCGAGTTCCTCATAATGGGCATGAGCCTGGAACACATTCTGACCGGAATCGACGCTATCCGCGCCTCTATGGCGGAGGTGGAATCCCGCACGGACATTCATTGGGCCACCTGGCACGATGCCATCAGCGCCGCGCTGAAGTGCTTTCGGGCAAAACGCATCGGCTTGATAACGCCTTTTGATCGATTGGGGAACGAGAACGCGACGCGCATGTTCGAAGACCTGGGTTATGACGTGGTGGCCAGCGTGGGCTTCTCTTGCGCCAATGCGCTGCATATTGCCCATGTGCCTGACTGGGCCAAGGAGAAAGCGATCCTGGAATTGCTGGCGACACCTGAAAACAAACTCGATGCGGTGGTTCAGTGTGGCACCAATATGAGTATTATCGATGTTGTCGAGCGCCTTGAACCGCGCCTGGGCATCCCCGTGCTGGGCATCAACGCGGTGACGTTCTGGTATGCGCTCCGCGAGAGCGGTCTGACCGCAGCGCTGAACGGCGCGGGTCGCCTGTACCGGGAGTTCTGATGTCCATGTCTGGTCAGAGGAGCCTCCCCTGGCTCAATTTCTCGCTCCTGCTGGCGGTGGGTGTGATCTGGGGTTCGCAGTTTATCTTCCAGGACATAGCCCTCACCGCTCTGTCCCCGATATGGGTGGGAGTGGGTCGAACTGTCATCGGCTTTGCGACTCTGCTGATACTCTGCGCGGGGCTCGGACTACGTGGCGACAGGTCCAACCTGCGCCTGTACGCCCTCATCGGGTTGCTCGAAGCGACACTGCCGTTTGCGCTGATTCCATGGGGTCAGCAGTACCTGGAGTCCTCGGTTGCCGCAATCCTCATGGGCACTGTGCCCTTTTTCGCTGTGCTGTTTGCCCCTTTTCTCGTCGCTGGTGCGACGCTGGGTGCCGGCAGCGTGGCCAGCGTCCTGCTGGGATTCTCGGGACTGCTGGTATTGTTCTACCCACAGCTCTCTACCGGCAGCGTCAATGTGAGTCCGATCGGTGCGGGGGCAATCGTAGTGGCTGCGGCAAGCTTCGCAGTGGCTTTGCTGCTATTGAAGCGATTGCAACATGAGCACCCGCTTGTTGTGGCGCGAAATGTACTGGGTATGGCCAGTCTTCAGATTCTGGCTTTTGCGGTCATTGTCTCACCTCTGACCTCGGCGTCACCTTCTGCCTCGGCACTCGGCGCGTTGTTGTACCTCGGCGTCATGTGCGCGGGGGTCGTCTACTTCCTTTACATGACGCTCATCCGTAACGCTGGTGCGGTTTTCGCCTCCATGACCAACTACCTGGTTCCCGCAATTGGCGTTCTGATAGGCGCTACCCTGAATTCTGAGCTTGTGTCGATTTACGCCTGGATCGCTCTGGGCATGATTCTCGCGGCGGTGGCGATGAACCAGTTGGCTGACTCACGAGTCAGGTCTGCTGAAGCGTAGGATTGTTTTTCAAAGCCAAGGTGTGAGCAGCGGTGGTAGCTGCGGTTAGGCTTGACTGGGCTGGCGCTCCAGACACTGACACTGGGCCCGTGCGCAAAGACGTCGCATCAAATGAACAACGCCATCTTCTGTTCGTGTGCGGCCCTTCACATTGAGTTCGATCGCGCCCCCGGCCTTTGCAGTCCCTCTCAGGTAGGGTGCGTCGTTTATGCCCACGGTTACCACGGGAAGCTCCCATGGGGCGATGGCGGCGTCCAGTCTTTCCGTAGAGCGATCAAAAAAACGCAGCGGTGCGGTGATGGAAACGTCCAGATCCTGCGCATGCGGGAATTGAACGTACGCTGGCGGTACCCGATCCTCCACGATGACGCTCTCTTCGATGAAGGCGGGAATAGAGAAGACCTGGCGTTGGACCTCGTATCCAAGCCTTTCATTGATGCGGGCAGGGGACAGGCAGTGGTTCGCACTTGAGGTGAGTGATAGCCGGCGTTGATTCGTGTCCCACAATGGGGAATGCTAGTGCTTCTGCGTGTATGCAAGGAGCAGGCCCGTCACCCAGTCAACGTCACCCCCCGTCGAACGGCGCGAGCTGTTCAGCTGGGCTATGTACGACTTCGCCAACTCCGGCTACACCACCGTGGTGATGACCGCTGTTTTCAATGCCTGGTTTGTCGCCGCCATCGCCGGTGGCGCGGGCGGGCTGGAGGAGGGCACCGCCACCCTGATGTGGACCTCTACCGTCGCCGCCGCCAATCTGTTGGTAATGGCGGCCGCTCCGGTGGTCGGTGCACTGGGGGATCAGCAGGCCATCAAAAAACGTTTGCTCCTGATCACTACTGTCGGCTGTGTCATCGCTACGGCGCTGCTGTCACTGGTGGGCCCGGGTGACTACATAGCTGCCATGGCCATCGTGCTTTTGGGGACCGTTATGTTCGCCAGCGGCGAATCGCTGATCGCCGCTTTCCTGCCGGAGATCGCCGAGCCGGACCACATGGGACGCGTATCAGGCTACGGCTGGAGCCTGGGCTACGTGGGCGGTGTGCTGACCCTGGGCCTCTGCCTGCTCTACGTGCAGTGGAGTACCCGTCAGGGCCTGCCCCAGCAGAACGCCGTTGCCGGCAGCATGCTTATCACCGCCACGCTGTTTGCCCTCGCTGCGCTACCCACCTTTCTGTTTCTGCGGGAACGCGCCCTGCCACAGCCGAGACTGCACGCAAGCGCCGGTCTGATACGGTCTGTGTTCTCCCGCCTGGCGAGAACACTTCACGAAGTGCGGCGGTTCAAAGATTTGTCGCGGCTGCTGGTTACCATCACCGTCTACCAGTCGGGCGTTATCACGGTGGTGGTGCTGGCCGCAGTATATGCGCAGGAAGCCATGGGTTTTGGCACCGAGCAGCTGCTGATACTGATCATCGTGGTGAATGTGACGTCAGCCGTCGGCGCCTTCTTGTTCGGTTTCTTCCAGGACCGTATCGGGTCGGTGAAGGCTTTAGGGATAAGCCTTACCATCTGGATCGCGGCGGTGACGCTGGCCTTTTTCGCCGATCGCGAGTTCGAGCTGTGGATTGTGGGCAACCTGGTGGGGCTGGCCATGGGCGCCAGTCAGTCCATCGGGCGGGCCCTGGTGGGTCAGTTCACGCCGGTGGCCCGCACCGGGGAGTTCTTCGGCCTGTGGGGGCTCGCCAACCGCCTCGCAGCGCTGCTCGGGCCCATGAGCTACGGACTGGTGACCTATCTCAGTGGTGGCGACCACCGGCTGGCCATACTGTCCACGCTGGCGTTTTTTAGCCTGGGCTTGATTATGCTACAGAGCGTAGACGAAACGCGTGGCGTAAGCTCCGCCCGAGAGTGAGGTCTACCGGAAACATAAGATGTGCTCCCTTTCTCATCGAACACTGGTCTTGTGCCCGCTGGCGCACTGACTGTGTGCCGGTGCGATTGCCGTCTCCGCAAAGGTGTCGGTTTAGCTGATTCGCTACTCGTGACGGATACGGATTTCGGTGCTGCCAACCGGCAGCTCGAACCACATGCGGTCTTCCGTTAGCACCATATTGTCTGTGAATTCCCGCTTGAAGATGTTTTCCATGAGCCTGTTGCGCGGGGCTGGCGCCAGGTGGTAGAGCGCGGTCATATCGACATCTGTGGATCGGGTCAGGTCCGCGACGTCCTTGACCGAAGCATGATAATCCTGGATATCGAACAGAATTTTGGCGGCGCGCGATCTGCCGCTGTGATCTGCCGCAGCCTTAATCGCCTCAACCAGAGGCAGCGAGAGCGCCTCTGAGACCAGGAGATCGGCACCGGCCACCATTTCACGAAGTCTGTCGGTGACAATCGTGTCGCCGGTGATGACTACCGATCGCCCCTTGTACTCGAATCGATAGCCAACTGCCGGCTCAACCGGCGAGTGCTGAACAACAAAGGACTGGATCGTCAGGTCACCGAGGCTGAGAGAAGACTCGACGGGTTGCTCAATCGCCTCTAGCCTCCCAAAAGCTTTCGGCATGAACGTCCTGCCGTGGTGCATCGTTCGATACATGCGATCTTGAGCAAACGCTTCGTTGAAGCCATTGACGACGCGCGCCACACCGGGCGGGCCGTACACCCTTAATGGCCCCTTGCGTCCACCCGCCCAGGACACCACGTTGACCGCGGGCAGGTCGGAAATGTGGTCGGAATGAAAATGCGTAAGAAGCACCCCGTCGAGACGCTGTGCCGGCAGACCGGACAATCCCAGGTTGTTGGCAGACCCGGACCCTGCGTCCACTACCAGATAGTGTTCGGGTGTCAACACGGCAAGGCAGGCCTGCGCTCTGCCTTCCGTTGGCAACGGGGCAGCGCTACCGCATACAAACACACGCAGACTGTCTGTCTGTTCATCAGTGGCGCCAACCGCTGCCGCGAGAACGCGTGACAGTAGCAGATCCTGGCCGGCTGTGGTGTTCATCATGAAAACTGCGCTTCCTGCAACAAGGAAGACGAGGGCTGCGACGGTCGCCAGGAGGAGTTTCTTCATAGCTTATCCGCTATCTCTTGTGGATTGATTCTCGGCTGCGCACACCGTGCGGGGAGCCACCGGACGAAGGCCTGGCTAGCGTCGCCATACCACCAGATCGACTAACGAACACAGCGATATCAGCACCAGGGCCAGCAGGAATCGGACATCCGCATAGTAGAGCTGGCCTTCCACCGGAATTGCGATGGTCTTTTCCAGGGCCGCCTCTTTGAATCTGTGGCGCTCGGCAAACACCGGATTGCCGGCAATCTCCATCAGGTCGCGCCGGCTGCGGTATCGCATAAGTGCACCCTGCGTCCAGGTCTCGGCACCCGGCAGGCCCACGAGGTCCATGGCAGGCGCGACAGTATTGCCGGCATAAACCGGATGAGAGGCGCGCGCCAACAGGGCCGGATACATGTATTCCATGTACCGGGCGAGCAGCGACTGCGAGGATTCGCCGGGCCTGGCGCCGTCAACATCGGGGGGGCTCTCGGCCATGTCGAGGAGATTCACCATGATGAACTGATTGCCCGTGTCCGATTCGAGAAATCTGCGCAGGGTGTCAACGCCGTCTTCACCAACCGATGCCTGAAAACGGATCAAGTAGTACTCAGTTTCATCCACTGTAAGCGGGCCACTGGTGTTGGTGTACCAGTAGGTGAACAGGCACCAGACAGCTGCCGCGATTGTCCACAGTGATTTCCTTGCGCGGGGGGTGGACGCGGCGGTCTGCTGTATGGGGTCCGGTTTCGCGGAGCTGGTCACGGTTGAAACTCCGCGTGATCCAGCGCGCCGTTTTCGTTGGCGTCAAGACGGTCGAACGCCCGCAGGGGCATGCTCTCCCATTCAGCTTGGCTTATGACGTCGTCTCCGTCCTGGTCTGCTCGCCGGAACGCCATGCCACGGAACCGATGTGCCGGCGTTCCCTTCACGGCGACGCCAAACTCCTCGGACGACAGGCTGCCGGATTCATCGACATCGAAATCACCAAAGCGCGAGTTGCGCATATCTCTGAATTCCTGCCGAGAGATCGACCCGTCACGGTTGGTGTCAACGTGCTCAAACCGCGCCCTCTGCGCGTCATCGGAACTGGAGGCCTCGGACCAGGCGGGATGACTAAACGCCGCGGCAGCGACTAGATAGATCGTGGTAGGGAATGTGTATTGCAATCGTCTGTCCTCTGTCGGGCGCCGTTGAAGTCAAGAGCGGCGGCGATGCGGCCTCGCTTGATGACGCAAGAATAATGCGTTGCATTAAATAATGCAATGCATTAAAGTCGCCAGCCAATACGACGCAAAACCAAATGAACCCGTCGGTACCGATGAGCACTCAGGAGTCATGCCTTAAATGCCTGCCAACAGTCCAAAATCCTCCGATTCGACGCGCGAACAGCTACTGGATGCAGCGGAAGCGCTGTTTCTGGAGCGCGGTCTCGGCGACGTCTCACTGCGTGAGATCGTGCGCGAGGCCGGGCAGAAGAACCAGTCGGCGTTGCAGTACCACTTCGGCAGTCGCGACGGTCTGATCAACGCGATCCTGAGCCGTCGGGTCGGACAGCTCGAGCTACGGCGTCGGGCGTTGGTAGATGATGCGCTCTCCAATAATGCGGAACCCGGCCTGCGTGAATGCTGCAGCTTGGTGGTGAGCGCACCATTCCTGCTGTGCCGGGAGCGAGGCGATTTCCGGGATTTCCTGGGCTTGTTTGGACTGCATCTGCTGGCCGCGAATCCGGGGTACGCCCGCTTCGTGGAAAGCCAGCAGGCGCCCAGCCTGTCATTCCTATGGGCGAACATGCAGCGTCACCTGACGCACCTGGAACCGGAACTGCTGGCACTGCGAATAGACAACGCCTTCGCGACGACGCTGTTGGCGATCTCCGGCCGCGCGCGGCGCGGAGGGAGCTTCCGGGGCCATCGCGCTGAGCTGTTTCTCAACAACCTTGTGGATCAGGTCGCGGCCATGCTGGACGCGCCGGCGTCCGCTACCACTAAGGCTCTGCTCGACTCGAAAGAGCGCTAGCGCCCCTGCCCATCCTGACGGAGCAATACCATGAAAGTCTTACGTACGCCCGAAGAGCGCTTTGGCGATCTCCCGGATTACCCTTTCGCAGCCAACTACACGGTGGTGCGGACTGACGACGGCACGCCTTTACGTATTCACCACATAGACGAGGGCCCCAGGGATGGGCCGCTGGTGTTCTGCCTGCACGGCCAACCCGTGTGGAGCTACCTCTATCGCAAGATGATCCCGCTGCTCGTCAAGGAGGGCATGCGCGTTATCGCGCCGGATCTGCCCGGCTACGGTAAGTCCGATAAACCCGCTGCACGTGAGGACTATAGCTATCAGCGCCAGGTGGACTGGATGGGCCAATGGCTCGCGCAGAACGATTTTTCCGGCATGACCTTCTTCGGCCAGGACTGGGGCGGCCTGATCGGCCTGCGCATGATCGTCGATCAGCCGCAGCGATTCGAGCGGGTGGTGATATCCAACACTGGCCTGCCATACAGCCCCGATACGCCGGACGATGTATTTGAACGGGTGAAGGACTTTCGCGCCAACGCGAAAACCCCGACGCTGGTGACAATGGGACGGGCATTGAAACGAATCCCCCTTGAACGGGAGGCGGCGTTTGCCTACTGGCAGAAGTACTGCTGGGAGACTGAAGACCTGCCCGTTGGTTTCATGATGTCGATGAGCCTGGAAGGGCCGAGTCCCGGCAAGATCGGGCGAATGATTCTCCGGCGGCTTGGGTTTCCGTCTCTGAAACCCACGTCTGCGCTTGGCAAAGCGTACGAGGCGCCATTTCCGGATTCCAGCTACAAGATGGGCCCACGGGCCATGCCCAGCCAGGTGCCCACGTTGCGCGACGACCCGTCCCTGTTGGCGCAGGCAAAGGCATGGCAGTTCTATCTGTCTTTCGAGAAACCGTTTCTTTGCGCCTTCGCAGACGATGACCCGGTCACCAAGGGTGGCGATGCCGACTTTATCCAGCGCGTGCCCGGGGCGAAGGGCCAGCCACATACGACGATTTTCGGCGGCGGACACTTCGTTCAGGAAAAGAAACCCGCAGAGGTGGTGAAGACCATCGTCGACTTCATGCGCTCGACCTGACGCCCAGGCGATACAACGGGTGAGGATGATAACAATATGAAAACCCGATCAAAGTGGATAGCCGGGTTCATAGCCTTGGCGCTTCTCGCCAGCTACGCAGTCTGGACCGGCCGCGAGCCCATCGCGCTGTGGCTGGTCAGCACTATGATGGAGCAACGATTCAACATCGGCCCGCCGCAGCAGGTTGTCTGGTCGGCTGGCGTTGACGATCGGAATCGCGCCCCCGGCGAACGCCCGCCCAACATTGTGCTGATCCTGGCGGATGACCTGGGCTGGAACGACGTGACCCTAAATGGCGGTGGTGTCGCCGGAGGTGCTGTTCCGACCCCCCATATCGACTCCATCGCCCAGCAGGGCGTGACCTTCACCAGCGCTTACGCAGCCAATGCGAGCTGTGCGCCATCGCGCGCTGCCATCATGTCCGGGCGTTATGGAACGCGATTCGGCTTTGAGTTCACACCGACACCGCCTGGGATGATGCAGCTATCTGCGTTGATGCCGCGAGACCCGGCGCGGCTTCGCGAGGTCATCGCCCGTGACAACGTCGAGGTTCTGGAATACGAGGACATGGGTATGCCCGGCTCTGAGATCACGGTTGCAGAGCTGCTGGCGGAGAGGGGCTACCACAATGTTCATATCGGAAAGTGGCACCTGGGACTTGCCAATGGGATGGCGCCGAGAGACCAGGGCTTTCACGAGAGCCTGCTGATGGCCAGCGGTCTGTATCTGCCTGAAGAACACCCGGATGTGGTCAATTCAAAGCAGGCATTCGACCCTATTGACCGATTCCTGTGGGCGGCCATGCGATTCGCCGTCAGCTTTAACCTGGAAAGCGCCTTTCAACCGGACCGTTACCTCACAGACTTCTTCACCGAGCAGGCGGTCGACGTCATCAACGCCAATAGCGACCGGCCCTTTTTCCTCTACCTTGCGCACTGGGCCCCGCACACCCCGCTACAAGCTGCCCGGGAAGACTACGAGGCGCTGTCGCATATCGGCAGCCACCGGGAACGTGTATACGGGGCGATGATTCGAAGTCTCGACCGCGGCGTGGGGCGCGTGCTGGAAGCGCTCGAGCGCAATGGTCTGACGGACAACACCCTGGTGCTGTTCAGTTCAGACAACGGCGGCGCCGGCTATATCGGTTTGCCGGAGGTAAACAGCCCATTTCGCGGCTGGAAGCTAACCTTCTTTGAGGGCGGCATTCGCGTGCCGTTCTTCGCCAAATGGCCCGCGCGCATCCCTCCGTTCCACGTTTTTATCATTTTTTGCTATTTTTGATGACGTTGGGCTCTCGGGGCGCGAGATCAGCGTGA
>JANQGK010000045.1 GCA_028277365.1 Halieaceae bacterium | reverse complement strand
GCGATCCGGAACTGCTGACAGTAAAAGCCGCGCGCCTGCTGGCCTCTGCCGACGTGGTGATCTATGACCGGCTGGTAGCGCCGGCCATTGTCGAACTCGCCGCTGACGCTGAGCGCATCTACGTCGGCAAGGCGGTAGACCGACACACCCTCGACCAGCGGGATATTGAGGCGCTGATGCTGCAGCACGCGCAGCAAGGTGCACATGTGGTGCGCCTCAAGGGCGGCGACCCCTTCCTGTTCGGGCGCGGCGGTGAAGAGATGCTGAGCCTTCGCCGGCAGGGAGTGGAAGTGGACATCTGCCCCGGCATTTCCGCAGGCCTGGGTTGCGCCGCCTCTGCCGGTATTCCGCTCACTCGCCGCGGGGTCGCGGAGGGTTGCCTCTTTATTGCCGGGCGCGACCGCTGGGGGGATATTCCATTGGCCACCGAACAGGGTGGCCTGAGCCGCCTGACGGTGGTCATCTACATGGGCGTGGGGCGATTGGCGGACATCGTTAGCGTGCTGCGCCAGCGTGGACTGCCGGGCGACTGGCCGATTGCCATCGTTGAAAACGGCACCACCCCCGAAGAGCGGCGCCTGTTCTCTACGCTCTCAACGGTGGAAGAGGACGCACGGCGAGAGCACATTGCAGCCCCGGCGCTGCTGATCGTAGGACAAACGGTGAACGACGCTGAGCCGGCCGAGGCAAATCCGGGTTACCCCGCCGGGTGTCAAGGACGCCACGTCTGAACCGCTCGGACGCCGGCGTTTGCCGTCGGCTCTCGCGGTGTTGGTAAATGATGGCGCTCAGGGTTTCGACAAAAGGCGCAGCACGCCGAATACGCTGGCGTCACGGTAACCCAGATTGCGGTCGCCCCCGCGCGGCGCGATGTCCACGTCGCTGAGGAAGTGCTCTCTGTCAGCGCCATCGCTGTCGCAGTATGAGACCATGAAGCCCAACTGCTTGCCGGCGTGCAGCGGCTTCGGAGCAGTCGTTTCGTCGCTGTCGGCAGGGTGCCGATAGTCATCACCGAATACCGTGATCCTGAGTTCCCAGAACACCCGGAACGGCGCGACGGGCTCTCGCGACCAGCGGCTGAATACGTGATCCTGGAAGCTGCGCACCGTTTCCTTGCCTGATCGCCGGGCTGCTTCACTGGCGAAGGGCGCGATATCCACCACGTGGTTTGCCAGGCTGACGTGGTAGGCGAAGGCGTTGTAGCTGAAATGGTGGTCGCCACCGCTGCGGTCCTCGTCGATGAACACTTCCAGCGTATCGTCTTCCCAGTAGTCCACCAGCGGGTCCGCGCGACCGTCGTGCAACACGTCGTCCCGGATCTCTGCTAGCAGGTACAGATGCTTGTGATCCCACAGCACTTTGTAGCGCCCGGAAAAGTCTGCGGCGCTGGGTGCGCTGCCAAGAATCAGCTTGTCTATCGGCTGCCAGGGTGCCTGCTGCCACTGGGGATCGTCGGCGATACCGTCTATGAACGGTTCATGCGCTGTGTACGGGGCGTCGTAGGCATGTGCTATCCCGGCCAGGCATGAGGCGCAGCCAAGCATTGTGCGCAGGTTCACGCTGTCATCTGCTCCAACTCCAGGCCGCGTGTCTCCCGCACGGCGAACAGCACGAACAGTATCGAGAGAAATGCGCTGAAGGTATAAAAGCCGTAAGCGCCTCCCAGGCCGATCCCGGTCAGCAGCAGCGGGAAGGTCATGGTGACGGCGAAATTGCTGCCCCACTGGAACAGCCCGGCCAGGGCAAGGCCCGAGCCGCGTAGCTGGTTGGGGAACATCTCGCCCAGCATCACCCACATGACGGGTCCCCAGGTCATATTAAAAAGGAATACATAGGCATTGGCGGCGACCAGCGCTATCGGCCCCGCCCGGCCTTCGAGGACGAGCTGTCCCGCGGCATCCGCGGGCGCATTGCTGAACACCACCGCCAGGGTCATCAGCGTCGCTGTCATGCCCACCGAGCCGAATAACAGTAACGGCTTGCGGCCGATACGGTCGACGACGGCGATGGTGATCAGGCAGGCGACGATACTGATGCCGCCGGAGATGATGTTGACCAGCAGCGCGTCCGCTTCGGAAAAGCCGACTGACTGCCACAGCACGGCGCCGTAGTAGAACACCACGTTGATGCCCACCAGCTGCTGAAATGTGGCCAGCCCAATGCCCAGCCAGGCGATGCGCAGCAGGCCGCCGCGTTGGCGGTCGACCAGATCGCTGAGGCGCGGGCGATGGTGGTCGCTTGCCAGGGATGTTTCGATATCAGCGCGCATGCGGCGGGCATTGGCAAAGCCAAACAGGTGGCCCAGCACGATGTCCGCCCGGTGGTCCTGCTTGCTGAGTACCAGGAAGCGGGGGCTCTCCGGAATAAACAGCAAGGCGGTGAAAAACAGCGCCGCGGGCAGCAGTTCTGCCCAGAACATCCAGCGCCAGGCCTGGAACTCCCACCACAGGGTGACGGTGGCTGATCCGGCTAGCCCGGCCAGCAGGTAGTTGCTGATGAATGCTGCAAACAGGCCGGAAATAATCGCGATCTGCTGAATGCTGGTCATGGCGCCGCGATAGCGTGCGGGGGTGATTTCGCTGATGTAGGCGGGGGCCAGCACACTGGCGGCGCCCACCGCCAGACCGCCCAGGATGCGGTAACTGACAAACTCCAGCGAGCTGCTCGCTATGCCCGATCCCCAGGCGCTGGCGAGGAAGAACAGGGCCGCTACCTGCAGCAGGCGCCGGCGCCCGTGGATGTCTGCCAGATGTCCGGCGAAGAACGCACCCATCGCGCAGCCCAGCAGCATCGACGCCACGTTGAAACCGCTACCGATTGAATCGGACTGCAGGGCAATAGCCAGCCCCTCGACGGTGCCGTTAATCACCCCGCTATCGAACCCGAACAGAAAGCCGCCCAGCGCGGCGACCACGCTGATCAGGAAGATGTACAGCGTGTTTTCAATGGCGGGTCGCGCCGACATTGTGGCCTCGGTCATCTTGTCTCCTCAGCTCCGGGGCACGGTTGCGGCGCCACGTCGGCGGCGCCGGGCGCAATACGCAGGTTGGCTATGGAGAGTTCCAGTTCGCCCCGGGTACGCAGGATCATCGCGGCGCTGACGCGGCCAAAATCGGTCCCCGCCTCCGCCAGGCAGCGCAGGTCAACGGACACTTCGCTCCAGGCCGGTGTCGGCGGCAGTCCGGCCAGGAGTTCGGTGACGTCGAGGCTACCCTCGCATTGTTCGCCGCACTGCGCGGCCAGGGTGACAGGTTCAGATGGCGCCCGATCGACGCGCAGATCCATAAGCAGCGAGGCGTTCTGAGCCAGGTATTGGCTGAGGTCCTGGGACTGCTGGGCGCTGAACACCAGGCTGGCCTTCCCGCCGCCCGACCAGGCCACCTGCCTGGCATCCTCCTGGGTGTCTTTGTCGATTGAGGCAACGGTCAGCCTGTTATCCGTGCCGCTGCTGGCGCGATTTGAGGTCACCTCCACGGCTGGCCCGCCGTCACTTTGCAGGTGCAAACGCCAGGGTTTGACCACCCGGTATACAAACAGGCTCTCGTCGTGCAACTCGCCGTTGCCTGAGGTTTCGGCGTTTTCGTGCAGAGTCGGCAGGCGGTTGGCGCCGTTGGCGTAGTTCAGTCCGTAGCCGTAGGGGAACAGCGGGTCGAACTCCGGTTGATATTCGTTAAGCACATTCTGCGTCACGAAGCGCGGCCAGCTAAAAGACAGCTTGCCGCTGAAGTCGTAGCCGGCGGCGCCATTCGCCGGCACCAACAGCACATCGGCAACGCCACCGCCCTCGGTGCCGGGTAACCAGGCGGCCACGAAAGCATCTGACGCGTTGAGCTCGGGGTTCACCCACATAGGCCGACCCGACAGGAATACCGACACGATTGGCCGGCCGGTAGCCTTCAGGGCGTGGAGCATCCGCAGGTCGCGATCGTCATGCGGTTGGTAATCGATACTGGATACATCGCCGTGCCACTCGGCGTAGGGGTCCTCACCGTAAACCGCGATGATCACCTCCGCGGCCGCGCCATTGCTGAAGTCCGTGCCGTTTACGTCGCCCGCCGGGCTCAGCACCGCCTCGCCGCCCGCCGCGGCAGCGGCGCTTGCGATGCCTTCATAGATGGTTTCCGCCGCAGGGAAATCTGTGCGTTCGGTGTCGGTGCCCTGCCAGGTGAGCGTCCAGCCGCCGCTCTGCTTGGCGACGCTGTTGGCACCATCGCCGACCACCAGAATGTTCTGTGCCGCAGACAGCGGCAGCAGCGAGTCGTCATTTTTCAGCAGCACCAGCGACTTGCGCACCGCCTCGCGGGCCAGCGCCCGGTGCTCTGCAGTGGCGAGCTCTCCCGCGGCGTCTGCCTCCTGGCGCGCCGACGGCGGGACGCCGTCAAACAGCCCGGCGCGCAGTTTGACGCGCAATATGCGGCTGACGGCATCGTCCAGCCTGGACAGGGAAAGCTCACCATTGCGGGCCTGCTCCAAGGTGTTGTGATAGAGCGCCTTCCAGCGCTCAGGCACCATGAACATATCCACACCGGCATTGATGGCCGCCGCACAGCGGTCAACCCGGCAACCGGGAATCTGCTGGTGCCCGTTCCAATCCCCCACCACAAAACCATCGAAACCCATGCGCTCCTTTAGCACGGTGGTCAGCAGATAGTGGTGGCCGTGCACCTTGTCGCCGTTCCAACTGTTGAACGAGGCCATAATGGTCTGCACCCCGGCATTGAGCGCGCTGATGTATCCCTGTGCATGCAGCGCCACCAGGTCAGCTTCATCCAGGCGGGTGTCGCCACGGTCAATGCCCCGCTCGGTGCCGCCGTCGCCGACGAAGTGCTTGGCAGTGGCCACGATGTGCTGCCCGCGCAGGAAGCTGTCGCTGCCCACCTCTCCCTGCAGGCCGCGTACCGCGCCTGCGGCCAGGCGGCCCACCAACGCGGGTTCTTCCGCGTAGCTCTCATAGCTGCGGCCCCAGCGCGTGTCCTGTGCCACGGCCACCGTGGGGGCAAAAGCCCAGTCGAGGCCGGTGGCGCGGACTTCGCGTGCGGTGGCTTCGGCAATGCGTTGCACCAGCGCGGCGTCGCGGCTTGCGCCCAGGCCCACGTTGTGTGGAAACACGGTGGCGGCGCGCACGTTGTTGTGACCGTGCACGGCGTCGCTGCCCCACAGTACCGGTATCGCGCTGCCGCCGTCAGCGGTGTCGATGGATGCTTCATAGTAGCGGTCGGCCAGTGCCATCCAGTCGGCGGCGGACGCGTTTCTGTCGTTGTTCGGCGCGGTGCCGCCGCCGTTCAGGACGGCTCCCAGGTGGTATTGGCGGACATCCTCCGGGCTCACATACTTGATTTCCCCCTGAATGATCTGCCCGACCTTTTCCTCAAGCGACATCCCGCGCAGCAGCTCGGCAATGCGGTTCTCGAGCGCGGTGCTGGGCTCGACCGCCGGGGCCAGCGCCGGCCAGTGATCTGCGGCGGAAAGCTGCGCCTCGCCGTCTTTGGCCTGTGAGCCGGAGTCACCGCAGCCGTTCAGACCCATGGGGATACTGACCAGCAGCAGCAGCGCGCGCATTTTCTCCCGGTACATGTTTCGCCTCGCGAATGCTTGTGAAAAGGAGCCCGGTGGGGCAGGGGAAGGGCCCGGGAGACCGCCGGCCTCCCGGGTGGCCGGTCAGAAGTTCTTCATCGCGCGCAGGCCGTAGTAGCGAGCGTCGTTGAGAAAGCGCAGGTTGAGGCCTGAGCCTACCAGCGCCTTCTGGGTTGCTTCCTCGTCGGTGACGTTGTTGCCGAAGGCCTCTACACGCCAGCCGTTATCGAAGCTGTAGCCAACGCCCAGATTGATTGTGGCGAAACCGTCCTGCTTGTCGGGGAAACCGGCTTCCAGGGCGGACTGTACGGTCCCGTCGAGGAAGGTCACCGGGAGCTCGTTGAACTGGGTGAGATAGAAGTCGCTGCGGTAGTTGACCAGTACCTGCCAGTCCAACTGGCCCGGGCCGACACTGAGCGTCTGCGACAGCCGCGCCGCTATTTCCACGTCGGATTGCAGAGGCAGGCGGTTGCCCGACAGGTCGATGACGGGTGTGGCGCCGCCCTGGCTGAAGTCCTGGCCGCGAACGTCGGCGACGACGCCGTCCTCGATTTCACTGTCAAGGAAGCTGGCCACGATATTCAGCTGGAAATTGTTCGGCAGCAGGATGTTGGAATCCAGCTCCAGTCCGTAGAGCTCGGATTCGGCGAGGTTGCGGTTCACCAGCGAGAAGCTGTTGCATTCGCCGGTGTCGAAATCCACGCCCAGACACTGCAGGTCCTGTAATACCTGGTCGCTGTAGTCATAGTAGAAGGCGGTGACGTTGAACGTGGCGGGTGCGTTGAACAACTCGAACGCGTTGCGGCTGCCGATTTCATACACCAGCACCTCTTCCGGATCGTAGACTTCGGGAATCGGCGCGGTGTCAAAGCTGTCGTTGAAGCCGCCTGCCTTGTGCCCTGTCGATACCTTGGCGTAGACCATGTTGTCCGTGCTCAGGTCGTACTCAATGCCGATGCGCCAGTCGCTGTAGTCCGCATCAGCGGAGCCTCGCTGCTGGCCGGGTATGGTCAGATTGGCGTAGGTGAAGTTGCCGTCTTCGGGGCAGGTGATGAAGCCGTTGTCGATATCGGGCCGGGTGAAGCAGTCGCCCGCCGGGTTGCTGCCGTCGGCAATGGAGCCGATCTGTGCCGCCAGCGTGTCGCGCGCCCCCTCGAGGGTGCTGCCCTCGATCAGGAACTGCGCCATGCCCTGGGCGTCGGTAATGCCCGACAGATCGAAGTTGGGGCGCTCCAGGAGGGCGGGTTCATAGCCTTCGGTCCCCAGGCGGGTCGCCACGCAGCAGGCGAAGTCGGCACCGCCCAGTGTCAGCGCCCAGTTGCCGCCGATGCCGAAGCGGTCCTTCTCCTCTTCCGTATAGCGATAGCCACCGAACACGCGGGTGCGGTCATTCAGTTCAAAGGTCAAGTCCGCATAGACCGCCCAGGATTCGCCGGAGACCTCGGGCATGGTGAACTCGGTGCCTGAATAACAGCAGTACCCCTTGTCCACCAAACTGAAGTAGCCCACTTCCTGGTCTTCGTCGAAGTAGAAAGCGCCGGTGGACCAACTCAGGGCGCCATCGCCGCTGGACACCAGGCGCAGTTCATGTACCTGGCTCTCTGACTGATTGTTCCAGTACTGGGTTGACCAGACATCAAGATCCAGCGCATCCAGGTCCCTGCCCGGGTAATCGATGCCGTCTGAAGAGGCGTTGCGCTGCTCAAAATCGAGATCGCGGTAGCTGCCTGTGTACTCAAGGCTCATGGTGTCGAACTCGTAGACCAGCTTGGTCTGAATACCCCACAGCTCGCTTTGCAGGTCGCCCTCCGGGCCGCGGTAGGCAACGTTCCGCAGATCGAGGTCGTCGGCTTCGAGCCCGCTGGAGGTGACCGCGCTGTAGATATTGGCGCCGGGGTAGCCGGTGCCACTCTCTTCGGCGTAGTCCGCCATGACAAACACGCTGAAACGATCTGTGACCTGTGACAGGAAGGACAGGCGCGTACCGAAGTCCTCCTGCAGACCGGCGGGGTCGTTGCCGGAGCCTGCGACGTTACGGAAATCGTAGTCGCGGTCCAGGTAGTAGCCGGCGAGGCGCAGCGCATTGCTGTCGTTGATCGGTATGTTGACGGCGCCTTCCGCGCCGTAGGAGTCGCGGTTGCCGGCCTCGACCTGGGCATAGCCGCTGACGCCGTCAAAGCTTGGCTTGGCGGTGATGAGGTTCAGGGTGCCCGCCAGTGCGTTGCGGCCGTACAGGGTGCCCTGGGGGCCCTTGTTGATTTCAACCCGCTCCAGATCGTAGAACATGCCACCCAGCCCCCGTGGCCGTGGCACATAGATACCGTTGATATGTGGCGCGGCGGCCGGGTCTCCGAGCTCGGTATTGTTGGCCGAGCCGACGCCGCGGATGAATATCTCCACGTTGCCTTCCTGGTTGGCGATGCTGAGCCCGGGAACCATGAGCTGAATCTGGCGCAGCTCGTTGATGCCGGCCCTGCGCAGCTCCGCCTGGCCCAGAGACTGCACCACGCCGGACACGGTTTGAATGTTTTCACTGCGGCGCTCGGCCGTCACGATGACTTCTTCGATCATTCGGCCGGCGAGCGGGTCATTCGGGGTTTGCGCGAAAGCCCCAGACGCCAGCGCGAGACCCAGCCACAGCGTGAGCAATGAGTAGAGAGAGCGAGAGTGTGTACCTGTCATGATGGAGAACTCCTGTGCCAGCGCAGACAGCGGTTCCCGGGACCGGGGCGGGCAAATCTGCGGGCTGACTCGTTATCATTATGTGGATGTTCAGCGCCACCTATTGAGGTTTGGCAGCTTCATTCTGGTACTCGCCTTGGCCTCGCGCGACAAACCTTGTGCATGAGGAGCGTATTTGAACGTTCAAATTCGCGCACCGGCGCGAAGTTGAACGCGTGATACGGCTGCCTGGCCGAAATTGACCAGCCGCATGTGCTAGTGTTGTTGAAAAACCTGCGGCGGCACGGTCATGGGTGTCACTCTATTTAATTTTCACGATGTGGTCCTTTTGATGACCACATACCAGTGCGCCCTGTTCGCATTGCTCCTGCTGTTCCTGAGGCGGGAAAACCGGCTCAGCAATGCGCTCCTGGCGGGCTTTCTGATTACTCAGGCGGCGATACCGCTGGATATTCTGATCAATTTCGGGGCGGAGTTCCGCAGTTGGGCGATCGGCTTTTCTCCCGACATCTTTCCTTTGTTTGGTATGGCCTACTGGCTGGAAGGCCCCGTGCTGCTCTGGTACACCCGCTCGTTGATCTATAAGGACTACCATCTGCGTACCGGCGACCTGCTTTATCTTGTGCCCTTTGCCGCCTACGCCGGCTACCAGTTGGTGGCCTTCTACAGCCTTGACGCCGCTGCCAAGGTCGCGCTGTTGAGCAACCACGATGTGCTGCAGGAGTCCGCGCTAACCCATACCATTGGCTTCGTACGAGAGTGCCTCAGGGTGATTTTCGGGGTGGTGTGCGTGGTTGAGATACGGCGCTGTCGTCGCGAGATCAAGGACACCTACAGCAACATCGAGAAAATTGACTTCTGGTGGCTGAACGTCCTGATCGTCGGCTTTCTGATATTGCGCCTGTGGGCGGTGGTAGTGTCGGTGGGGCTGAATCTTGCGGCCCACTTCGACGTCGATGCGATAGACTTCGCTGGGCTCGGTCTGATGTCCAATTACACGGTGTTTGTCCTCGTCTCGGCACTGATTTTTCTGAGTCTCACCTACTCATCGATGTTCGAAGGTATTGAACGCGGCAATCAGCTTTCGAAGCACAGGGAAGCTGACTCGCGAATCGAAATCGACGAGACCCAGGTTCAGCGGCTTGTGGACTACATGGAAAGTGAGAAGCCGTATCTCGCGACCATCCTTACCCTGGAGCAACTGGCCGATCAGCTGTCCATGTCCAAGCGCGGTTTGTCCAATATCATCAACCGTCATTTCAAGCAGAACTTCTTTGAATTCATCAATCACTACCGAATCGAGGAAGCCAAGCGCCTGCTGCGCGATCCGGTGTGGTCGCAGCGCAATCTGCTGGAGGTGATGACGGCGGCGGGTTTCAACAGCAAAGCCACATTCAATACCTTCTTCAAAAAGTGCGAGGGGATTACGCCCAGCCAGTACCGGGAGTTGAGCGCCGGGTAGCGCTCTGTTTAAAGAAGTGCGGACCTGTGGTCGGCCGACCCTGTCGTGTGCCCGCTCCGCCGCTGTGTCAGCAGTAGATGCGGTGAACTGTTCTCGGCACAGGATAAGCGGTATGGCGCGGAGGCGCGACCAGTCGCAGACTGGTGTTGTCAGGGGGACTGATAACAGGACAACACCATGAAAACGATAATTCGCGGTGCACTGCTGGCGTTGCTGGTGGTAGGCGGGGCTGCTCACGCCCAGGATGACGAGTTCGATGTGGGTGCATTGATCGACCGGGTGGTGGCTGCTTACGGTGGCGAGGCGCTCACGGAGATGCGCAACTACGAGGTAGTCGAGGCCTATATCGGACCCAATCTGGGGCAGAGCTGGGCGCCGGAGCTTGCCGACCTCAACAAGAACAACCTGCGCCTGGTGCACGATATCGAAAACGGCCGGGCCTATTTCGAGAGCTACTTCAAGGCACGGGGCGGGATATTCCCGAACCTGATCATCGTCAACGGCGAAGAGGCCTGGACGGTAAACCTGCAGATCGGGCGCTACGGCGAGGCCAACTCGGCCGACCCCTACACCTTCGGCGGCGGCACCATGCGCACCACCGACACGCTGCTGGCGCGCCAGCTACACGCGGCTCGTGAGGAGGCCGAGTACCTGGGTCCGGCAAGCTGGCTGAACCGGCCCCACGAAACGGTGAAGATTCCCTTTCCGCTGAGCCCGGACCTTACTCTTTATATCGATGCAGAAACCCACCTGGTTACTCGCATGACCCGCGACAACCCGCAGCTCGGCGCGCTGGATTACGTGTTCGATGATCACGTGGCGGTGGACGGCCTGATGGCGGCCACCCGCGTGTACTTCTCGGTGGCGGGTGACCCCAACCTGATCGGCACCGGCCGTACGGTGCGCTTCAACCGGAGTCTCGACGACGGCTTGTTCCGGCTGCCCGCCAATACCGAGCCCGAGGGAGAGCGCATCGATACCAGCGAGATGGTGGTCAACCGGCTGGCCAGCAACGTCTACCACATCGGCCAGAACGGCGGCTATTCCATTTTTGTGGATACCGGCGCGGAAGTGGTCGGCTGCGGTGGCTACCCGGGCCTGCAGGACCGGCTGGAGAAGTTCCATGAAGCCACCGGCAACCGCAAACGCCTGGCCTACCAGGTGGTGACTCACCATCACAATGATCACCTGGGCGGCATCGATGAGGCCCTGTCCCTGGGGGCTACTCTGGTGACGGTGGATGACACGGTCGAGGTAATTCGCGACACCAGCCAGCTCGAACCCGAGAGCGGGCGGTTTCTCACCGTCAACGACCGCATGACTCTGGGCGCCGGCAGGGACCGCGTGGAGATCTACGACGTATCGACCATCCACTCCCGCAGCAACCTGTTGTTCTACGTGCCTGCGACCCGCACCGTGTTCATGGCCGACCACTTTGGCTCGCCCTATGCCACGGGGGTGCCGGCCGCCAACCGCAACACCGTCAGCATGGCGGAGGCGCTGGGGGCACTGGAACTCAACTACAACCGCATCGTCACGGCCCACAATGCGCGGGTCTACACCGCCCGCGATTTCGTGCGCTCGGTGGAGAGTTTCCGGGACTTCGATTGTCCTGACGACCGGCCCCTGTGCTCGCGCTGATGCGCCGGGATGTGAACTTGCCGGGTAGCTGATTGCCCGCAGGCCGGCACCGTGCCCCCATAGCTCTGGTGTCGGCCTTTCCGCCCGGCCGGGTCCCTCCGGGGCCCGTGCCGGGCTTTCTTATTGGTATGATGCGTCCCTAACCGGACGCCGCCCCATGCCAGATCTGCTTATCGCCGCCCTCAGTTTCAGCCTAGCCCAGGTCGCCCTGGGCCTGGCGCTGTTGCTGCGGCAGCCCGGCTGGGGCATTCGCGAGCGACTCTATACCCTGCTGATGCTGGCGATCACCGCCTACCTGTGTATGCCGCTGGTGTCGGGCACGGTGTTCGAGATTCCCGCCACCACCCTGCAGACCGCCGCGCCCGGGGCGTTCTACCTGTTCAGTGCCAGCGTCTTCGATGACGATTTTCGGCTGCGGCCCTGGCAGCTGGGGCTTGTCTGTTTCACCGTGCTGATGCCGCTGGTCGGCATGCTGGCGCCGGAGGCGCCCCGCTGGCTGTTCTTCACCCTGCCGCAGGGAGTGGAGTTCGTGCTCCTGGGCCTGACCCTATGGGTGGTCTCGCGGCACTGGCGCACCGACCTGGTGGAAGCCCGGCGCCGCCTGCGGCTGGGCTTTGTGGGCCTCAATGGCGGCTACCTGTTGTTGCTGATCTTCTCCCGGGAAATCCTCTTCCCCGGGGCCGCCTGGCTGGCCACCTGGGAGTACCTGCCGCCGGCGTTACTGCTGTTCCTGATCAACCTGTTCCTGCTCGAGTACCGCAGCGGCCTGCTGTTCCAGCCGACGGAGAAGCCGGCGGCTCCGGAAGCACCGGCGGTGAAGGTAGCCCCGGAGCTGCTGGCCCGCCTCGAACAGCACATGCAGGCGGAGACTGCCTGGCGTCAGATGGGCCTGACTCTGGGCGAACTGGCCTCCCAAATCGAAGTGCCCCAGTATCGGCTGCGGCAGGCCATCAATGGCGGCCTGGGTTACCGGAACTTCAGCGATTTCCTCAACAGCTACCGTGTGCGGGAGGCCGCCGAGCGTCTCTCCAGCCCGGCGGATGCCCAGTTGCCGGTGCTCACCATTGCCATGGACGCCGGTTTCCGGTCTTTGAGCTCATTCAACAAGGCGTTCAAAGCGGTGCACCAGCAAACCCCCACCGCCTGGCGCCGGGCTCACCTGGGCAGCGCCAACGCGGCTTGAGTGGTCTGATTGGGCCAATAATCCGACCGTTTTCCGAAAAATGCTGACGGATTTTTAAAATTCGGCAGATTTCGGCGCTCAGAGGACCATAATTTGTGCCATTAGCTCGGGGGAGCACGTTCGGGAACGTCATATGACAACGATAAAAGCTGCGTTCATAAAAGCTGGGTTCACCTGTCTGGCTCTGGCGCTAACCGCGTTCGCCCAGGGGGCAGACCTGGAGGCCGGCAAGGTGGGCTTTAGCACCTGTGTTGCCTGTCACGGCGGCGATGCACAAGGGAACTCCGCTCTCAACGCGCCGGCGCTGGCAGGACAGTCCGCCGACTACCTGGCGCGCCAGATCGGCAACTACCAGGCCGGTGTTCGTGGCGCTGATGCCCGCGACACTCTGGGTCGGCAGATGCAGGGTATGGCCGCCACTCTGGCAAGCCCCGAGGCGGTAGCCAACGTGGCCGCTTACATTGCCAGCCTGCCCGCCGGTGACGGCGGTGACGCGGGTGAGCACGACAAGCGCAACGGTGAGGTCCAGTACAACGCCAGCTGCGGCGCCTGCCACGGCGCCAATGCCCAGGGGAATCCCGCGC
>JANQGK010000101.1 GCA_028277365.1 Halieaceae bacterium | reverse complement strand
GGACGCGCTGCGCGAAAACCGGGTGCTCTCGCCCACGGCCTACAACCTGATCCGGGTAGGCGAAAAAACCGGGCGCCTGCCGGCGATGATGCGCTCGGTCTCGGGCATTTGTGAAAACTCCCGCAAGACCCGTACCGCGCGCCTGCTGGCCCTGATAGAGCCGGCCGCCATCCTGGTGATTGGCGGCGTGATCGGCGTAATGATCCTGGGTGTGATCCTGGCGATTACCAGTGTGAACGATGTGGCCTTCTAGGCCCCTGTTGAGGAATGTAAGCGTTTATGAAAAGGAAACAGATTGGCTTCTCGATGATCGAGCTGTTGGTGGTCCTGGTCATCCTGGGAATGCTGGCGGGCCTGGTGGGGCCACGCCTGTTCGGCAAGCTGGATTCGTCCAAGGTAAAAACCGCAGAAACCCAGGTCAAGATGCTCAAAGGGGCGCTGCAGACTTACCGGCTGGATATCGGTGACTACCCCTCCACGGATGAGGGCCTGGAAGCGCTGGTAAGGGCGCCCAGCGATGTGGACGCATGGCAGGGCCCCTACCTCGACGAGGAAGTGCCGCTGGACCCCTGGGCCAGTCCTTACCAGTACGAGAGGAAGCCCAGTGGTCTGCAGGATTTCACCTTGTACTCGCTGGGCGCAGACAAGAACCCGGGCGGCGAGGGCCTCGATGCTGATGTCGGGTTCGTACCAGACGCCAAGTAAACCGCGGGGAGGGTACACCCTCCTTGAGATCCTGTTCGTGCTGATGCTGATCGGGCTGGTGGGCAGCCTGGTGGTGCCACGTGTGGATGGCCTGTACGACAGTGTGGCCCTCAGCGGGGAACGCGAGGATATTCTTAACAGCCTGCGAACGCTGTCTGCCTACACCCGCAACGAGGGCGTTAACCTGGAGCTTGACAGCGAGGCGGCTCGCGCGCTGCTGTCCGCTGAGCTGTCGGACGGTTGGTCGATGTCAGCGGAGCAGGATCTGCGGTTTCTCGCCAACGGGTTCTGCACCGGCGGCGCGGTGATCCTGCGCCACGACTCCGGCCGCAGTTGGCGCTACCTGTTGGACGCTCCCTACTGCACGCCGCGTGGGCCCGAGGATGTATAGCCCCCGCCGGCAGTCCGGTTTTAGCCTATTGGAAGCGATTATGGCGTTGGTGATCCTCAGCACCGCCATGGGAAGCCTGTTCTCGCTGATCAATACCGACCTTATTTCGCTGCGTCGGGCAGAAGCGGTGGTGGCGTCCCAGAACGTATTGGAGGAGGCCGTGCGCAGGATTCGCCTGGCGGACCTCGATACCACCCGGGGTGGTCGTATTGCCATCGGCAGTCACGATGTGGTCTGGCAGGCGGTGCTGGTGGAGCCGGTCACCTACGGCCGGGCGCAGCGTGGCCCGGTGGGCGCCTACGATCACGCGCTCTACGACGTCTGGATAGACGTGGAGTCTGCTGGTCGCCGGCTGGGTCGCTGGCATACGCGACTGTCCCGGAACGATTTTGTGCGGCCGCCGCCGGAGTTGCCCGGTGTGTAAGCGTAGCGGCGGATTCACTCTGGTCGAAGTGCTGGTGGTGCTGACCATGATCAGTATGCTCAGCGCACTGCTGTTTCAGGGCTTTGGTTACATGCTGGCCACCTACGACCGCCTGCAGGCGCGACAGTCGGCGGAGTTCCAGAAAAGCCTTGCCGCCGGTTGGTGGCGCGAGTCACTGGAGGCGGCGGTGCCTTACTACGACAACCCGCTGCGCTTCAGCGGCGACGAGCAATCCATGGCCGGCGCCAGCTATGCGTCCCTGTGGGGGCCGCCTGGCGTGCCCGCGGAAATGCGCTGGAGCCTTGAGCGCTCGGGTCAGGAGCTGTTGCTGGTATACGAGCAGCCACCGGAATTGCCCGTGACCGTGCGGCGCTGGGACCGCCGCGCAGATGCCAGCTTTGCCTATCTCTCGGAACAAGGTGAGTGGCAAGCGGACTGGCGCCCGGAACGCGACCGGCAGCTGCCGGAGGCGGTGCGCCTCACGGTTGACCATCCCGGTGGCGGAGACAGCGGCGCCACCAGGTTGACCGCCACCATCCCGATTCGCAAAAGTCAGTTTGTACCCACCACCGATATCCTCTATGGACGCGAGTAGACAACGCCGGCGCGCCGGGGCCCAGTCAGGGTTTATTCTGGCGACAACGCTGTGGATTGTGGCGGCGGTAGCGCTGCTGGCGGCTCTATTCCACGGATACATTGAACGCCAGGTCGACCAGGCCGCCGCCCTGCAGCAGCGGGTGCGCGAATCCCTTGCCCTGGAGGCGACGGCGGAGACCCTGCGCTACCTGCTGGCCACCCGCCGCACGACCTTTGCCGGGCTGACCCTGCGCCCGGAAGACCAGGGCGGCTATATCAGCTCGGAGGGCTTTGTAGATGCCTCCCCTGTGGGCGGGGAACTGCGGCTGGACGGCACTATCTACCAGGGGCTGCAGGGCATCCGTTTCAGTATGCAGGACATGGGAGGGCTGATCGGGCTTAACAGTCCGTCCGGCCCGGACAAGATGCGGGCTATTCTCACTCGCCAGCTCAGCCGGCAACAGGCCCTGGAGCTGGTGGGTGCACTCGAAGACTACATCGACGAGAACCTCACCCGGCGCATCAATGGTGCCGAGCGCGGCGAGTACCTGTACGCTGGTCTCAGGGAGCCCACTAACTGGTATCTTCGCACCCAGTCGGAACTGGACGCGGTGCTCGGCTGGAAGCAGTTCCTGCAAACCGAGCAGGGGCCATTCTGGCTCGCCAACACCGGCATATCCCACGCCAGTGTTATCAACGTGAATACCGCTTCGCCGGAGTTGCTGTCCGCGCTGCTATACATCGACGAAGTCCAGGCTGGGGAGTTGATTGAAGCGCGCCGGGAGTATCCCTTTCGCAGCCTGGACGGGGTGGCGGATGCGCTGGGTATCCAGGACTCCCGCTGGGAGGAAGCGGCGTTCCGGTTCTACCCGGCCGGCGATGTGCTCCTCAAGCTGTGGTGTGAAGACTGCAACTGGATTAGTGTAGAAAGCCTGCAGCTTACGGAAAACGGGTTCTACGGCCCCTGGCTGGTTTACCATCGGTATCGAAAACCTCGAGATGATCGACATGAGCAAGTTGAGCCTGCGACCCTGGTCGCGGGAAACCTCTTCGCAGACCCATTACCTCCTGATTGACCAGGAGGTGCGGGAGCTCGAGTGGGAGGCTGAGCAGCCTTACCTGCTGGTGGCGCGCTCGGCCTGCGTTTGCGAGGTGCTGGAACTGGCGGCAGTGCCGGAGAATGCCCGCCGGGGCTTCCTGGACATGCAGGTCAAGCGTCTCAGCCCCTGGCCCCGGCCCGCCTACTATGCCGCCGCCGGTGAGACTGAGGTCGAGCAGGACCGGGTGCCGGTATGGATCTGGAACGCGGACTGGGAAGCCGGCTTGCGCGAGACTCTGCCAGAGCCCATGCGCCATGCCCGGGCCTTTCCAGAGCCGGTTTTTCTCACCCCTGCTGAATCCGGTGTGGTCGCTCACTGCTGTGAATCTGGCATTGACTACCAGTACTGGCAGGATGGCAAGCTCCTGGCCTCCCGCTGGTCGGCCCAGGCGCTGCCTCGGGAAGATCTGGACTACTTCAGCCGCGACTGTGGCCAGCCGCTGCAATCGTTGGAACCCGCCAATGATGCCAAGCTGCGTGCCACTGCGCCGTGGAGCGAACCCGGCTTTACCTGGCGCAGCCTGCTGCGAGACGAACGCCTGATGATGGTCAGCATCGCCACGGTGCTGCTGTTCGCCATGTTCCTGGAGCTGGGGCTGGTGGCCGCCGCCGGGATCTTGACCTGGCGCTCGGAGTCCAACGCGGAAACGCTGCAGGAGCAACTTGGTACCCGCCTGCAGTACCGGCTGCAGGCGGAGCGCCTGCATTCGCGCAGCGAACAGCTGGCGGCGCTGCTGCCGGCCTACTCGCAGATAGAGGTGATTGCCGAGTTCACCCGCCTGCTGGAAGGCCAGGAATACGAGCTGCGCGAATGGGACTATGCGGCCGGTGGAGTGCGTGTGCTGGTCTACAATTCCGCGCTCGATGGCCGCGAAATCATCCGCAGGCTGGAGTCGAGCGATCTGTTCTCCTCGGCGCGCATTGCGCCAGCCACCCGCGAAGGTGAGTTTACCCTTGAGCTGACAATCGCCGGAGGTGAAGCGTGAGCGCACTGATTGAACGGCTTGCTGAGGTGCCGGCGCTGCAGCCGCTGCTGGTTGAGCTGAGGGCCAACGCCCGGCTGCGCTGGATGGTGTTCGGTGTGCTGTCTGTCTTCCTTTTATATGTGGTGCTGGTGCTCGACGACTGGCGTGCGGAAGTGGTGGCCGACTACCGGCCGCTGGCGCTGCGTGAGGCCAGGTTGGAGGAGCTGGCACGGGACACCGATGTGGACTTCCAGGCCTACTTTGAACGCGAGCAGACAGCAGATACCGCACTGCGCGAGCGGTTCTGGCGCTCAACCAGCCAGGGCCTCGCAGGTGCGGAGCTGCAATCCTGGCTGCGCGGCCTGGCGCGGGAACACCGCCTGGAGAAGATGCGCCTGGACCTGTCCGAGGCCCGCCCCGAGCAGGGGCTGGATGACACCGTGTGGCGGCTGGAGGCGGAGATGAGTGGCGAGATTACGCCCAACGACGCGCGCGCACTGGCCGCGGCGCTGGCCAGCTCCGAGCGGAAGCTGCGCGTGGAGCGGCTGAACTTTTCGCCCCAGCGCGGTGATCGCTTTACGGTGCGCCTGCAGGTGTTTTTCCTGATCGAACCGGTGGCGGGGGAAGAATCATGAACCCGGTGCAAGCCTGGCTCTATGCGCTGCCCCACTGGCTGCGGTTTCCCTTCAGCGCGGCCGGCGCCGGATTACTACTGGGCCTGTTGGCAGGTTTTCTGCTGATTGGCGCCGGCGTCAGCAAGCGGGAAATCTCGCTGGAAGAGCCCTGGAGCGCTCGGGAGGTGGCCGTTGAGGAATTGTCAGCACTGCTGAAGAGCAGCCCGAACTGGAGCCGCGGCGCGGAGCCCGAACCCGAGCCCGAAACGGAACCCGAGCCAGAGCCGCTGGATCCCACGCGCCCCGGCGCCTTTCAGTATCTGGAACTGATCGCGATCCTGCGTGATCCAAAGCCGCTGGCAGTGTTCCGGCCGCAAAAAATGCCGGAAGCCATGCAACAACTCATGGTATCCTCCGCTGATAGCGTGGGCTTGTTGCGAGTGCGCGAGGGCGAAGAGATTGCTGTGGGTTGGTTCCTCGCCGAAATCTCCAACACGCGACTCGCTATACGCCAGGCCGAAAGTGATGATGTGCTGGAATATCGCCTGTTCGACTGGCAAAAAGTAGATGGCTAAATTGGGTCGGGCCTTGGTAGCAAGTAAAGCACAAATTCGCGGCGGCAGGCGCAGCTCTGCCGGTAGCAGTCTGGTAGGTAGCCGCTTGGTAGATAGCCGCCTGGTAGTTGTGGCGTTGGCCGCACTGCTCAACGTGTCCTGCAGTCAGGTGGTCGAGATGCACCGGCAGGAACCCCCGGGCATCTACACGGAAGACGGGACGTCTGAAGTGCAGGCTTCCGCTCAATCTCGCAGACAGGTCGAGAATGCTGCCGCTGAAGCTCGTCAAGCCGACCGGGACGCGGGCGAGCAGGCAAAGGAGATGGAGGCGGCCTCGATATCGCGGGGGCCTGAGCTGCGGCCACTCAAGACCGTCGCGGTCACCGAGGGTTCACAGTTCGTTCCCGATCTCCAGGGCGAGCCGGTTGGCGGTAGCTACAACAACGTTCCACTTCCCGCTTTTATCGATCTGGTGTTTGGCGAGCAGTTGGGTCTCGCCTACTCACTGGACGGCGCCGTGGCGAATCAGGAAGACCTCGTAAACCTTCGACTGCAGAAGCCCGTGCCCCCTGCTGACCTGTTTGCGATCGCGCGCCGGACGCTGATGGACTACGGCGTCGCCATGCGCTACGAGCAGGATGTTTATACCTTTTATGTAGACAGGAACATCACTGCAGCCAGCGTGCCGATCATGGTGACCGGCAGGGCCTTGCCGGAAGTGCCCGAAAGCCATCGCCCGCTGTTTGTCTTTGTGCCGCTGGAAGCCGTCAAACCTGACAAGGTGCGCAACTGGTTGCGCTCGGCCATGCGGGGGCAGGAACTCGAAATCCTTGAGGACCCGCTGCGTAACTCGGTAATCCTGCGTGGCAAGCCGGCGGTGATCGAGCAGGCGATGGCAATGGTGGGCATTCTCGATCAGCCCAATATGCGCGGTAAGTTTTCCATCAGCATTGAGCCGGCTTACGCCGAAGTCAAAACACTGGCAGACGACCTGGAAGGTATCCTTACTTCCGAGGGCTACGATATCAGCCAGCGGCCGCCTATCGGCGCAATTATGTTGCTCCCTTTGAAAAGCAGCAACCAGCTGGTAGCTTTCGCGCCTACCCGGGAGGTGCTGGATCATATCGAGGACTGGGTAAAGGTGATCGACCGCCGTCAGCAGCTGGCGGTTGAAGACGGCATTTTCAGCTATGAAGTCAACAGCACGCAGGCATCGTATATCGTTGATTTGCTCAATCAGTTGAGTGCTGTGCCCGAAGAGGGACTCACCCGGGAGAGGCGGGGTGCTGATGAAGGCGAGGCCAGCACCGATCGCTCCTCTCGCGAGGCGGGCCAGTTCGTGGTCGACAGCAATCGCAATGCCATCATCTTCAGAGGTTCTGGTAAGCAGTGGTCGGATCTGCTGCCAGTGATACAGGAAATGGACCAGTTGGCACCCTCCGTGTTGGTGGAAGTGCTGCTGGCTGATATCTCGCTGACCGACACGGATAGTTCAAGTTTTCAGTTTCTTAGAGAGACCATGGTGGGTGACTATGATCTCAGCTTTGGAACGCTGGACAATCTTGGGGGGAGGCCGATCTTTTCTGCGACTTTGGATAAGGCAGGAGATGTAAGGGCGATCTTACGGCTTTTATATGAGAACCGGCGAGCTGAGATTCGCTCCAGGCCTCGCCTGATGGTGAAAAGTGGCCAGACAGCCTCGATCGACGTGGGGGATGAGATTCCTGTATTAACCACTGCATCCCAGTCCACGCAAAACCCGGATGCCCCCATCGTTCAGAACATCGTATATCGGACGACCGGCGTGCGATTGCAGATTCGCCCAACGGTCCATAACTCCGGTTTCGTCGATATTGACGTGAGCCAAGAGCTCAGCGAAGCGTTCGTCACCGGGACCAGCGGAATCGATTCGCCCACCATTCGCAACCGGACCCTGCAGACCACGGTGACGCTACGTGACGGAGGCTCAATACTGCTAGGCGGATTGATCACCTCAACTAAAACAGACGACGAGACCGGTGTGCCCTTCCTGGGTGCCCTGCCCGGTGTTGGCAGCCTGTTTCGCTCAGACAGTAAGAATGAAGACCGTCGCGAACTGCTGGTGATGATTATCCCTTACGTCATGGAAGAGCCCGGAGATGCGGAGGCGCTAACCGAGCAATTGACCGACGTCTTCCTCACCAGTTCCAGCGCGAACCCAAACAGCCCATGAAGGCTGCTCGCGGCGGTCTCGCCGCGACGCAATCGGGTCCGTGCCGGATATCTGTGAATTCTGTCACAAACGCGCGATTTAGCACCCGATTCATTTGTAAGTCATAGTAATCATGCTACTTTAATAGCGTTCCCCGGACAGGGCAGAACAAGGTGATTCCTTCAGGAATTGCTTGATTTGTATGGTATTGCATGGATAATCCATGGATAGCTTGAAGGGTGTAGGGGGTTGCTACTCCTATCGCAAAGCTAATCAACGTTGATATTTGGACAAAAAGTTAGGAGTAACAACATGTTCAATAAGAAGAGTTTGACCTTGGCTGTTGCTGCGGCGGCAACCGGTCTTTCAATGGGCTCTTTCGCACAGATCGATGTGACCGCCGACACTGGCCAGGTCGCAATCGGTAACGAGTCAATCACCCCGACCACCACTGGTGTTCTTCCTGTCGGTGTTGGCGTTACCACGGGCGCACTGAATGTACAGAGCGAGCTGGGTATTGGTGTTGCTGCGAACGACCAAATTTTCATTCGCTTCGACTGGACGGGTGCGACCCTGCTGGCAGACCTCGGTGTTGGTGACATCGACGTTGCTGGTGTGGGCTCTACCGGTGTAACCGACGGTTTGACCGGCGACAGTTCTGCGATCTTTGGTGTTCTGGCTGGAACCTCTGGTTTCTCCCAGACCGCTGCTGTTGTTCTGGACCTGGGCACCAATGGTGTTGCTCTGGCCGGCACCTCATCTGACGTTCGCGTACGTGTATTTGAGTCTCAGACCAACGCAACCAATGAGCTTCTTCCACTGTCGGATGACTCTCTGTCTAACGCCATCACCCTGGGCGACGCTCTGAGCGTTACCTTCGCTGACGATGACGCGACGGCCGAAGTCACCACGAACTTCACTGAGTTCACTACTGGCACCACCGGTACGCTGGGTAGCTTCACTGCTTCTGCCAGCACCAACTTCCTGCTGGCCTCTACGCTGACCACGGCTCCGCTGACGGGCTGGGTGCGTACGACGGCTTCTGTTGTTACGTACACGGGTGATTTCTCCTTCGCAACCAGCGGTACTCCGTACTTTGTTGGTTCCGGCGGTTCCTGTGCGACGGTTGGTGCAGCAGTAACGGTTGACACGGTTGCGTTCGCCACTGCTACCAGCACCGTAGATGCTGCTGACAGTCAGCCGCTGTGTGTAACGGTGAATGGCACGACTGAAACTATCCCCGAAACGTCCTACTCTGCTGACGTTCAACTGGTGCATGACGTCACCACGTCTAGCCCGAATGTTAGCGACTTCAGTGGCGATATCGGTGATATCGATCGTAACGGTACGACGGTAGAAGTTGCTTACCTGACTACCTTTACCGACTACAACCAGCGTCTGTTGATCAACAGCCGCCATCCGGTACCGGCGGAATACAACATTACGTTCCAGTCGGAAGACGGTGTGACTACTACTGCTCTGGGATCTGCCTCTGGCACCCTGCAGCCGGGTGAGAACCTGGTTCTGCGTGCGGTAGACATTGTCTCCATCACCGGTGGTACTCGTTGCTCCGCGACGGTGACTGTGGTGGCTCCGGAAGGCAACATCAGCGTGGCGACCACGCAGGTGAACCTGTCTGATGCCAGCACGGACACGGTGTCTTATAACTAAGACGTCGGTTTACAAGCTGTATGGAAAGGGGCCTCTAGGCCCCTTTCTTTTTTTGCTCTTCTGAAATTCTCTCGCTCTCGGCGTTCTGCTATGATGCCCGCCCAAGCGATTCACATCTTCCTTGCTACATGCCAAAACAGCACCCGCAAACCCACGATATTGACCGGGCGTTTTCCGAGGCGAAATCCCGCTTCAGTGCAGGCGATTTCAAAGCGTCTGAACGCCTGCTGAAACAGATTATCAGTACGGCACCGGCCCATGCCGGCGCTTACTACTATCTGGGTCGGCTTGCCAACTCCACTGGATATACTGACCATGCCGTTCCATTGCTGCAGGAGGCCCTGCGTCTGGAGCCTGAGAACCCCGACTATGTGGAGGGTCTCGTCAAGCAGCTGATCAGCTGTGGTAAGCACAGCGATGCAGCAATTACTTTGCAGCACGGACTTGCCCGCTGCCCTGCGAACAAACAGCTCTTGAAGCTCGAATCGCAATTGTCCGGTGACGGTGGTACCGCAACGTCGAGCGCCGGGCGTAGGCAGGCAATGCACGATGCAGCTGCAAAAGAAGATTACGAGGGGCTGCTTGCCCTGGCGCGGTTGGCCATTGCGGATGATGAGGCCGACCTTGAGACGCGTTATTACTATGGGATGGCGCTACTGTACACCGGGAGCCTCGACGAAGCGGTACAGCAGTTGAGAGTGGTGGTCAGGCTGGACAAGAAGAATGATGAGGCCTGGGGCCAGCTCGGCGTCGCCTATATGCATAAGGGTATGGGCCCCGAATGCATCGCTGCCCACCACACAGCGCTTACGCTCAAGCCTGGCGAGCATACGCACCACATCAACATGGGCGTAGCACAGGTGGAGTTTAACAACCTGGAGCTGGCGGAGAAGTACGCTAAGGAAGCGGTGTCGCTCAAGGGCAACTCGGTACCCGCCATTGCACTTCTTGGCCGGGTGGCCAGCAAGCGTTGGGAGTATGACAAGGCACGGAAACTACTAAAAAAGGCTTTGGAACTGCGCCCAGGTTTCAAGTCCGCTATGGCCAGTCTGGTCGAAGTGTTGCTGGCAGAGGGTAAGCTGCAGGATACGGAATGGGAGGCGCGCAAGTTAATCGCCCTGCATCCCGATGCATCGGCTGCTTACAATACACTCGTTGACGCGCTAACTGCCCAGGAGAAGTTGCCGCAGGCGCTGGAAATTGCAGAACTGGGTGTGTCTCGCTTCCCTGAAGAGATCGCGCTGCAGAATAGGCTGGGTATCTGTCTCAACAACCTCAAGCGGTTTGAAGAGTGCTTAGAGAAGTACAATCAGATTCTCGCCGTGGCCCCGGATTACTTTCCTGCGCGACTCAACGCGGCAGGTTCTTATTCCCTGGTGGGTGAACACGAGATGTGCAGCCGCTACTACCGGCACGCGCTGGCGTCTGGAGAAGCGAAACCGGAACACTTCAGTAGCTGGATCTTCTCGCATCTCTACAATCCGGAAGCCAGCGCAGAGGAGATTCTGGACATCTCGCGTAACTGGGGCGTTCAGCAGCACGGCAACGCATTTCGCTACAACAACTGGAACGTCAGCGTAGAAGAAGATGTGCCGCTGCGTATTGGCATTGTGTCAGGTGACTTCCGGAACCACCCCGTTGGTTTCTTCCTGGAGTCGGTACTGAGAAAACTCCAGGAGCGCGGCGTAGAGATTTTCCTTTACTCGACGGTGCTGACCGAGGACTCAAATACCGAGGAGTTCAAGAAGCTCGCGAACCAATGGCACAGAAGCTATAAGGACAGCCCGGATGCTCTCGCCCAGAAAGTTCATGAGGACGGCGTGAATATCCTCATCGATGTCGCCGGTCATACTGCGCACAACCGGCTCGCGGTGTTCGCGAGAAAGCCCGCGCCGGTGCAGATCACCTGGCTGGGCTACCTCTCCACATCGGGTCTTGACACTATGGACTATATCATTGGAGATCCGTGGGTGACGCCGAAAGGTGAGGAGCACCACTTCGTTGAGGAGCCGTTGGTGCTGCCCCGTTCCTACCAGTGTCTATCCAAGCCTACGGATTCACCCGAAGTAGCGCCCCTGCCCGCCCTTGAGAACGGCTATATTACCTTTGGTACCTTCAATAACTACGCGAAGCTCAATGAGCACGTCCTCGACCTCTGGGCAGAAGTCCTGAAGGCGGTGGACGGGTCCCGCCTGCTGATCAAGAACCAGGTGCTGACTGACGCAGCGTACCAGAACAAGATGCGTGAGAATTTTGTGTCGAGGGGTGTAGAAGCAGAGCGGCTGGCTTTCGAGCCATCGCGGTCTCGAGAGCACCTGCTGGAGTCGTATGGGCGTCTGGACATCGGACTCGACCCTTTCCCCTATACCGGATGTACCACCAGCTTCGAATCCCTGTGGATGGGCGTCCCCGTGATCACACGCAAGGGCAATCGCTTCCTGTCCCATGCTGGCGAGAGCATCATGAACAACCTGGACATGCCTGACTGGATTGCAAACGACGCCGACGAGTACATCCGGGTCGCTGTTGAAAAGACGGCCGATCTCGATGCACTGGCTGAGACGCGCGCGAGCCTCCGGCAACGCATCGAGGTCTCTCCCCTGATGGACGCGGACCTCTTCGCGGATGACTTTTTCGAGGCATTGCAGTCTGCCTGGCAGCGTTGGCGCCAGGATCAGAAACAGGGCGTCACCGCATAGCAGGTGGCCCGACAGCTACACGCCAGTCTTTTAGACAACACTGACCGCATACTCCACTGCACCAGAAACCGATGAAAGAACCGATTTCCATTCTCCACCACATGGCACGCTCCGGCGGCACGCTCATCTCCAAGTGTCTCGGGTGCATGGAAGATGTTGCCCTACTGAGCGAAGTGCATCCCAGGGCGGCTGCCCCCCAGTTCAACCCGCTTTCTCAGGCTCATGCGTGGCTGGACATTGATGTCCCAGCCGCGATGAAGGCCGCCAAACTCCCGGAGTCTTTGCTCTGGGCGGATGCAATTCAGCTGATCTACAACGAGGTAAGGCGCCAGAATCGCCGCCTGCTGGTGCGTGACTGGACGCACCTGGACTTTACCGGCGTGCCCTGGATGCAACCCACCTACGAATTGTCCACCGCGAAGGTGCTGGGTGAGCGCTATGCTGTCAATCAGGTTTTCACAGTCAGGCACCCTATAGATCAGTGGCTGAGCCTCAACAAACTGTCTGTGATCGAAGGCAAGCTGACGGTTCCGCAGTTCCTCGAGGGTTATAAGGCGTTCGCAGAAAAGGCCAGTGGTGGCACCTTTATCCGCTATGAGGACTTCACCGCCGACCCCCAGGCGGCCTGCCGGACGATGTGCGATGCGCTTGGCTTGAACTACGACGCCAGCTTCATCTCGAAGTGGAGCAGTTTTGCAAAGCTCACCGGCGATACACCTAATACCGGGGCGGGGCGAGCCAGCCGTGAGACCCGTATCAAGCCCCTGAAGCGCAGGCCGGTGGAGGCTGATCTGTTGAGACAGTTCACTGACTATCACGTCTACTGGGAGAGTCTTGAACTACTCGGATACGAGTCCAGTAAGCCTACATGAGAGCCCTGCTAGCTAAACATTTCAACACTGACGCCAGGTATTTGGCACTGCGTGAGGGTTTATCCAAATGAGCCTGCCTGTCAGCCCACACCTGCTCGCCCTGGCTACCCCGGTCTTTGCTGCCATAAGCCAGATCCTGATGAAATGGGAAGTTAGCCTGGCCAACGAACAGCTGTCACAACTCGGCTCACAGCCTTTGTACCTGCTGCATTTCCTGGTGAGGCCTCTGGTGCTGATAGCCTTTTTCATGACCTTTCTTAGCGGGATATCCTGGATACTGGCGATATCCAGGTTGGAACTGAGCCAGGCTTACCCCTATGTTGCCCTGACATACATCATCGTGCCGACGGCGGGCGTCTTGCTGTTCGGGGAGAGTATGTCAGTACAGAAGCTGCTTGGAAGCGCGACGGTGATCCTGGGTATCGGCATCGTCATGCTCGACAGCTGAGCGCAACTGTCACAGCTGACCTGGCTCGGCTTGAGAGGGGGCTTGGTTTTCTCCAGGCTGCCTGCGCCGTGCCCAGGCCAACACCGCCATCGAAGCGAGCAGCCCAATTACCGCCGCGCTGCAGCTCACTCCCCAATATCGGGGGCGGTACTTGAGGTCTATGCGATACCGACCCGCTGCATCCAGGTAAACCCCCAGCAGGCCGCGGTTGACAACGCTTGTCGTCCCAGGAACTCCGTCCACCGTCAACCTCCATTCCCTGCTGTAGGGAACTTGTAACACCACCATGCCGGGGCGATCGATCTCGACCATGCCGCTGATCGCATCATCGCCGTCAAAGCTGAGACCTGCAGGCTTAACGCCGGGCAGCGAGCTTGACTCAAGATCAATTATCTTAAGCTCCGATCCCTGTACCTGCAGGCTCTTGAGCTGCCCGTGATCCGCTCCGGCTATCCCGATATAGAGCTCGGCATAGCGATATAGCTGCAGGCCCATCTGGTAGCGCGCGTTACCGGGAGGGAGCGGTGCCATGTGCTTGGCGCCATCGCGCGCATAGTGCAACGTGAATCCCAGTGCGTTCAGCCGCTCGCCACCCACGCCGCGACCGATGACCTGTATCCAGCGGTTGCCCGCCGATGGGAATTGCAGCTGCAGCCGCAGCTTTAGCGCTGACGCGTTGGCGGGAAGTGTCACGCGGTAGAAGGTTTTACCCGGTTCGCGCTTCACAATCTGCCACTGCGTATCGAGCACCGTGGTTCTAAAAGCTGGAGTGGCGGGGATGTCCTCCGGAGCGAGCGGAATCATCTCCTCGGGTAGCGTGTCACCGAGAGCGGCATTGTGCAGTTGCCAGTGCCGTTGCTGCGGCCCCAGGCCGCGAAATGCCTCTGTTGATACCCGGTAGGGCGTAAACAGACCCAGCTCCAGAGGTTTTGCCACGCTGTATTCAATGAATCGACCGGCGCGAGCGCTGGTACTCTGACCTGGCAGTGCGACCAGGTTGCCCTCACTATAGATACGGTTGACGCCCAGGAAGCGATCCAGCAGTGGCTGCGGCTGGCTGTTCAGCACCTGAATGCTGGCGTTGGTTGAGTTGAAGTAGGTCTGGGCGAAACGCAGATGATTGGGATTGACTATCGAGTTCTGCGCTTCCACCCCGCGATAATCGAGCAGCATGGAATCATTCAGTCCGCTCACCGTGAAGGTTTTAACCGCTCGGCCAAGTGACTGGGCTTGTTCTGGTTGCGGCTCACGTCTCGCCAGCAGCCGGAGCTGGGCGAGGTCGGAGGACTCCGAGGTGGCGCTCTTGGGTAGCATGGGCCAACTGTTATTGCGCTCGCTGCTGATTGCATGCAGCCAGACGCCCATCGTACAGGCAAGCGGCACGAGGACCAGTGCGACGACTAGCCGTGGCCGCCGGTCCTGGAGAAAAAGAGCCAGGCAGACGGGAAGCAGGCAGTAACCGAGATATGGCTCGATCGGTGAATTAATGGCGAATACAAGCAGACCCAGTGCCAGGGCGGTAGCGGCCAGCCATGCGGCCTTGGGGTTAAGCCTGTCCCTGTTGTGCATGCCATAGCAGATCAGGGTAACCAGCGGAATGGCAAACAGATAGTCGGTGTAGAACTCAAATTCTTTTGCAAAGCCGGTAGACAGTGCCATAAACCAGCGATTGGAAGAGAACAGCAGTACAGAGACAACGGCCAGGGCGCCCGCGACCAGCAGTCGGCGCGGTGCCAGAAACAGGCCAGGCAGTACCAGCGCCAGTGCGGGACCAAGTCCGAATGCTGACCTCAGTAGCGGACTTTCGAATACCCAGGAGAGCAAGTACTTCGGATTGGTGAAGGTGGCCTCGGAGCGAGGGTTGCTGAGGATCAATTCAAGTGTCGCGAATATGACCGGTGCAAGAATCAGCACCGCCAGCGTGGCTGTGCCCAGTACGGCCAGGCTGAAGTGTACAAACGGCCTGAACGCCACGCCCCGCGCAATAGCGCGCCCCGCAAGATAGAGGCCGGTGAACAGCGCCAGCTTGTAGAGTATGTAAACACTCAACATGGTCACCAGCGTGACGCCGGCGAAGGCGACCATAAACCCCCGGCCGTTCATGGCCCGTTCCAGCCCGTAAACAAACAGCAGGGTATACACGTAGGTACTTACGAACTGGTAGTGTGGCGATATGGCAGAGGGTATACACACGAGAATGATTGCGCCTCCCGTGGAGGCGGCCGCATCAAAACCGATCTCCCGCAGCCACCGGTAACCCAGGTAGAGGATGCACAGGTGCTTCAACACCTGCATCCAGAGCAGGGCGTCAGGAATCCGCTGCTCAGGAACAAGGTAGGTCGGCCAGTTGAATGGATCCAGGTAGATGTGAGACCAGACGAAAACTGATTCGCCAGCGCCGATTTGCAGTGAGTAGAATGCCGGGTCTGCGATCCAGCTGCGGGCCCACGTAAGGGCGGGGAGGTAGGATCTGAACTCATCGCCACCCTGACCTGCCCGGATGTAGATGTAGTGCATGTCTCCGAACAGGAATTCCTGGTAGAGCACCATAAGCAGGCAGGTGACCACGGCCAGCAGGATGTAGAAATGGTATTTCTCACACCACCGCAATACCGCGTAGAATCGTGCGGACGCTTCTGCTGCGCTTGAAGCCATGGTTATGTCTCGGTCATGTTTATGCATCGCTATTCCAGCATCTCGAACTGCTCATGCAGCGCGCAAAGACGGTTTCCGTCTGACACCGCAAACCGGCGCCTGATGCGGCTGCCGCTGGGTAGCGCATGAAATGAGTACGGTGAACCTGGCAAAGCGGCTGCCGGCCAAACTGAAAACGAAAAAGCCATGAAGAAAGTAGCAATTCTGCAATCAAACTACATTCCATGGAAAGGCTACTTTGACCTGATCGCCGCAGTGGATGAGTTCGTGATTTATGATGTGGTGCAGTTTACAAAAAATGACTGGCGAAATCGCAACAAAATCAAGGCGCCATCTGGCCTGCAGTGGCTGTCGGTTCCGGTCGGCAAGGCGATCAGCCGGCAGATCAATGAAGTTGAGCTGAAAGACCAGAGCTGGCAGCGAAAACACTGGGCATCCATCAGCCAGAACTACAGCAGGGCGCGCTGTTTTTCCGAGCTCGCGCCGCAGCTGGAAGAGCTCTATATGGCTGAGCAGTACAGTCACCTGTCTCTCCTCAACAGACGCTTCATCGAGTTCGTGACGAATTACCTCGGCATTGAGACCAGGATTTCCGACTCTACGTCCTACGAGATAGAGGGTGAACCTACGGAGCGGCTGGTGCAGATCTGCCAGCAGGCGGGCGCACAGACCTATCTGAGCGGACCTGCTGCGGGCGCATATCTGGACGAGACGCAGTTTGCGGAGGCCGGCATTGCCGTCGAATGGTTCGATTACCACGGGTACCCGGAGTACAATCAGCTCTTTGGTGAGTTTGTGCACGGTGTCAGCGTGCTCGATCTGCTGCTGAACTGTGGGCCTGACTCGCCCGACTACATGAAATTTCAGTCCTAGATGAATCTTGAAGCAAGTATCCAGCTGGCCTCCAAATCGCCGCTGCCCGCCGATCTGGTCGAACAATGCAGCTATCACGTGGCTACGCGCGGTTATGCAGCGATCCCGGGCTTTCTGAACCCTGAGGAGTGCGCGGTACTCGTTGCGGGCATGGAGCGTGCGATAGAAGACTATCGCCCGGTAGCAGGCTCGGAGCGCAGCAGGCTGGATCAATACCAGATGCACGACCTCATGTGCCGCGATCTCAATTTCGCGCGTTTGCTGGAGGACCCCCGGCTGCAGCAGCTGTTGGCACCACATCTGGGTGACTATTGGGTAATGTATGCTGCCACCTCGTCTTCGGTGCCACCGCGGGGCTCCAACTACTCGAACCGGCTGCATATTGATAGCCCGAGGTTTCAGCGCGGGTACACCTTCAACATGGGCCTGATCTGGACTCTCAGCGAATACACCGAGAGCAATGGCACCTTGAAAGTGCTACCCGGGTCTCACCACGCCGAAACCGTGCCACCCGAGGAGCTGTTTGAACAGAACTGCGTGCCGGTCACCTGCCCCGCGGGCACGCTTATTGTGTTCAGCGCGCGGCTCTTCCACCGGACTGGTGAGAACCAGACCGACCACTGGCGCCACTCGATGACGCTCAACGCCTGCCGCTCTTTCATGAAGCAGCGCATGGACTGGGTAAGGTTTGTGCCCGATGAGGTTGCGAGCAAGCTCAATGTTCAGGGCCGCAGGTTGCTGGGCTTCGATACGCGGCTCCCGGCTTCCCTGGAAGAACTGTTCGTCCCGGAAGACCAGCGACTCTACAAACCTAACCAGGGCTAGCTGACGATGGCTGAATCCGTGAGCGTGGTGGTTCCCGTCTACAATAACGCGGCCACCCTGAAAGAACTGGCAGACAGGCTTGGGGAAGTGCTGTCTCACTCAGCCGGCAGCTATGAGGTGGTTTTTGTCAACGATGGCAGCCGAGACGCCTCCGGCGAGGTATTGAGAGAGCTATCCCGCAATAACCAGAGTATTAAAGTTCTGACGCTGTCGCGCAATTTCGGCCAGCATCCGGCGATCTGCGCCGGCTTCGAGCACGCTACCGGCGACCTCATCGTATTGATGGACGCCGATCTTCAGGATCTGCCTGAACACATTCCACTGTTTATGGAGGAACTGCGGAAGGGTGAAAGCGACATCGTCTATTGCACCAAGAATCGTGATGACAAGCGGCTCTCCTCCCGTTTTACATCCGCGCTCTACCACCTGGTCTTCTCAAAGCTGATCGGGACCGACGTCCCTCTCAATATCGGCACCTTCAGAATGTTCAACCGGACGTTTCTCGAAGCATTGCTGCAGTTTAGGGAGGTAAATATCCTCTACGGACCGCTGATGTTCTATATGGGCTTTCGCTCCAGCTTCATTGACCTTCCCTATACCGAGCGTGAGTCGGGCGGCAGCTCTTACACGTTTTCCAAGCGTCTGAAACTGGCGGTCAATTCACTGATCAGCTACACGGATGTACCGCATAAAATCTCCATCGCCGTGGGCAGCGCACTGCTGGTGGGGAGCATTCTGTACTCGCTCATTGTGGTGGTCGAGTACATCCTCTTTGGGGCAGCACTGCCGGGCGGCAATACTTTGATATTGCTGGGCCTGTTCCTGACGCTGGGCAGCATCATGATGTTCCTGGGAGTCATTGGCAGCTATGTATTTCGGGTGTACCAGGAAGTGTTGAGCAGGCCGCGCTACCTGGTGAGAGAAAAGATCAACCTTTGAGCCCGGCCGCCACTACAGGGCACCTCAATGGGGATGTAAGCATGCAAGAAGATCGAGATGTAACCAAGGACCAGGCCCTGGAGGCCAATATCTACGTCCACTCATTTCTGGCCAACGCCGGTGAATACAACAAAAGCCCGCATTTCCGGCCGGAGAATCAGCAAAAGGTCCGAGGGATACTCGAGCGTATCCTGGAGATGGCGCCCGAGCAGCAGAACGCCAGACTCGTGGACTTTGGTTGCGGCACGGGCTTTATCATCCACCTGGTGGCCGACCTTGTCGCTGAGGTTCACGGCGTCGACATCACCGCCGATATGATGAAGCAGGTTGACCTGAGCAGTGGCACCGTACAGCTGCACGAATCAACGGCGGAGAACACTCCGTTTGAGGATGAAAGCTTTGACGTGGCGACGTCCTATTCGTTTATGGACCACTTGTTCGACTATCGCGACTTTCTTAAGGAAGCGCACCGAGTTCTCAAGCAAGGTGGCGTGTTTTACTCGGATCTGAATCCCAACCGTGATTTTCTGGACGCTATCGTCGCCGCTGACCGGCTGCAGGGCGGACCTTTGCCACTCTCACCTTTTGTGACCAGGGAGATACAGGGCGCATTGCACAACGGACAGCTCTATGAGGAGCAGTACGGGCTGGATAGCGAAAAGCTGGAGATGGCCGAGCCGGGCAAGTCCATCGCCCAAGGCTTTGATGCATCTGAGGTACTGGCGGCAGCAAGGGATACCGGTTTTTCCAAGTGCAGGGTGGAATTTGAGTGGTTCCTGGGCCAGGCGAAGGTCATGCATGAGCAATCGCTGGAGGATGCGGCGACGATAGAGGCGTATCTGAACGAAATGCTGCCTGCCTCGAGCCACCTGTTTAAATATCTGCGCTTCATCTTCGTAAAATGACAGCGAGGCCGCTCTATATCTACGGGGCGGGGGAGCTGGCCAGCCTGGCGTTTCGCTACGCAAGTGGTGTCAGCGATTTCAAGGCCTTCGTAGTGGATCCCGAGTTTCGTAGCTCGAGCAGTCTGCTGGAGCAGCCGGTGATTGACTGGACGCGGTTCATCCAGGAGGTAGATCCGGCTGATGCGGATCTGTTCGTGGCCATCGGCTACCGCAGCTTTCGTGCCAGGAGGAGCGCATTCGAGCGTGCTTGCGAGGCGGGTTTTCGCTGTACGAACATCGTGCATGACCGCAGCTTCGTGGCCGATGGGGTGACTCTGGGCAGCAATACGATAGTGATGCCGGGCGCGGTCATCGAGCCCGGCACGCGGCTAGGCGACAACAACGTCGTGTGGTCAAACGCCACGGTCTGTCACGATTGCAGGCTGGGCAGCCATAATTTTTTGGCTGCCAATGCGACCCTCGGCGGCGGGGTGAGCGTAGGCGACCAGAACTTTTTCGGTTTTTCCTCCGTTGTCATCCAGGGTCGCAGCGTTGGCAGTGAGAACATCGTCGGTGCTATGGCTTTACTGCTCGAGGACGTGCGCGACTTCGGTCGGTATCTTGGTGTACCGGCTCGCAACGCGGGGCAGATTGATCCCAGTCGCGGAGTTGAGATTGAGTAAGCCGCTTTCCCACGGATACCGGCCCAGGACCTTGCTATGTCGCAGAACACCCGCGGCCTGAGGGCGGCACTCAGTAGCCCCCTTATCTATGATCTCTTCCAGGATGCGCTGGGGGCGAGCAAGTTTCGCCGGCGCTACGTGGCCGATTTCGTTCGCCCCACCGCGGGTTGCCGGATTTTGGACATTGGCTGTGGCACCGCCGCGATTCTGGACTTTCTGCCAGAGTCCGTGGACTACATGGGCTTCGATGCTTCTGAGGAATACATCGCCGCGGCAGAGCGAAAGTACGGCCATCGCGCCCGCTTCCGCTGTCAGCTTGTTGATGAAATGGCGCTGGCGGGTATGGAGCCGTTTGACATCGTCATGGCCAACGGCCTTATGCACCATCTGGATGACGCGGAAGCGGAGAGCCTGGCGGGAACCGCTCGCAAAGCCTTGCGCCCCGGTGGCCGTTTTGTCACTCATGACCCCTGTTACGCTGCGAGTCAGAGCGCCATGGCCCGCTTCCTGATCAGCCGGGATCGTGGAGAAAACGTGAGGACTCTGAAAGGCTACAGTGCCATTGTTGGCGTTGCTTTCGACTCGGTTAGCGGTGAGCTTCGCCACGATATGGCCAATATCCCCTACACCCATGGGATCTTGCAGGCCGAGGCCTGAGGCGAGGTAAAAAGCCTAAGCCGGCGCTATTACGTGGCTGATGCTTTCCTGCAGCGCGCTGATGATGCGTTCCTGATCTCTGGACACGCCGGGATACATTGGCAGCCTCAGGAGCCTTGCCGAAAGATCTTCTGTGACTGGAAGCCTGCCACTGGTACGGCAGTAGCGCAGCCCCGCGGGCGACGTGTGCAGTGGCACGTAGTGGAAGGGTGTGCCCACCTGCCTTTCCCGCATTGCCTGGATCAGTGCATCTCTCTGTGCCGCCTCGGGGGCGAGCAGGTAGAACAGGTGCGCATTGTGCGCCGTGTTGTCGGGGTGCATTGGCAGTTTGATGGGATGCGTCTCAGCGATAGTGCCAAGCGCCTCATAGTATCTGCCCCATGCCGCAAGTCGTTCTTTTTGCACGGTGTTGATGCTGCTTAGCTGCGCACAGAGGAAGGCGGCGATAAGCTCTCCCGGGATATAGGAAGAGCCGATATCCACCCAGGTATACTTGTCTACCATACCGCGGAAGAAGTTCTTGCGGTTGGTCCCTTTCTCCCGAATGATCTCGGCGCGTTCCACGAGGGCGGGGTTGTTGATCGCTAGGCAGCCGCCCTCACCTGAGATAATGTTCTTGGTCTCGTGGAAGCTGAAACAGGCCAGGTCGCCGAAGCTGCCGGCCTGCCTGGAGGCATAAGTTGAGGTCAGGGCCTGTGCCGCATCCTCAACAACGGCCAGCTGGTGCCGGCGTGCGATCTCCAGTATTGCCTCCATCTCGCAAACTACACCGGCATAGTGCACCACAAAGATCGCCCGGGTCTTATCCGTGATTGCGCTCCCAATGAGAGTCTCATCCAGATTGAGCGTATCCGGCCGGATATCGACGAATACCGGCGTGGCGCCCCTGAGCACCACGGCGTTCGCCGTGGATACGAAGGTATACGAGGGCATGATCACCTCGTCACCCGGTTGCAGCTCAAGCAGCAATGCGGCCATTTCAAGCGCCGCAGTACAGGAGTGTGTGAGCAGCACGCTGTCGGCGGTGATGATCTCCCGTAGTTGATGCTCACAACGGCGAGTGAATTCTCCGTCCCCCGCGAGCTGTTCCCGATCTATGGCCTCGTTGATGTTGCGGATTTCGTCTCCGCTGAGCACCGGCCTGTTAAATGGGATGGGAGCGTTTTTGGCGGGGGGAGTGCTCATGCGATGCCGGGATGTTTCGTTGCTGTGGAGAGGCGGAGAATAGTGGGAATCAGCCGTGGAAGGCAACAATTAGCAACTGTTTGCCGGTGTGCCCGCGTCGATGATCGCCCCCGGGATATCTGGTAGGCTTGGCGCGGGACGCGGCCCGGCCAGCCTCCGCCCCGGCAGGCGCGGCAGCGCGCTATCACATCTCAAACAGCGGAGCATAGAGGATTGATTGAAGCCAGCAGGGACTATCCAGTCGTCCTCACTACGTCCGTGATCAGATCGACGCACCAGGGCGAGTCCCACGGCGGGGCCTACCTTGTCGACTTATCTGATGGCCACGTGCAGCAGCTGATTGACTGGAACGAGCCCGGCATCGATTGGGGAGGACGGGGCATCGATCGGGGCCTGCGCGGCATCGCCTTTTATGAGGACTATGTTTATCTGGCCGCCAGTGAAGAACTGCTGGTGTACGACAAAGAGTTCAAACTGCTGGAACGGTTGCGCAACGGTTACATGAAGCACGTGCACGAGATTTGCCGTGGCGGAGATTCCCTCTATCTGTCATCGACCGGCTTTGATTCTATTCTGGAGCTTGATTTGCGCTCCGGCGAGTTCGTCAACGCCTATTTTATGGGGGTAGATGTTACCCGGGGTGGGCTTCGCTTTGGCCCCTACGATCCCAGGCGGCCGGGCGGGGCACGCAAGGGCGATACCGTGCACCTCAATATGGTCCATTACCAGGACTGCGGCATTTATGCATCCGGCCTGGGTTTAACCTGCATCGCCTGTATTCGTGACGGGCAGTTGTCCAATTACGCCTCTATACCTGATCGTACCCATAACTCGAGGCCGTACCGTGACAGGGTACTGCTTAATGAGACCTCGGGAGACAGGCTGTCACTGTACGAAAGGTCTGGCGAGTTCGTCATGGGCACGCCGGTACCCCGTTACCCGAAATCAGACCTGAAGATGCGGCAGCTTCCGGAAGATCATGCCAGGCAGGGGTTTGCTCGCGGACTATGCATCGCTGACAATGGCCTGATCGTTGGGGGCTCGTCTCCGTCTACCCTAAGTGTCTATGAGCCGGAAAACCTGGAATTGCTGAAATCCGTGAATCTCACCATGGACGTGAGAAACGCCATCCACGGCCTGGAGATCTGGCCCTACTAGCCTTGCAACAGCGGCGTTGAATGAAGACTGCACTCTTTCACAGGCAATTCACCCGATACAGCGGGGGTCATCAGAAGGTACTGGACTACTTTGAGCACTTTCAGGCGCACGTCGCATGGGAGGCAAGCATCGCGTGGGCTGCTGGCTCACTTCCCATGGGTGAGACCATTTGGGCACCCCAGGCTGCGAACAGGGTGGACCGCTACACCCCGGCAGAGGCCGATCTGGTGTTCATCGCCGGCATGGACTGGCAGGCCTACCTGCCGGTCAAATCCGATCAGGCGCCGCCGATCGTGAATCTTGTCCAGCATGTGCGTCATGCGGATCCCGACGCAGACGTTTACCCCTTTCTTGAACAGCATGCCATCCGCATCTGCGTGAGCCGCGAGGTGGAAGCCGCAATCCTCGACACCGGACGCGTCAACGGGCCGACGTTTACCATTGCCAACGGCGTAAACGTCGAATCTCTTCTGTCACGTCGGCGCGCAGCGCGGGGTAGTGATGTCTATATTCTCGGCAGCAAGTCGGGGGAGCTTGCGCGCGGGCTGGCGACCTCGCTGGAGCAACATGGATTGAAAGTCACCACGCATGCAGAATTCACCGCGCGTGATCAGGTTCTGGACGCCATGGCCTCCGCCAGCGTTGCGGTGCTGCTGCCCCATCCCAGCGAAGGCTTCTATTTGCCCGCCCTGGAGGCCATGGCGCTGAATGAGCTGGTGGTAGTGCCGGACTGTGTGGGGAACCGCTCCTTCTGCGCTCATCAGGAAAACTGTCTTATGCCCGGCTATACCCTGGATGAGCTTGCGGCAGCCACGCTGGATGCACTTGCCATGGTAAAAACCGGTCGCAGCGGGCGTTTTCGCGAGGCGGCGGCCAGCACGCTGAATCAGCATCGCCTCGAGCGGGAGCGAGCGGACTTCTACCGACTGCTGGATCAGCTGGACGCGCTTTGGTGAGCGGTACTGACTGGGTCTTGACCGGTGTTCCCAGGGCGGGCACGTCAGTCAGTACGCGCCTGCTGGACGGTTTGCCAAACACCGTTGCGCTCAACGAGCCGCTGCAACTGGCCGACTTCGATGACTGCCCAGATAGTGAGACTGCTCTACAGCGGATCCGAGAGCGGTTTACCGCGATTCGCCAGCAGGTTGAAACCAGCGGTACGGCGCCTGCCCTCAACTTGGCCGGACTACAAGGTGACGCGAGGGTGGAGCCGGTCGCGGGCGTGGCCACGCTCCGGCGACCGCAAGGGGAAGTATCGGATGTAGCGGTGTCCGCTCAACCCGGCTTCCGCCTGATCATCAAGCAGAATGCCCTGTTCACTGCACTGCTCGATGGCCTGGCCGACTCATTCCAGTGCCTGGCGCTGATTCGTAATCCACTCGCTGTACTCGCCTCCTGGCAGACGGTGGAGTTGCCCGTCAACCGCGGCAGTCTTCCCGGTGGGGAGCGCTACGATGCGACGCTTGCATCCAGCCTCGCTCTGGAATCCAGCGTCCTGACGCGCCAACTTCTTATCCTCGACTGGTTCTATAGTCGGTTCCGGCAGTGCTTGCCGGACGCCCGCATCCTGCGTTTTGAGGATATCGCCATGCGCGGCCCGTCCGCTCTGGCAGACGCAGTGGGCGAAGAGGTGAGAGACGCTGCGCCGCTGCAGGAGAAACCGCTGGTAAAGCGCTACCCCGGTTTGGACCTGGACACTCTGCTGCAGGCTTTACTCAATGGACCCACGGCATGGCGGGACTTCTACAGGGTGACCGATTGTGAGCGCGTCCTTGACTGAGGGCGTTGTTCGCGTGCCTTCGATCGGAGTCGAGGCGTTTGTCGCTGCCGGGGACGGCGCTAGGCGGCGTCAGGCCCGTCGAAGCGGTGGCAGCCTGTACCATATGGAAGGTGCAACATCTTGGCTGGCTGCACCGGCGGTGAGCAGTGGCAGAGGGAGAGCCCTGTGGCCGCAGGAAAAACTGAAGGCGCCTGCGGCAGCGCTGGAGGCCGGCGCGGGAAGAAACTCGATTTCATGATCATAGGCGCCCAGAAGTGCGGCACCACAGCGCTGGCACACTTCCTGGACCAGCATCCGGAAATCGGCATGGCCCGGCCCAAGGAAGCTCATGCCTTTGACCACGAGGGACATGCCGGGGCCTGGACGGACGCCTTGCTCGACGAATACTATGGCGGCTTTTTCGCGCACCTTGAAAACGAAAACGTCCTCGGTGAAGCCACACCGGTATACCTATACCTGAGAAGCCTGCCCCCGCAGCTACAGGCCTGGAATCCCGAGTTGAAACTTATCGTAATCCTCCGCGACCCGGTGCAGCGAGCCTGGTCACACTACCGCATGGCCGTGGCGAACCGGCTTGAGAACCTGCCTTTCTGGCTCGCGCTGCTGGTCGAACCGCTGCGGCTCTGGCTGGGTGCCAGTCCCCTGGCAGCGCACTCGGCCCTGCGTGAGAACAGCTACCGCGCCCGCGGGCTGTACGCCAGGCAACTGCACCGTTACCTCAGCTGTTTCAGGCGCGAACAGCTGCTGGTGATCAGTAGCGATGAGCTGGAACGGGATCATGACCGCGCGCTGTCACGTGTATTCCAATTCCTTGGGGTGTCGGCACACCAGGCCATCGAGCCCGAGCGCCTGAATGTAGGCAACGGTGAAGCACCACCGCAATGGGTGGCGGCGCTGCTGCGGCTGAGCTACTGGTACGACCTGTGGCGGCTGGCCAGTCTGGTGGACTTCCCGGTACGCAGCTGGATGGTGGGACGCTGACGTGGTCTTTAGTTCCAGCACCTTCCTGTTCGCTTTTCTGCCGCTGGTGTTGTTCGCCATGCTGTTGAGTCCGCGCGGGATCCGAAATCTTGTGCTGCTTCTCTTCAGCCTGTTGTTCTACGCCTGGGGCGAGTTGCATTACGTCTTGCTGATGCTGGTATCGATTGCGCTCAACTACTTGTTTGGCAGCTGCATTCACAGGGCGAAGCAGGCGCAGGTCGGGGCCCGGGCCTGGCTGGTAGCGGGCATCACTGCCAACCTTGGGCTACTGGGGTACTTCAAATACGCCAACTTCCTGGTGGACAACGGGAACTGGCTGCTGTCGCAGCTGGGCGTGCCGCCGGTGGAGATGGCAGCAGTGCACCTGCCCCTGGGCATCTCCTTTTTTACTTTCCAGGCGATGTCCTACCTGTTGGATGTTTATCGGGGCGACGCGCGGCACGATCGCAACCCGGTAAACATAGCGCTCTATATTGCCCTGTTCCCTCAGCTTATTGCCGGGCCGATTGTTCGCTACCACGATATTGCCGAGCAGATTCGTCGCCGCGTGCTCAGCATTGACCTGGCGTACAGCGGTTTGCGGCGCTTTATCTACGGACTGGCAAAGAAGATGCTCATTGCCAACCCGCTGGGTGAAGTGGCAGACCAGATCTTTGCGATTGGCGGAGGGGACCTGACTACCCCCGTGGCCTGGTTGGGGCTGCTGTGCTACACGCTACAGATCTACTTTGACTTCTCCGGTTACTCGGATATGGCGATCGGGCTGGGGCGTATGCTGGGTTTTCGCTTTCTCGAAAACTTCAACTATCCCTACAGCGCGCGGTCTGTCCGTGAGTTCTGGCGCCGCTGGCATATCTCGCTGTCTTCCTGGTTCCGTGACTATCTGTACATTCCTCTGGGTGGCAATCGTGCCGGCCCGTGGCGCACCTACTTCAACCTTGTCACCGTGTTTTTCCTGTGCGGCCTGTGGCACGGAGCCAGCTGGAACTTTGTGATCTGGGGCCTGATGCATGGAGGCCTGCTGGTGGTCGAGCGCACGGGCTTTGGTCGCTGGTTGGATTCACTGCCTGCGCTGATTGCCCACGTCTACACGCTGTTTGTCGTCATGCTGGCCTGGGTGTTCTTTCGCGCTGAAACTCTGCCGCAGTCGATCGCCTACTTGAAGGCACTTTTAGTAAGTGGCAGCGGAGACCCGAACGCTCAATACCTGGCGCTGTATCTGAACCCATATATTCTATTGGTACTCGGCGCGGGCATGCTGTTGTCGGTGCCGCTGGCGCCAAGGCTGGAGATGCGTGTCCTGCAGCCACTGGGCAGTGCAGGCGCAGTATTCAACCTCAGCGTCCTCTGCATCCTGTTCCTGCTCTGCCTGATGGCGCTGGCGGCGGGCGCTTACAATCCCTTTATCTATTTTCGGTTTTAATGAAAACGGGCTTGGCTCAGAGGATCGTACATGGCCTGGGACTGGTGCTGTTTCTGGTCTGCCTCGGCACCATCGTGAGCTTCCAGTGGTGGATGTCCTCAGTGGCGGACGAGCGGGAAAACCGACGCCTCGCCGAGAGGCCTGACTGGCCGGCAGACGCCCGACAGTTGCGCGGGTTTCCCGTGCGCTTCGCTGACTACATGGATGACAACTTCGGGCTGCGCTCGAGTCTACTCAGGTGGCACAACAGGTTGATGATCGAGCTGGGGGTGTCACCTTCCCGCCAGGTTTTGCTAGGCCGGGACGGCTGGCTGTTCTTTACCAACCAGGAGCTCACTCACCAGAACCGCGGGGCCTTGCCGCTGTCTGAGGAGGAGCTGTCGACCTATGTGTCCCGGTTCCGAGAGCGGCGCGAGTGGGTGGAGGCTCTCGGGATACCTTATGTCGCTATGGTTGTGCCAGACAAGAACAGTGTGTACCCGGAATACCTGCCTGCAAGCGTCCGCAAGGTGGGACCCAGTCGCTACCGGCAATTTGTGGACGCCATGGCCGAGGCAGGTGAGCCACTGGTTGACGCCCTGCCTTCACTGCTTCGCCAGAAAGTGCAGGATCAACACCTGTACTGGATGACTGACACACACTGGACCTGTCTGGGGGCGTGGTTTGCCTACCAGGATCTGATGGACGCTGTGGAGCCGCTCGGCCTTTCTGGCGCACACCGGGTGAGTCGCGATGACCTCTGGTTCAGGCAGCTGGAAGACGTTCCCGGCCGGGATATGGCAAAAAACATGCTCCAGCTCGAGGACGTCTTGCGAGATGACCGAGGTATGCGTTGTCGCTACAAACAGCAGCGCGACCTGGTCTCAACCAACACCGACACTGGTGAGCGAGCCGGTAATCCTTATCGGCCGTATCCACAGCACCAGCACAGGCGCTACGCGCCCGCTAAAGGTGAATCGCGCACCCGTGTGTTGGTGTACCGAGACTCCTTCGCGAACGCCATGCTTGCGCATCTGCTTTCCAGTTTTGACGAGGTAGTGGTGGTACCAAGGGTGGAGCTGGACTTCGATGTTTCGTTTATCGAACGCTATCGGCCGAATCTGGTGGTTTATCAATTCGTGGAGCGGGCGCTTTACTGGGAGCCTGCGCCGATTCAGAAAGAGCCCAGGCTCGAAGAGCACCGGCTAACCGGCTCTCGCTAGCCCCGCCGTCTCCGCGCCTACTATCTTCAGGCGTTCGAGAATCTGCTGGCCCACTATGGCCGGCGCCAGCTCTTGCTCCACCGTGGCTTGTGCGGCGCGGCCCAGCGCCTGCCGGAGCTCAGGTTCCAGGCACAGGCGGCGGATAAGCCCAGCAGCCTCTGAGGTGTCGGGTTCCGCCCACTGCTGGCCGGCCTGGTAGGGGCCGTAGTCCTGGTCCAGTGTGACCAGCTCACTGCTCACCAGGAGCGAGTTCCCTTCGCGCATAAACTGTTTGTTACCCGACCAACCGGTGGCCAGGGCCACCTTGCCCAGTAGCATGGCCTCGGCGAGGCCAAAGCCGAATCCTTCCGAGCGGTGCATCGAGAAAAACACATCGCAGGACTGTATTAGCTGGTCAACGCGCTCCCTGGAAAAATATCCCTCCAGCAGGTGCACTCGCGGATTGGCGCTGGCGAGCTGCCGAATTTCTATTGCATGGCTGGGGTCGGCGTCGAGGTTGGTCACTTTCAATACCAGCCGGGCGTCGATATCACCCGCTGCGGTGGCCTGCTGAAAAGCCGCAATCGCCGCCGCCGGATTCTTGCGCGCGGGGACGCTGAGCGCATCGTACATGGTGAGGAACAAGGTGCCGTCCTCGGGCAGCCCGAAGCCGGCGCGGTCAGCGTCCGGTGCCGGCTCGGGCAGGGAGACTCCATGAGGGATACAAGTCACGGGGATGTCTGCCTTGGCGGCTATAGCCTCCCTGCAGAATCCCGAGGGTACCCAGATTTCATCGAGGAGCTGAACCGCCGTGAGCCAGCGGTCCGGAAACTCCGGTAGCTCCCAGGCCCAATAGCCAATGTTGTAGTGGCCGCGCAAGACTTCCTCACCGATGTGACGGATGGCGTTCTCGGTCTCATCGGCGTTGATATGGAACAGGTTGATGTTGAAACGCGGATCGGATGCCAGGCCATCGGGGATCCGTGCTTCCTTGCGCGATACATTGCCCTCGTTGAAATCCACGACCGCCAGGGGTACGTCGGCAGCAAGAATAGCGTCTATGTTGGCGCGCGCAGACTGACCGATGCCGCTTTCGGCGCGCAGGTAGCCGTAGAGGTTGATGCCCCAGGGCAGTCCAGGGTCTTTGGGTGTTCTCGCCGGGGTGCCAGGGGTTTGTCGGGACAGGCGTTCCACCAGCCCAACATGTACTCTGTGGCGAATCTTCGGGTGTACAAAGGGGCGGACCAGGTGGCGGTAACGCCAGGCGACTCGGTAGAGAACGCGATTTAGCCTGCGCGAGGCCCTCTGCAGCAAGGTGCCCCTGGCCTCTTCTGTACCCAGTTCGCTGAGTTCGTGCCGCACCGGTAAAATGAAGGCTTCTTCGAAGCCTGCCTGCTCCGCGGCGCTCTGTACGTACCAGTCCGCAAAACGCTTGCCGTATGCGCCTCGCAGATCCGGGAATGCCTCCTGTAGATCGGGGCGAGCCTGGTAGAGCTTATAGGCCAGCCTGGTAATCCAGGGTATGCGCTGGCCTCCCAGCGTGATCGGCTCGTTCAGATAGCCCAGGTAGTTGGCACAACCCTCGCTCTGATAGGGATTGTCGCGGCTCAGTTTCCAGTCGTAATCCTCCCGGTAGATGTGGCGTGCCAGGTCGGGGATCAGGGTGCCGTCCGCAAACTTGCCATAGTAGTACGGCAGTTTGCGCGTCTCGGTCTCGCCGTTGGCTGCCAGCTCCCCGGCGTAGTCTGAGCAGAGCAGTTCGACCTCGGGGCCCGCAGACTTCTTGGTAAAACGGTCCTGGTGCTTGCTGAGCAGTTTGGCCTCGCCGGAAAAGCCTGAGAAGTGGAAAAAGACCAGCGGTTCACCATTGACCAGATACTCTTCACCGTTACGAGTGACCCGTCGATGCTTGAGGTTCCAGTAGGCGGTATTCCAGCCGGGATTGCGCTCAATGTAGACGCCCGGGTACATACCAGGGGCGAGGTCCATCCACTTTTGGTCGACGAATAGTCCACGTTCAAGGTCCACCACGCAGTCCGTATGGAGCTTGTCTTCCCACCAGTGAGCAAAGCGTTGCATGTCAGGGGTATTGCGCAGGCCGATGTAGCCGAGGTTGTAGCTGCCGCTCACCAAAATATTAAGCTCGCTGGGTAGCTTGTCGTCATCCAGCGGTCCAGTGAGGTGGGGCGTCAGTAGCATCTGGTGCTCGTCCAGCAGCGCCAGCATGGGCCTCAGGGAGCGATAGATGCGGATATCGGGGTCGAAGTAGATGACCTTGTCGAAGCCCTGCGAGAACAGCTCGGAGATGATGTAGGGCTTGATGGCCGTATTCAGCTCCAGAATCGTGTAGCGGAAAATGAACTTGTCGATGTCCGGGATGGCCAGGGAATGCAGGTCCAGCAGGTCGAAATTCTCGCCGGAGAAATCGAAGTCGCCCCGCTCGTCGCAGAGCCCGACCACGCGGTCTGCGTCCGGCGCGAAGCTTTCGACGCTGTTCATTAGAGTGCGCGCATAGTGAAGGTAGTTGCGCGAAACGATGGTGAAAATACAGGTCTTGCTCATATACCTAGTCTTTACTTCCTGTTCCGCAGCAGCTTGCCTACCCACAAGAGGTGCCGGAATCGGTGTTTCAGCTTCGCCACGCGGGCGCGGCGTTCCTCCAGTTCGGCCTCCTTGTTGCGAATCTGTTCCTGCAAGAACGTGGTGTACTCCTCGCGCCGCTTGATGTCCTCAGCGTAGTCCTGCAGCACTTGCTCTTTCTGAGCGATGTGCTCCTGCAAGGACTCGTTGAACGTCTGGCGGCGTTCCAGTTCAGTGTCACGGATAGCCACTTCTTCCTTAAGGGATTCGATGAACTTGTCTCGTTCTTCAATATTGCTTTTTAGCGACAGCTCCAGTGACCGGGCGTACTCCTGGCGCTCGGCCAGCTCCTCCTGCATCGCCTCTATGTAAGCCCTGCCGGTCTTGAGCTCCTCCCACAGTGACCCCGCGTACTGCTTCGCCTCTTGTGCCTGGGCGAACAGAGCCTGTTCTCGCGCCGATTTTGCAGCCTTCACGTCCGGTGGCGCTTCGTCGAGAGACTGCTTCGCGAGCTCCAGCTCCAGCTCAGCCGACTGGCTGACCAGTGGCGCCACAAGTGTGGAAAAGTTTTCCGGCAGTTGCTCACGCCGGCCGCTGAGATGCTCATGGAGCAGGGTCGCCCAGGTATCCTCTGGTTCCGGCTCACGCCTGTGGTGCCGCAGAGCGCTGTCGGCAAACTCGACATCCTCCAGCGCAAGAGACCTTCCCACCTGCGCCTCCAGCGTGGCGAGGAAGTCTCGCGGTGCCCTCAACAAGTCTTCGTAGGAGGTGCGTACCTGTTCCAGGCCGTCTGCACCAGCAACGTTGTCCAGGCTGTAGCGCATCCACAGTGCTCTCGCCTGGGCGGGGCCCATACCGTCCCGGGCCTGCAGGGAGGCCGCCACTTCGGTCACCGGGCGACTGACTACCAGCCCGATGACCCGCATGCCGCGCTCAGACAGCAGGGCGCGCCAAAAGGGCAGCAGCCTGCACAGGCGCGGGTCCTTAATGCAGATGAGGTCGCTACTCCCGAATTCTGCATCAAGGATGGAAGACAGCTCGTCCTTGCGGCCGGCCAGCCGCTCGTCCTCAAGCCAGGTTTCAGGCAGGGGTTCCCAGCTGGACCAGGTCTGGCCGAGCAGGTTGAGCAGGGACTCGTTAAAGTCAACGATGGTCTGGTTTTCCCAGAAGCCCTTCGGGTTGTCCGGGGCTGCGGGCATTAGGTGCTGCCCGAGGCTGACACCCGCTCCGGCCATCAGCCCGCTCAGCAGGGAGGTGCCGCTCCGGTGCATGCCCAGCACCAGCAGCGCTGTCGCTTTATCGCTGTCTGGCATGAGGGGGGTATGGATTGACGGTGTTGGGCGGGATGGTCATGGGGTGCTCGATTTGGCGGCGAATGGTAAACGATTAAGACAGTCGCCACTAGGGCTGCAGCAGCCGGTGGCATCAGTGACAAAGCGGTAGGCGTATCCCGCGGTACTCTATGAAAGCGCTAGTTTACAACCTCAAGGTCAAGAAAGCGCCGGATGCGGGTCGACCCCAGCGTCGCGAGCTATCCCTTGGCCGACGGCGGCAGCAATTTTCTGACAGTATGGCGGGCTTTGGCTGCGTGAACTGAGACCCGGGTTTTGCGTTGCTCTCACGGGCTGTTGGATAATGGCGTTTTCTCGCAGCCAGCTCCTACCATGAAGGTTCTTCATGTTTATCGCACCTATTTCCCGGACTCCCAGGGCGGTCTGGAAGAGGTTATCCGGCAGATTTGCCTGAACACCCGGGAGCTCGGGGTCGAGAGCCGGGTTTTCTGCCTGAGCCCGGCGCCGGAACCCGGAGAGATCGAGGCGCCCGAAGGCCGCGTGATCCGCGTTAAGCAGGCGTTTGAGATCGCCTCCTGCGGATTCACCTTTGCCGGCATTGCGGAGTTCCGCCGGCAAATCGAATGGGCAGACATCGTTCACTACCATTTTCCCTGGCCTTACGCGGACGTCTTGCACGCGATGGCCGGCTACCCGCAGCACGCGGTGGTGACCTACCACTCCGATATCGTGCGCCAGAAGTTCCTGTCCAGGTTGTACCGGCCGTTGATGCACCGATTCCTGGGCAGCATGG
>JANQGK010000073.1 GCA_028277365.1 Halieaceae bacterium | reverse complement strand
TGGTGGGCCCCGACGAATATGAGCAGGCGCGCACTGCCACCATCGAGGATGTGGGCGGTATTCTTGAGTTGATCGAGCCCCTGGAGCGCGAGGGCGTACTGGTGAAGCGCTCCCGCGAGGTGCTGGAAACCGAGATCGACCGCTTTCGGGTGCTCGAAAGGGACGGCCGCATTATTGCCTGTGCCGCGCTGTACCCCTTTGCCGAGCATGGCAGCGGCGAGCTGGCCTGTATTGTCACCCACCCCGACTACCGCGGAGGCGACCGCGGTGCGCGGCTGCTGAGAGAGCTCGAGCAGGTGGCAGCTACCCAGGGCCTGTCCGAGGTATTCGTGCTGACGACCCGCACCGCCCACTGGTTCCTGGAGCAGGGCTTCGAGGAAAGCGAGCTCTCTGCGCTGCCGGCGGAGAAGCAGTCGCTGTACAACCTGCAGCGGAGCTCTAAGGTTTTCTCTAAGCGGCTTTCTATAAGACCGCTATAGGTCTTCAGCCTCGCTCACTGTCGAGGCACTAGACCACCTGTGTCCCGTTCTATCCAGGGGTGCATCTGTTCGGTATCGACGCGTTTTCCTTACCACCGCTACAGGTCTTCAGCCTCGCTCGTTGTCGAGGCGCTAGACCACCGGTGTCCCGTTCTATCCAGGGGTGCATCTGTTCGGTATCGACGCGTTTTCCTTACCACCGCTACAGGTCTTCAGCCTCGCTTACTGTCGAGGCGCTAAACCACCAGTGTCCCTTTCTACCCTGGGGGGTGAATCTGTTCGGTATTGAAGCGTTTTCCTCATCACCGCTACAGGTCTTCAGCTTCGCTCGTTATCGAGGCGCTGGAGGTACTAACTTGCTACCGAAGTGTTCAGTCGCGCTGGGAAAGACTGTGGAATAGCGCACTTGCCAGCGTCAGTTGCTAACATCGGCAATGACACACGCTCGGGAGGCAAAAGCATGACGGTGCGCTATGTAGGATTCTGGGCCAGAGTGCTGGCATTCGTAGTGGATTCGTTGCTAGTGGCAGTGATCGTCTCGCCCGTTGCGTACGCCATCTACGGTGCGGCGTACTTCGATTTCACTGATACCCGGCTGGTGAAAGGACGCGCCGATGTCCTGCTGCAATATGTATTCCCGGCTATTGCCGTCCTGCTGTTCTGGATCTACCGGTCGGCCACGCCGGGCAAGCTGATACTGAAGGCAAAGATCGTGGACGCCGATACGCTGGAGAAGCCGGAGCCCTGGCAGTGGGTCGTGCGCTACCTGGGCTACTACGTATCAATGTTCACACTTTTCATCGGATTCGCCTGGGTGGCGTTTGATATGCGCAAGCAGGGGTTCCACGACAAGCTCGGCAGGACTGTGGTGATCTACGACGACACTGCTGCTGACGACCCGCCGGCGCCGGAGAATCCATCCTGGGAAGAGCCCCGGGCAGGCGAGCCCCGGGCAGGCGAGCCCCGTGAGAACAGCTAGTCGCCCTGGGCGATCAGTTTCCTGAGGTCGCGGCGCAGGTCCTCGATCTCGCCGCGCAGGCGCCGGTCCTGCTTTTCGCTGCGCAGGTTGAGCACATCGGCAATCGACTGGTTGATGATGACCGCGTTGTGGGCGTAGGCGCTACGGTAGGATTCAGTGCGGTTGGCATCGCGCTCCTCGAGGGCGGTCATGATGGCCTCCTCCCAGCCCGGCTCTCGCTGCAGCAGGCGCGTAAGTGTTGTGTTCCACTGCCGGCGCTCGTCCAGCCAGGCGGCGTCAAAACGCAGCAGGGAGGCAGCGGCGATCTCAATCACCTCGCGCTGCTCGGCTGACAGGCGCCCCAGGAAGTCGCCGAGATTCTCGGCCAGGTTGTCCTCCGTGTCTTCCACGTATTCCTCATCGCTGCGCTCCAGGTATTTCTCTTCCAGCTCGCGCTGGTCGTCCTTGAGTTTTTCGATGAAATCCGCCATCTGCTCGTCGGACAGGTCGCGACCCAGGTCAAAGACGATCGGCAGCATGCGATCCTCGATGCGCTGGTAGGCTGCCAGTGCATGGTTGGCCCAGGCCTCTATCTGCTCTGCCGCCAGGGGCTGGTCGAGGTCGGCCTCGATGCCGTCCAGCAACTCTACATAGCGCGCCAGTTCCTCGCTGCGATGCCAGCGCAGCAACACCCTGAGCTCCTGCTTGAAGGCGCGCTGCTGCTCCCGGTTGAGATCGACATAATCCCCCAGATACCAAGGAATCAACCAGTCAAGCTGGTTGTAAACAAAGCTGTTACTGCAGCCCGCCAGTGCTGCCAGAAATGAAACCAGGACAAATATTCGTAAACGCTTCACCAGAGCCTCCCACTTGCAGTATACGGCAGCCGTATGAGGGGAGATTAGCCGCCCGCGACAGGATCACCGCCGGGCGGGGCGAAACGATGGACGGCTAGAAGAGCTTGAGGATCACGCCCACCAGGCCGCCGAGAATCAGGGCCAGGGTGGCGAGGCTGCCGATGATGAACCCCGGCGCGCGTTTGTCCGGGTGCTCGATGTAACCGCGGGCGTAGAGTATGCGACCCACCAGGAACAGTGCACCGAGACCGGCGCCCACCGTGGGGGAGACGTAGTAACCGAACACCCAGAGGGCGGGGAAAAAGATGATCAGCTGTTCCAGGGTGTTCTGCTGCACCCGGAATACCCGCTCGAATTTCTCGTTGCCCACGCAGTCGGGAGCGTGCACCCCGGTTTCGCCGCGGCTCTTTCCCACCATGATCGCCAGCCAGAAATACTCGGCGGCCACCAGCAGCGTGATCAGTACTATCCATTCCATGTCGGCCATCCCATCTCGGCTATCCCCGTTCGGTGCGTGTCATCTGTGGCCAATGACAAGCCATCGCGGCAAGCAGTTTTTGAAAAGCTGGCTTCATTATAGGAGACAGCATACACCCGGGGCCAAGGGTTCCTAGGGGTAGTCCAGCCCGTCACTGGCAAACAGCATGTCGATGTTGCGAAAGGCCTTGAACTCGAGGTGGTTGCCACTGGGGTCGCGCACGAACAGGGTGCGTTGCTCGCCGCGGCGCCCCGGAAAGCGGGTGGTAGGTTCAATCACGAATTCGACGCCGGCATCGGCCAGCTTCCGCTCCAGCGGACCGATCTCCTCCCAGGGCAGGATGGGACCGAAGTGGCTGGCGGGTACCGCCTCGCCGTCCACCGGATTGCTGGCCACATCGGCCAGTTCATCGACCAGGTGCACCACCAGCTGGTGGCCCCAGAAGTCATAGTCGATCCAGCGCTCGCTGCTGCGGCCGCGAACACAACCCAGGAGGTCGCCGTAAAACTGCGCGGCAGCCTCCAGGTCGGTCACCGGCAGGGCCAGGTGAAAACGCGCTGACACACTCACCAGGGCAGCCGCTCGAGGTCGACGTTGCCACCGCTGATCACGCAGGCGACCCGGCGCCCGCGGAAGCGCTCCGGGTGTTCCAGCAGGGCGGCGAAGGTGACCGCGCCGGAGGGCTCGACCACGGTCTTCAGTCGGGTCCACTGCAGTTTCATGGCCTCGATGATGGTGCTGTCCTCCACCGTCACCATGGTATCCACCCGCTCGCGAATGATTGCGTAATTGCGCTCGCCCAGGCTGGTCAGCAGCCCGTCGGCGATGGTATTGGGACTCTCCTGAGGTACTCGGTAGCCGAGGCCGAAGGAGCGGAAGGCGTCATCGGCGCCGGCGGGCTCTGCGGCCATCACTTCGACGGCAGGTTTGAGCGCCTTGAGGGCGGTGGCCATGCCATTTAGCAGCTCGCTGCCGCTTACCGGGATCACTATTATATCGATAGCTTCGAGCTGCTCCAGCAGCTCCAGGGCGGTGGTGCCCTGGCCGGCGATCACCCGCAGGTCGTCATAGGGATGAACCACGTGGCTGCCGTGCTCGGCAATGACGGTTTCCAGGGTGGCCTCCCGCGCCTGCAGGGTAGGCTCACACTCGATGATATGGCCGCCGTAGGCTGCCACCGCCGCCTTCTTAACCGCGGGCGCGTTGGCGGGCATAACGATATGGGCGGGAATATCACGCACTCCGGCGGCCATGGCCAGAGCCGCGCCGTGGTTGCCCGAGGAGTGAGTGGCCACGCCCAGCGCCGCGGTGCTGTCATCGAGACCGAGCACGGCATTGAGGGCGCCCCGGGCCTTGAAAGCGCCGATTTTCTGCAGGTTCTCGCACTTAAAATGCACTTCACAGCCGGCCCGCTCATCCAGCAGCCGACTGTGGATGACCGGCGTGCGGTGGATGTGAGGGGCGATGCGCGCGTGGGCGGCACGGACTTCGTCGATGCTGACGCCTGCCTGGCCCACGGTCATATCGTTCATATCTATACACCTGGCGAAAGCGCTAATATACCAGACATGCCGGTTCTCTTTATCAGCCACACCGACTGCGAAAAGCACGTCATGCTCGACCACCACCCGGAAAGCCCGGCCCGGCTGCGCGCCATCGAGGCCGCCGTGCAGGCCCGGGACTGGGACGGTAGCCTGGCACTGATGGAAGCTTGCGAGATTGACGACCGCTGCTTCGGCCAGGTACATCCAGCGGACTACGTTGCCAGCCTGTCGGCTTTGGAACCCGGGGAGGGTATCGTCCGCGTGGACGCGGATACTTCCCTCAACCGCCACAGCCTGCGCGCTGCCCGGCTGGCGGCAGGCGCGGCGATCCAGGGCGTGGACGCCGTTATGGACGGCAGTGCCCGGCGCGCCTTTTGCGCTGTGCGACCACCGGGACACCACGCCGAATCGGCTATCCCCATGGGCTTCTGCCTGTTCAACAACATTGCCCTCGCCGCCGAGCGGGCCCTGGCACGGGGTGCGGAGCGCGTGGCCATATTTGATTTCGACGTACACCACGGCAACGGCACGGTAGAGATCTTCCTGGAGCGACCGGAGGTGATGGTGTGCTCCAGCTTCCAGTATCCCTTCTACCCGGGTCGCTTCGACGAGGTGCACGAGGACCACATCGTGCTGACGCCGCTAGCAGCCGGCACCGCAGGAGCGGCTTTTCGCGCCGCCATCGAGCGCGACTGGTTGCCTGCCATCGAGCGCCACAGCCCGGACCTGATCCTGGTGTCAGCGGGCTTTGACGCCCACCGCGAAGACCCTCTCGGCGGCCTGCTGCTGGAGGACGATGACTATCGCTGGGTCAGCCAGCTGCTGGTCGATGCCGCAGAACAGCAGTGCAATGGCCGGCTGGTCTCGGCGCTTGAGGGGGGTTACCACCTCGAGGCATTGGCCCGCAGCACCGTCGCCCATCTCGACGCCCTGGTGGCCTGATGCGGGAGTGGCTGGAATACGGCTCTGCGGCCTTCGCGAATGCTATCTGGGGTACGCCGCTGCTGGTATTGCTGGTGGGCGGCGGGCTGTTCTTCGCCATCTATTCACGACTGCTGCCCTACCGGCATATCGGTCACGCGGTGGCCATCACTCTGGGGCGCCATGACACCCCGGGGGCGCCGGGAGAACTCAGTCACGCCCAGGCTTTAGCGGCGGCACTGGCCGGTACCCTGGGCCTGGGGAATATTGCCGGGGTTGCGCTGGCCATCGTCGCCGGCGGGCCCGGGGCGGTATTCTGGATGTGGGCCAGCGCTCTAGTGGGGGTGGCTACCAAGTTTTTCACCTGCAGCCTGGGCATTATGTATCGCGGCCACGACAGCCTTGGGGAGCTGCGCGGCGGCCCCCAGTACATCATCCGCGAGGCGCTACCTAAACCTTTCTATCCGCTGGCCGTACTGTTTTCCATGGCCGGCATGATCGGCACCCTGCCGATGTTCCAGGCCAACCAGTTGACGGCCCTGGTGCGCGAGAGCCTCGGCACCCCGGGAGATGCCGTGCTGTTCAACCTGGCGGTAGGTGTTGTCATCGGAATCATTGTCGCCGCGGTGGTGTTTGGCGGCCTCCAGCGGGTGGCGCGGGTGGCGGTGGCCCTGCTGCCCACCATGGCGCTGGCCTATCTCACCATGGCGCTGTTCGTGTTGTCTCGCCATTGGGCCGAGATCCCGGCGCTACTGGGGCTGATCGTCAGCGAGGCATTCAATCCCCAGGCTGTGGGTGGCGGCCTGCTGGGGGTGATGCTGATCGGTGTCAGCCGCGGCACTTTTTCCAATGAAGCAGGGCTGGGCACCGAGGTCATGGCCCACAGCGTGGCACGCACCAGTGAGCCAATACGCGAGGGGCTGGTGGGCATGCTCGGCCCGATGATCGACACCCTGCTGGTCTGTACCTGCACCGCACTGGTTATTCTGGCCTCCGGGCTGTGGCAAGCGCCCGGCGAGCTCAACGGCATTGCCATGACCCTGACCGCGCTACGCGGCGAGATTGGTGCGCTGGCGACGCCGCTGCTGTCGGTGGTGGTGCTGATCCTGAGCCTCACTACCATGTTTGCCGGCTGGTACTACGGGGCGACCTGTTTCGGCTTCCTGTTCGGCGCCGAGTACCAGCACTGGTTCCGCTACTTCTTTATCGGGACTATAGTATTCGGGGCGAGCGTCAGCATTGACGTGGTGTTCAACCTGATTGTGGGCGCCTATGGCCTGATGGCCATCCCCACCATGACGGCAACTCTGCTGCTGGCGCCCAAAGTAATGTCAGCGGCCCGGGTGTACTTTGCACGCGCTCCGGGTCAGCGCATGACAGCATTGGCTGCAAGCGGGGAAGAGCCGTGAAACTGGACCGCATCGACCGACGTATCCTGGAAGAAATCCAGCGCAATGGCCGTATCAGCAACCTGGAGCTGGCGGACGCCGTGGGCCTGTCGCCCACGCCCTGCTCGCGGCGGGTCAAACGGCTGGAAGAGTCGGGCATTATCGATCGCCACGTGACGCTACTGAACCAGTCCCAGCTGGGACTCAAGCTTACCGCGTTTATCACCATCACCATGGACCGCCACACCCCGGAGCGCTTCGCCAACTTCGAACAGCAGCTGCAGGGCTTTCCCGAAGTGGTGGAGTGCGCGGTGGTTACCGGCAACGCCGCCGACTACCTGGTCAAGGCGGTAGTACCCGATATGGAGTACTACGAGGCCTTTCTGCTCGGCAAGCTCACCCGCATCGAGGGGGTGACCGGCGTGCAGTCGAGCTTTGTCTTGCGACCGGTGGTGCGCAAGACCGAACTGCCGCTGGATCACATCCAGAAATCCTGAGCGCCGGCGGTATTCCCCGCTAAACCAGCCGTCTTGTGAAGCCGATGGACGCCGCCTATGATGTCTGGCCTAAAGACTAATAGCTGATAGGCGGCGGCATGAACAATAACAACTCAATTGCCCTGGTGACCGGCGCAGCCAGCGGCATGGGGCGCATCTACGCCCGGCGCCTGGCATCCCGCGGTGTCACCGTGGCGGCCCTTGACCTCAACGAGGAAGGCCTGGCAGAGACCGCCCAGGGCCACGACAACATCCACAGCTACCGCTGCGACATCAGTTCCGCCACAGAGATCGAGGCACGAGTCGCGGAGGTGCGTGCAGCGCTGGGGGAGATTGACGAACTGGTACACGCCGCGGCATTGATGCCGGCCCACGCCCTGGTGGATCACAGCAACGAGAAGCTCGAGTTCCTGTTCCAGGTGAACTTCTTCGGCACGGTGTACATGATCAAGTCACTGCTACCCGCCATGCTGGAGCGGGGCAGCGGCCGCATGGTGCTGTTCGGCTCCATCGCCGGCGTGGCGCTGGTGCCGAAGATGGGTGCCTACTGTGCCACCAAGTCCGCGGTGAACACCTACGTCGAGTGCCTGCAGAATGAGATTCGCGGCCGCGGTGTCAACGTGCACCTGGTGTGCCCACCAGCGGTCAACACGCCACTGATCGACCAGACAGTGGCCACCGACACCCCGGGCAGCATCACCGAGGCCCGCAAGACGGGCCGCCTGGCCAACCCGGAAAAGATTATCGACGCCATCGAGCGCGGCATCCGCAAAAACCGCGACATCATCTACCCGGGCGAAGCCCGCCTGCTCATGCTCTGGAAGGTTCTGCTCCCAAAACTCTGGTGGAAAACCGTCCTCAGCTTCGAGAACAAGTAACCACAGGCTTAAGACTGTGCTCTGTAGGGCGGACGCGAACTGGGTAGCCCCCTTCCCGGACGCGCTAAAAGCATGACGTCCCTGTCTCGCTCGACGATGGCCATCCATGGCCATCGACGGTCCGGGAAGGGGGCTACCCAGCTCACGCCCTCCTCCATCATCAAATTCAAGCCTGGGTGACTCGAAGCACAGATCTTGGAGTGCCTCGATCTGAGCACGCGCGGTGCCCGGGGCCCTTTCGGGACCGTCTGCGGCCAGGACGGCCGCAGCCGAGCGAGACAGGGACGTCATGCTTTTAGCGTGTCCCGAAAGGGCCCCGGGTGCCGCGCGTGCGGCTACAGAGCCCACATAGCGAGGGTTTCGTGGATCGAGAAGCTGGGACTAGCGGATGGCTGTGGTAGCATCCCGCAGCCATGTCTGAGCCTGCCCCCGACCATCGTTCGCCTGGCCTGATCGTCCTGCTGGCCTCGCTGGTGGCGCTCGGGCCGCTGACCATCGATATGTACCTGCCGGCCCTGCCCGGAATGGTGGAGGCGTTTGCCACCGATACCGCACGGGTGCAGCTCACTATCAGTGCCTACTTACTGGGGTTTTCTGTTTTCCACCTGGCCTGCGGCCCGCTGGCGGACCGCTTCGGGCGGCGGCCGGTGGTGCTTGCGGGTTTGGCGCTGTATACCGCAGCGACCCTGGCCTGCGCCATGGCGGAGACAGTGGAACAGTTGATTGCCTATCGCTTTGTGCAGGGCAGGGTCGCTGCGGTATACAGCGCCAAACCCGCAAGCACCACCGGCCGCCGCCCGAAGCGGTCCGCCAGCGGGCCGCAGGCCAGGTAAG
>JANQGK010000147.1 GCA_028277365.1 Halieaceae bacterium | reverse complement strand
TGAGGGTGTTCAGCAGTTGCGCGAAACGTTCCGGCCGCCGAAAGGCATCCGTGGCCTCTAGCACCTGCAGGCGCTCGGCGGCGGTCAGTGTCGCCGGTGCCGCTAGCGCGGCTTCCTGCCCGGCCCAGTGCGCCGCCAGCTCACTGAAGCGGCGCGGGGCATTGAGACGCTTACACAGCGATGCAACGGCGCCGTGCTCGAGGCCGCTGCAGAGAGCGGCAAACCGCACCTCCGGCGCGGTGTTGGCGGCGCTTGCCTTGTCCAGGCAAGCGAGGGCGGGCGCCAGGGGTGTGAGCTCGGGGAGCAGCACCTGTGCTGCGCCGCAGGCGTCCAGCACCTCCAGGAAGACGCCCGGGTTGCCGGTTTCCAGGGCGCGGGCCATCTCGCTCCAGATACGCTCCGCCGAGAGGGTGTCCAGCTCGCCGCTGTCGCACAGGGTGCGCATCAGCGACAGCGTCTCATCGGCCACCTGGAAGTTGAGGTGATGCAGGTAGGCGGCAAAGCGTGCCACCCGCAGCACCCGCAGCGGGTCTTCCAAAAAGGCAGGCGAGACGTGGCGCAACCGTCTTGATTCGAGGTCGGCACGGCCGCCGTGGGGGTCGATTAAGTCTCCCTCTGGCGATTCCGCCATGGCGTTGACAGTCAGGTCGCGCCGCAGCAGGTCCTCTTCCAGGGTTACCGCGGAATCGCTGTGTACCTCGAAGCCGGTGTGGCCGCGACCGGCCTTGCGCTCGGTGCGGGCCAGGGCGTACTCCTCGCCGCTGTCCGGGTGCAGGAAAACCGGGAAGTCGCGGCCCACCTGGCGAAAGCCCTGGTCTAGCAGCTCCTGCGGTGTGGCGCCCACCACGACCCAGTCGCGCTCGCGCACGGGGAGCCCGAGAAGTCGGTCGCGAACCGCGCCGCCTACCAGATAGATGTTCATGCCCGGAGATTATTCAGGAACAGTCGCAGCTGTACCACTCGCCGGTGTCGAGGCAGTACATGGACAGGGACTGGCCCCATACACAGCCGGTGTCCATGGCGAACAGGTGGTCACCGCGGGCCTGGCCCTGCAGGGCGGCCCAATGGCCGAAGACAATGTTCTGGCCCTGTGTTTCGCGCTGGCTGTAGCTGAACCAGGGCGCCACGTTGCGGCCGGGGTTCGGCACCAGGCCCTTACTCTGCAGGTCGAGCTGACCGTTGGCGTACAGGAAGCGCATGCGGGTCAGGTAGTTGGTGATGGTGCGCAGCCGCGGGTAGCCAGACAGCGCGTCATTCCAGCGGCGCGGTGAGTTGCCGTACATGCGCGACAGGAACTTGCGCCACTCGGGTCCGCGCAGGGCGGCCTCTACCTCGGCGGCGTGCTCGTGGGCCTCGTCCAGCGACCAGATATGGGGGATGCCCGCATGCACCAGGGTGTAATCATCCTCGGTATGGATCAGCGGGCGGTGACGCAGCCAGCGCAGCAGTTCGTCGCGATCGTGGGCGATAAGAATCTTGTCGAGCGTGTCGGAACGGCTTTTCTTGCGCAGGCCGTTGGCCACCGCCAGCAGGTGTAGGTCGTGGTTGCCGAGCACGCAGGTAATATTGTCGCGGCGCTTGTAAACAAAGCGCAGGGTGCGCAAAGAATCTGGGCCGCGATTCACCAGGTCACCAACCATCCACAGCCGGTCTCGGTCCCAGTTGAACTTGACCTTTTTTAGCAGGCATTTCAGGGGCTCGAGGCAGCCCTGAACGTCCCCTACCGCGTACGTTGCCATTCGTCTTTTTGTTGTCGTCGCTTACTCGTGGTTACTTGCCAGCGTATCTGCAATGGCAAGGAACTGCTCCAGGGTCAGCGTTTCCGCCCTCGCGGTCGGGGATATCCCGAGCCCTTCCAATTGTTGCACGTCAACCAGATCGCGCAAGGTGTTGCGCAGGGTTTTTCGGCGTTGTGAAAAGGCCGCGCTGACTACCTGACGCAGGCGACGTTCGCGGTCGGGCTCGGGTGCCCCAGCCCGCGGCCGCAGGCGGACGATGGCTGACACCACTTTCGGCGGCGGGTTGAAGGCCCCCGGCGGCACGTCAAACAGGGCGTCGACGCTGCAGTGGTACTGGGCCATCACGCCCAGTTTGCCCCAGGCCTTGCCACCGGGCTTTGCCGCCAGGCGCTGGACCACCTCGCGCTGCAGCATGAAGTGCATGTCTTCAATGGCATCCGCGAAGGACAACAGGTGAAAAATCAGCGGGGTGGAAATGTTATAGGGCAAGTTGCCTACTACCCGCAGCTTATTGGCGTCAGCCAGGGCGCCGAAGTCGAGCTTCAGGGCATCGCCCTCGTGAAGCCGAAACAGGGGGTTGTCGCCAAAACGCGCCGACAGGCCTGGGACCAGGTCGCGGTCCAGCTCCACCACGTCGAGGCGGGCGCCGCTGGCCAGCAAGCCTTCGGTCAGCGCGCCCTGGCCGGGACCGATTTCCACCAGGTGCTGGTCCGGCGTGGGCGCAATACTGCTGATGATGCGATCGATGATGCCGGGGTCGTGCAGAAAGTTCTGCCCGAAGCGTTTGCGGGGTTGGTGGTTTTTCATTACGCGATGGGAACTGTGTCCTGCATCATACTGCCGCGCTGGCCAACTGGCTGGCCAGCGCCAGTGCCTCCCGCAGGCTGCCAGCGTCGGCGCCGCCGAGGCCGGCCAGTTCCAGGGCGGTGCCGTGATCGACTGAGGTGCGAATGATTGGCAGCCCCAAGGTCACATTCACCGCCTGGCCGAAGCCGGCATACTTCAGTGCCGGCAGGCCCTGGTCGTGATACATGGCGAGTATCGCGTCGCAGGTATCCAATGCCCGCGGGGTAAACGCGGTGTCGGCCGGCAGCGGCCCGGCCAGCGCCATACCCTCACCGCGCAGGCGCTCCAACACGGGAGTGATCACTTCAATCTCCTCGCGCCCGAGGTGGCCGCTCTCGCCGGCGTGGGGGTTCAGGCCGAGGACGGCGATCCTCGGCTCGCTGATGGCAAAACGGACGCTGAGGTCGCGGTGCAACACCCTCAGTACGGCTTCTATTCCTTCCGCGCTGATGGCTTGCGGCACCGCTGCCAGCGGCAGGTGCGTGGTAGCCAGCGCAACGCGCAGGTTGCCCGCTGCCAGCAGCATGACAACCTGGTCGACGGCGCAGGCTTCGGCAAAAAACTCGGTGTGGCCGGAGAAGGCGATACCGGCGTCATTGATGATCGACTTCTGCACCGGCGCGGTGACCAACGCGTGAAACTCGCCGTCGAGGCAACCCTGGCAGCCGCGGCGCAGCAGTTCCAGCACATAGGGTGCATTGAGAACGTCGAGCCGGCCTGGCTCGGCAGGCTTGGCCAGTTCAACCGGCAACACCTGGAGGCTGCCGGCAGGTTGAGCTTGAGGTGCGGCCGCGGCATCGTAGGAACGCAGCTGCAGGGGCAGGTCGAGGAGCCGGGCGCGGGCCTCCAGCAAAGCCGGGTCGGCCAGTACCACCAGCTCATCAGTGTGGGGCTGCTGTGCCAGCTGCACCAGCAGGTCGGGCCCGATGCCGGCGGGCTCTCCGGAGCTGATGGCGATACGCTGGCTAGGCATTACTTGATGTCGATGAAAGCCTCATCGCGAATCTTTCGCAGCCAGGCATCCAGTTCTTCCTGGTATTTGCGCTGATGCAGCATTTCCCGGGCGCGGTTGCTGACTACCATGCTCGACAGATCTTCCTGACGGCGTTCCATGACCTCGAGGATATGCCAGCCGAACTGGCTTTCGAAGGGCCGGGAGATACTGTTGAGTTCGGTGGAGTTCATCATGTTCTCGAACTCGGGCACCATTTGCCCGGGAGTGGTCCAACCGAGATCGCCACCTTCCTGGGCTGAGCCGATATCCTCGGAGTACTCCCGCGCCAGTTCGCCGAAGTCCTCGCCGCCGATGACGTCTTCCCGCAGCTGGCGGGCCAGTTCGCGGGTTTCCTCGGAACTGCGGATCGCTGAGGGCTTCAGCAGAATGTGGCGCACTTTAGTCTGTTGTACCAGCATCTCGCCGCCGCGTTTTTCGGCCAGGAATACCAGGTGGTAGCCGCTGGCGCTGCGAATGGGTGCCGCGGTTTCGCCCACCTTCAGCCCCGGTGCCACGTCAGCGAACAGGCTGGGCAGGTTGTCGCGGGAGCGCCAGCCCAGGTCGCCTCCCTGGAAGGGCAGGCCGCTGCCGCCCACCACCTCGTCGAAGTTCTCGCCGGCGGCGATGCGGGTATAGAGGGCGTTGATCTTCTTGGCTGCGGCCTGGTCCTCGGCGGAGCCGGGTTCGCTGGATACCGCGAGCAGGGCGTGGACCAGGTGGTACTCCTCGGCGGTGAGCTGCTTGCCTTCCTCGGATTCCAGGAAGTTCTCAACTTCTTCTTCAGTAATTTGCACGCGCTGGTTCACGTTGCCCTGTTGTACGCGCTGAATGACGAATTCCCGGCGCACGTCTTCGCGCATGGCCTGGTAGGAGCGCCCATCAGATTCCAGCTGCTGGCGAAACTGCTCCAGGTTCATGCCGTTACGCGCGGCGATGCGGCTGATCGAATCATTGAGCTGGGCGTCGCTGATGCGCACCCCAGCGCGCTGTCCCATTTGTAGCTGGATGCTCTCCAGGATCAGCCGGTCCAGGGTTTCGCGCACCAGTACCTCCTGGGGCGGGGCCTCGCGCCCCTGGCGCTGGAGGTTCTCTTGTACCAGATCCAGCCGGCGGCGCAGCTCGCTGGCCATGATCACGTCGTCCTCGACGATGGCGACCACGGAGTCGAGTATCTGGGTTTGTGCCAGGGCGGTTGTAGTGGTGAGCCCACCGAGCATCCACAGCAGGCATCCTTGCAGGAACAGGGCGGCGGTCAGACGCTTACAAATCACTGTCTTGGTATCCTCGAATAAACTCTTCCAGCAGTTCGGAGACGCGGGTGCCTATGCCGGCCAGTCCCTTGAGCTGGAATTCGATATAGGTTGCATTTTCGTATTCGACCAGTTGATTGGCGGCTCGGTTCGTGTTCTGGTCGATATAGCGCTGATAGACTAAACGCACTCTCCAGCAGCAGCTATTGTACTCTATTCCGGCCATATCATTGACCCGCTCGTTTTCTTCCAGGTCGTAAAGCGAACGCAGGAAAACGCGCCATTCCTTGCTGAACGGGTAGTAGGTGGAGAAGTCCAGCTGGTCGATGTCGAGGCCGTCGTTGATGAGAGTGCGGTTGCGGCGGTAGCTGTAGCCGAGATTGACGATGGCACCGCCGTCTCCACGCCAGCCGGCCTGGAAGGTGCTCTGGTCGATCTCGTTCTCGTCAGTGTTCCACAGCCAGGCTGAACGGAACTCCCACTGCTCGCTTGGGGAAATTGCCAACTCGGCGGCAATCGCTGAGCTGCCTTCGGTGTCCTCTGGCCCTATCGCTCCGACATTTACCCGGCGGTCGTCGAAGTAGTAAATCTGGCCGATGCTGGCGGCGAGTTTTTCACGGCCGCTGTCCGGGTCAATGAGGCGGGAGGTCAACCCTACCGAGACCTGGTTGGAGTCGTCGATGCGATCGTTGCCGGAAAAACGAGTTTCCCGGAATAGCTGGCTGTAGGTGAAGGTCAGCTCGGTGGTGTCAAAGCTGGGCAGACCCTCCTGCTCCTCAAAGTCCGACCACAGGTAGTAAACGCGCGGTTCCAGGGTTTGCAGGCCCCAACCGGTGTTGCGCTCGAAGAACAGGCCGCCGTCCAGGCTTAACATCGGGGCGCCGACGTCCGGGGCGTCATCCGGCGCGCCGTCGAAGATGACATCTTCGTCGAGGTTGTAGTTGAGTTGGCGATACTTGGCGGTCGGCGTCAGAAAGCCCCAGATCCACTGCATCGGGTAGTTGGCGCCGATCTCGTTGTAGAGCCGGTGGCCGGTGGGCTCGTCGTTGTGATCGAAGTAGGCGTAGTCGCTCTGCCACAGCAGGTTGGGGCTGAAAGTCTGGGCAGCGGCGGTGCGGCGCAGGCTGAGCTGTGGCAGCTTGCTGTATTGGTCGCGCTGGACGTCGCGGGCGATAGTCTGGAATTCCTCCAACCGCAGTGTGGTCAACCAGTTGTCGCCCAGGTAGTCCACCTGGCCGGATTGCAGCAGGTGGGTCGACTGTTTGAGTTCCAGTGAGGTGGTGCCGATGTCGTTAAAGTACTCGTCATCGCTGGTCTTGGTGAAATCGATGTTGGTGCGCCAGCGCTTATTGAACAGACCGCGCTGCTCGATGGTGGACAACCATCGATCCCCGTCTTCCCCCGGCACATCCTCCCGGTACTGGTCGTCGCCGCTGATCCAGGCGCCCCCCACTTGCCAGTAGCCCGCTTCACGCGACAGGTGGCGAAGCTCAAGCTCCGTGAGCAGGCCGCGGTCCATGATATAGCGAGGGGTCAGGGTGGCATCGTAGTTTGGAGCCAGATTGAAGTAGTAGGGTGTGGCGATGTCCAGACCACCGTTGGAGTCGTCGGTGATCTCCGGCCACAGGAAGCCCGATTTGCGGCGATCATCCAAAGGGAAACGCAGGTACGGCGTGTACAGAACGGGGGTGCCTTGCAGTTCGATCCTGGCCTGTTTGGCAATGCCCACCCCTTCCTCGATGTTCAGCTCCAGCTCCTCGGCCTGCAGCATCCAGCCATCGTTCATCGGCGGGCAGTAGCTGAAGTAGCCGTCGTCCAGCTCGATAATGCCGTCGCCTCGCCGCACCACCAGATCGGCACCGCCGCGGATGTGCTGCTCATGCAGCACAAACTGGTTGGCGGTCAGGCGGGCCTCGCCGGAGTTGGTATCCACGGAGCCGGTGGCGCCGCGCAGCAGCACGCCGGGCTCGCGGATCTCTACCTCGCCCAGCAGGCTGCCGGTGCCGGTGGCGCGATTGTATTCACCCTCGGCGGCGCGAATCACGCGATAGCCCTGGCGCGCCTCCAGGCCGCCGAAAAAGCGCACAATCTCACCTTCCAATTCCGAGCGTTCGGCGGTGGCTTCGATGTCTTCCAGGGCCGGGTCTCGGGAAGTGTCCAGGTCGGCCAGCGGGTCCCGGTAGCTGCCGCCGCAGCGCTGGCTGCGCAGCGCCGTGGCGCCCGATTGTTGAGTATCTGCGGTCCAGTCCAGGAAAGGAAACCCGCCGCAATCGTTGGCCGACGCCTCTGTCGGGCTGCTATCCTCGCCGGGCGCCGGTTCGGCCGCGGCTGCCGAGTTGGCAGCGGTAAGCAGGCCGGCGACCAGGCACAAAAGGGCGCCACCCGGCGGGCGGCGTACGAACCGATTGTAGGCGCTGCGTCGCCGGTCCCTGGTCATGGTGCTGAGTGATATGTTGAAAGAGGCTTTCGAGGGAACCGGGATGATAAAGCATTCTCGATGGGCATGCCCGCGCTAATGGATGCAAGACAGGTCGAGCTGCGCAGCTTCGCAGCCGACGTTATCGGGATAGACGCCGGGCGCGCGAGTTGGGAAAACGTGGCGGGTGACGCCAGCACGCGGCGCTATTTCCGGTTCGCTGCGGGAGGGCAGAGCGTTATCTGCGCGGATGCGCCACCGGCC
>JANQGK010000011.1 GCA_028277365.1 Halieaceae bacterium | reverse complement strand
TGCCGGGCGGCGGCGATTTCCACCGGCAGCTCGCGCGGCAGCACCAGGTGGTCTTCAGCAAAGGCATCCCGTGGCCTGGGCGGCACCTTCTCCCCCAGTTTGCGCCTCAGGGTAGGCACCTGGCGCGCGGCGAAGTCCACCTCATTTTCGCTCCAGGGTGCCGCCTGGATGGCCTCACACAGGGCCAGCGCCCGCCGGTAGTCACCCCGCGCCGCCAGCAGTCGCGCCAGTCGTTCACGGGCCGGGGGTTGCCGGCTGCCGTGGTAGAGAGTCTCGGCATCGGCGACGGCGTCCATGCGTTCCAGTTGACGTGCCACCCGGTTGCGCAACCGGTCCCGCAAGCCGGATGCGACCGGGCCGGCACTGTCCGCCTGCAGGTGGCGGGCCACCGCCAGTACGGTACCCAGATCGTCTTCGCTAACGGCCAGCTTGTAGCTGGCCTTGACCGCGTCCAGGGCCAGCACCTCATCGATCTCTTCACGGCTGTCGAACAGGCGGTCGCGCCGATTCAACGGGTAGGGGTGATAACGGGTGAGACCCAGGTCGGTAATCACGAACTCGTTCAGTGCCTGCCAGGTGTTGCCGAAGAACAGCAGGCGCAATACTGCCACCTGCTCCGCGAAGGCCGGCCCCACCAGCCAATGCCGCTCCTCGCGCCAGGCTCGCCAGCGCGCCAGCCACTCGGCTTCGGTGAGCCGGGCATGGATGGCCGCGACCAGCTCCGGCTTGCGCGCCGAGGTGGAAGGCACCACGTCACCGTAGATGGCCAGCAGTTCCGGCTTTCTCAGCAACGCCTGCAGAACATCGATGGCCGGCGCTTCCTCACGTACCAGCAGCCCGAGCGCGAGGGCCTGCTCCAGAGCGGCAGGCAGGTCTTCAAGCTCCGGGTAATTAAGCTGTTCGCGGCGGAACAGCGGCCCGCGCCTGGATATCAGGCGCACGTACAGGCAGCGTACCTCTCGGGGGGCTTGAGCAAAGCGTTCGAGAAAGTCGCGCTCGATTGGGTCCAGCAGGTCGCCGTACTGGCCCTCCACCGTGTCGCACAGGCGCTGGAAGTTGTCGAGGTAGTAAAAGGCAGAGAGCGGGTCTGGCTCGCGAGCTGGGGCCTCGGCTTCAGCGTTCACTGGGTGGCGGGTCTCTGCATCTGCTGGAACAGGGCTGCCGGAATAATGAGGCACAGCCCTACCAGGGTAGCCGGGTGGATGGCCTCATGGAGAATCAGCTGGATGAACACCAGCGACAGGAACGGCGCCAGGAAAATCAGGTTTCCCACCAGTGCCACCCGGGTAGCGGTGCGCAGGGCGGTGGACCAGAGCAGGAAGGTCAGCCCCATCTCGAACAGGCCCACATAGACAGCCGCACCAAAGCCAGGCCAGCCGGGCCAGCGCAGTTCCGAGAACAGCAGGCACAAAAGGCCGGTCATGGGTATTGCCAGCAGGAAGTTGAGGCACAGGGCCACGGTGCCGTCGCGGGGGTTGCGGGCACTGAAGATCCAGTAAAAGGCCCATAGCAGGGTACTGAACAATGCCAGGCCGACGCCGGGCAGGCTGTCGAACTCAAGTCCCAGCAGGTCACCGCGGGTGGCGATCACCAGCACCCCGAAGTAGCCGCCCACCGCTGCCACCGCATCACGGCTTTTGAGCGGCTGGCCCAGCAGGGGGATAGCCAGCAGCGACAGGGTGATGGCCCAGGTGTAGTTGATGGCCTGAGCCTGCTGCGCCGGCAACAGGTCGTAGGCGCTCAGCAACACCACATAGTAAAGGCAGGGATTGAGAGCAGCCATGCCCAGGTAGTAGCCGGGGTAGCCGCGCAGTTCGTCGGTCAGCCGGTGGAGTTGGCAGCGCAGGGCGACGGCACTCAGCAGCACCGCCGCCGAGAACAGGCTTGCAAAGAACAGGAGCTGGAACACGTCGAGGTAGCGCAGTGCCACCTTGAAGGCGGTGGCTACCGTGGACCAGAAAAATACCGCCACCAGGCCCAGCAGCAATGCACGCCGGTCGGGATGCACGCCAGGTTCAGCCGCCGCGCGGAGCCGGCACTGCCCGGAAACGGCCACCGCTGCTCGGCGCCCGGGCAGCCCCGTCGGGGAGACACCTACCCTGGGCGAAGATAAAAAAAGCGCGGGAAAGCAGGCGTGGCATGGCAATCAGGAGCGGGAAACTGGGTGCCCACGCAGTGTACTCCAAGGCCTGGGGCTGTACCATTGCGCAAAAATCCGGCAAGCTGAACCCGCGATTTTTTGAAGAAAACCACGTGACTTCCCCGATACGACCGTTGACACCAGGCCTCGCCCTGGCCCCTGTAGTACTGCTCATTTTCATGTTGGGCTTCTCGGTTTACCTGTACGGTGCCGACTCCTCCTACGGCGCCAACCAGATCGCCCTGCTACTCGGTGCCGGCGCCGTTGGCCTGGTGGGTGTGCGGCTGGGTTACCGCTGGCGGGATATCGAAGAAGGGCTGGTGGACGGCATTGCCATGTGCCTGGTGCCAATGCTGATCCTTATGTCGGTAGGTATGCTGATTGGCGCATTTATACTCTCCGGCACCATCCCGGCACTGATCTACTACGGCGTGCAGGTGTTGTCGCCGGAGATCTTCTATGCCGCCTGCGCCATCATCTGCGCCCTGGTGGCGGTAAGCATTGGCTCTTCCTGGACCGTGGCCGGCACCATGGGCATCGGCCTGATGGCGATCGCCGCCAGCTTCAACCTGTCACCGGCGATCACCGCCGGCGCCATCGTCTCCGGCGCCTACTTCGGCGACAAGATGTCGCCGCTGAGCGACACCACCAACCTGGCGGCAGCAACCACCGGTGTCGACCTGTTCGAGCATATCCGGCACATGCTGTGGACCACCGTGCCCAGCTTCATCATCGCGCTCACGGTTTTCACCTTGCTGAGTGGCGGCGACGCAGCGGAACCTGCGCAGATTGCCGAGCTGCGCAGCAGCATTGCCGGCCAGTTCAACATCGGCCTGCACCTGTTCCTGCCGCTGCTGCTGATGCTGTTCCTGGTGTGGCGCCGGGTACCGGCTCTGCCCGCCATTCTTGCCAGCTCGGTATTCGGCGTGCTGTTTGCGCTGATGTTCCAACCGGAGGCCGTGCTGCGGCTGGCAGGTGACAGCGAAACGCTGGGCCCGGGCATGCTGATGATCAAGGGCGTATGGACCAGCCTGTTCAACGGTTTCACCTCCGATAGCGGTAACGCGTTCATGGACAAGCTGCTCTCCAAGGGCGGCATGATCAGCATGCTCAACACCGTGTCGCTGATCATCAGCGCCATGGCCTTCGGCGGCACCCTGCAGAAAGTGGGGATCTTGCGGTTCCTGGTCGATGCGGCGCTGAAGCGGGCGAAGACCAACGGCGGCCTGGTAGCGACCACGGTCGCCACCTGTGCGGCCACCAATGTGGCTGCCGCCGACCAGTTTATCGCCATCACCCTGCCCGGCGGCATGTACCGCGATGAGTTCGAACGCCGCGGCCTGTCGCGCCTCAACCTGTCACGCACCTTGGAAGACTCAGCCACCCTGACCTCAGCGCTGATTCCCTGGAATACCTGCGGCGCCTACATGGCCGCCACCCTGGGCGTGGCGACCCTCACCTATGCCCCCTTTGCGATTTTCAACCTGGCCTGCCCGGTGATTGCCATCTTCTACGGTTACTGGCACATCGGCCTCAAGCCGTTGGAGACCCTGGAAGGGGAAGCCGCGACCAGCTGATGGACTGGGACCTGCCGCAGCCGCATACGCTCACGGTCCGGGTCGCGGCGGAGCATATCGATGGCCTGCGCCACACCAACAACGCGGTGTATGTAACCTGGTGCGAGCAGGTGGCCTGGGACCATTCCATCAGCCTGGGCCTGGACCTGGCCGCCTACCAGCGCCTCAACCGCGCCATGGTGATCACCCGCAGTGAATTCGATTACCTCAAGCCTTCACACCTGGGTGATGAACTGGTGGCGGCTACCTGGATCGTGGAGTGGGACGGCAAGCTGACCATGCGCCGGCGCTTTCAGGTGATGCGGCCCGCTGATGGCAGCACGGTGCTGCGCGCCGGCATGCAGTTCGCCTGTGTAGACCTTGAGACCGGCAGGCCCAGGCGCCTGCCACAGGAGTTTATCGAAGGCTACGGCCCCGCGATCATTGCCGACGCTAGCAGCGTGACCAGTCGAAGCTGAGCACCTGTTCCAGGCGTTCAGCACCCAGCTTCAACATCAGCAGGCGGTCCAGCCCCAGCGCCACCCCCGCGCACTCGGGCAGCCCCGCCTGGAGGGCGGCGAGCAAGTGTTCGTCCAGGGGCCGGGGCAGCTCACCCCGGGTCTCGAGAGCCCGGTTGTCAGCCTCGAAGCGAGCCCGCTGCTCGCCGGGGTCGGTGAGTTCGAAATAGCCATTGGCCAGCTCCACCCCGTCGACGTAGAGTTCGAAACGCTCGGCCAGGGTGACCTCCCCGTCTTTGCGCAGCCGCGCCAGCGCCGCCTGCGACGCCGGGTAGTCGTACACAAATACCCGCCCGGAGAGACCGGGTTCCACCAGATGGGTGAGCAGCAGGTCCAGCCAGGTATCCCGTGTTTCGGCACCACCGCTGTAGTCCAGGCGTTCGCGGGCGAAGGCCTCCAGCTCATCGCAGCCGACGGTCAAGGGGTCGAGGCCGAGGCTGCGCTCGAACAGTTCGCGGTAACTGAGCATTTCCACCGGCCCGTCGCCGAGCACGGCCTGTACCAGCTCTGCCACCTCCTGCATCAACTCTGACAGTGAAAAACCCGGTCGGTACCACTCCAGCAGGGTGAACTCAGGGTTGTGGCGGGCGCCGGCCTCCGCGCCGCGGAACGCCTTGCAGATCTGGTAGATCGGCCCACTGCCGGCTGCCAACAGCCGCTTCATCGCATACTCGGGCGAGGTCTGCAGCCAGCGCTCGCCGCTGGCGATAGGCGTGATGGCGGGGTCGGTGATGGTGCTGCTGCACAGCAGCGGGGTTTCGACTTCAAGTACGCTGCGGGCGTCAAAGAACGCGCGCACCGTATTGAGCAGTTCGGCGCGTGCCGCCAGCGCGACGGGTGGCGCCGAGGGTGACCAGCCGGGGTTCAGGACTTGCCGCGGCCGACGTACTCGCCGCTGCGGGTATCGATGCGGATGATTTCACCCTGGCTCAGAAACAGCGGCACCTTGACCACGGCACCGGTGCTGAGGGTCGCCGGCTTGCTGCCGCCTGAGGCGGTATCGCCCTTCACACCGGGGTCGGTTTCCACGATCTCGAGCTCAACGAAGTTGGCGGCGACGACAGCCAGCGGAGAGTCGTTGTAGAGGGTGACCTCGCAACGGTCGCCTTCCTTCAGCCACTGGGCCGACTCGCCCACGGCGTCCTTGTCGGCCTGATACTGCTCGTAAGTGTCGGGCTCCATGAAGTGCCAGAACTCGCCGTCGCTGTAGAGGTATTCCATGGTGCGGTCCATCACGTCGGCGCCTTCCAGGCTCTCGCCGGACTTGAAGGTGCGCTCCCAGACCCGGCCGGACTTGAGGTTGCGCAGCTTGACGCGATTGAAGGCCTGGCCCTTGCCCGGTTTTACAAATTCGTTCTCAATGATGCTGCAGGGATCACCGTCGAGCATCACCTTGAGACCGGAGCGAAATTCATTGGTGGAAAATGTAGCCATATGCCTGTGTGTTCCTGTGCATCTCGCCTGCTGAAAGGGCCGGTAATCATACCGCGAAGCGTCCCCCTATGGCAGCCCGTTGCCGGCCACAACCCTTGCTATCCGGGGATTCTGGAGCCGCCTTTCAATGGCAACTATGTCGCTGGACAGGCCCGAACAATGGTGATTCACTGTCGCTGTTGTTCAAGGGGTGGGGATTCTTGCGGGCAATACGCCGATGCCGTCACCCGGGCGCCCGAACAGTGCTATTATTATGCGCTCGCGCGGTAGTGACTGAACGGTAAAACTCGTGTTACTTGGCGCTAACCAGGGATGGTAAGAGCCCTGCGCGAGAAGCGGTGAATACTCACGGCCCATAGAGCCGGTATCCAGCCGCCCTGCCGTGTGCTGCATTAAATGAAAAGTGTACCTAAAACATATGCTTAGGTAACATTGCGCACCGGCTGACAAACACTAATAAGGCAGAGCCCGTGCTATGAGCAAAAACGAGCCAATCAAGCTGCGTATACCCCGGCAGGATCTGTCGGAGTTCGTTCTGTTTGGCTTGACGGCACACCAGGCCGCCAACTGGGCGGAAAGCCTGCCCATGGCCAATCCGGCCCAGGTCGCCCAGCAGCTTCGCAGCGCCATCAGCGATCTGAACCGGGTCGATATGCGCCCGGACATCCGCTTCGAAATTCTCGAAGCCCTGCGCCCGGTCACGCACACAGCGCTGTCTACCCTCTCCAAGTTTTATCTGAACCAGCCCATCGTGCTGCCGGATGAGCCGCGCAAGGCCGCCAAGCTGGCACAGAACCTCTACGAGCTGGTCACCACCGCGTATACCATCGTCGGCATCCAGACTATCCAGCGCCGCCAGGAAATCTCCGGCGCCAATCCCGCCAAGCTGGTGTGCATGGCGCTGCACCGCGCCATCACCTCGGCCAGCATGAAACTGCTGGTGTCCTACCAGCTCTACCAGCCGGTGGAAATCAACGCCTGGATGGAGCTGCACCAGCTGTTCCTGCTGGCGGAGCGCCAGAAGCTGTCGAGCCAGCTGGTGGCCGACAGTATTGCCGGCGACGGCAGCATCTCCGACACCTATCTGCGGGCCCTGCTGCTGGGAAGCTGCAAACCCAACCAGCTGCGCCAGCGCGACCTGGCCGGCGTGTTCAAAGGCCTGCGCGAGTGGGTCGAGCATATCGACCTGACCATGCCGGACGAGCGCGCCGACGGTCTGTTCCTGGTGGATTTTGCCAGCGACCACCCACCGATCTACGCCTCCCTGTACAGCGAGATCCCGGGCGACAACTGCCGCCTGATCAACACCGACAAGCTGGTCGACTTCCTGCAGAACCTGCGCACCGATACCGGCGAGCAGTCCATCGTGTTCGACAAAGACACGGTAGTATCGCCCAACGTGCTCGATCACGTGATTACCGCCTGGGGCGTCATGAGCAAGCGCAACTTCGCGCGCGCACCGGGTCAGGAAAAGCTGTGGATCTCAGTGGGCCTTAGCAATACCCATTTCTATGTCAGCGGCGGCATCAACTTCGAGTCGCTGGTGTCCTCCTCGCACGCTCATATCCTGGACCGGGAGACGGAGGCCTCACCCACCGCTGACGACGCGGTCAAGGAAAAGGAGCTGTGGGACAAGGTCTTCGACAGCACCGTCAACGACGACAACCTGGCCCTGGAAGAGCTGGAGTTCCACATCCGCGAAGCGGGCATGGACGGCAACTTCAACAGTAAGGAGCGCCACCCGGTGTTCCCGGTGCGCATGGCCAATGTCAGCCCCGGCGGTTACTGCCTGGAGTGGTCAGCGGATATTCCCAGCCACATCAAGACCGGTGACGTGATCGCGGTGCGCGAGGTCGACAACAGCGCCTGGAGCATCGCTGTCATCCGCTGGGTGAGCCAGCTTAAGGACCAGACCACGCTGCTCGGCGTCGAGCTGCTGAGCCCGCGCGCCACGCCCTATGGCGCCCGGGTTCAACACAAGACCGGCGAAGACGGCGACCTGATGCGCGCCCTGCTGCTGCCGGAAATCAAGCTGGTAGGCCAGCCCAACACGCTGATCACTCCGCGGGTGGGTTTCAAGGAGCGCCAGAAGGTGACGCTGATCCGGGGCGGCAAGGAGTCCTACATCCAGTTGTTCAAGAAAGTGTCATCCACCGCCGCCTACAATCAGTTCGAGTTTCGCTATATCCAGCAGCTCGACGAGGTGGCCGCCCGCGACCGCGCGGATGTGGTGGACACCAAGTTCAGTTCGATCTGGTCAGAAATCTGAGGCCGGGCTATGGCTGCTGGTAGCGGTCGCTGATCCCCAACAGGTAGAGGATTCCGTCGAGGCCCAGGGTGGAGATAGCCTGTTCGGCGCTTTGCTTGACCAGGGGTTTGGCGCGAAAGGCAATACCCAGGCCGGCGATGCGCAACATGGGCAGGTCGTTGGCACCATCCCCCACCGCGATCACCTGCTGCAGATCGATACCCTCACGTGCAGCGATATCTTGTAGCAGCGCCGCCTTGCGCTCGCCGTCGACGATCTCACCGCGCACCTCCCCCGTCACCTTGCCGCCGGCGATTTCCAGGGTGTTCGCATAGACGTAGTCAATGCCCAGCAGGCGCTTGAGGTGTTCCCCAAAATAGGTAAAGCCACCCGACAGGATGGCGGTTTTGTAACCCAGCGAACGCAGCGTGCTGACCAGGTGCTGGGCCCCCTCGGTGAGCGGCAGTGAAGCAGCGATGTCCTCCAGTACCGACTCGTCCAGGCCCTTCAGCAAGCCGACACGGCGCCGAAAGCTTTCGCTAAAGTCGATCTCTCCGTGCATGGCTTGCTCGGTGATCGCCGCTACCTGGTCACCCACGCCGGCGCGCTTGGCCAGCTCATCAATCACCTCTGCCTCAATCAGGGTGGAGTCCATATCGAAGGCCACCAGGCGGCGATTGCGGCGGTACATATTGTCTTCCTGGAAGGCGATATCCACATCCATATCCGCCGCCAGCTCCAGCAGATCCGAGCGGAAGGCTGCGGTATCTTCCAGCCGGCCTCGTACCGAGAACTCCACGCAGGCTTTGCTCAGCGGCGGCAGCTCGCCCAGCGGCACGCGGCCCGACAGGCGGTGGATGTCATCGATATTGAGGCCGTAGTGCGACACTACGCCGGTGACCCGGGAGAGCTGCAGCGCGGTAATCTTGCGCGCCAGCAGGCTGACGATATAGCGGGCCCGGCCCTGGCCGCCCACCCAGTGGTCGTAGCTGTCTCCATCGATGGGGGTAAAGCGGGCTTTCAGTGCGAGCGCCTCGATGCGGGACTCGAGCTCATTCAGCACCGGTGCCTGGTGGGGTGGCCCCGGCAGTTCCACCAGCACCCCTAGCGCCAGGTGGTCGTGGATCACCGCCTGGCCGATGTCGAGCACGTTGATATCGTAGCCCGCGAGGATCTCGGTGACGGCGGCGGTAACACCGGGCTTGTCATCACCCGAAATGTTAATCAACAATATCTCTTTCACACCCGCCGCCTCAAAAAAGCGCCTATTCTACAGCGAGCACAAAGCGAACGCAGGCTCGGGCGGCCCTCCACCGGCAACACAGGGACTTGCATGCACAAGATTTCCCAGCGACTGGCACTGCTCTGCGGGAGCCTCTGCCTGGCGCTGACGCTGCTGCTGGTTCTGATCGGCAATCTCTCCAGCCGCTACATTCTCGAGCAACAGTCCGCTGAGCACCTGGCTTCTCTGGCTGAACAGCTTGCCGTTCAGGTAGCGCCGGCAGTAGACGCCGCCGACCTGGTGCGCCTTGAGGCCACCCTGCGCAGCCTGCTCGATCGCCACGGCCTGCAGCAGATCACGGTCAACGACCTGGACCAGCGACCCCTGGGGCAAACCGGGAACGGCCTAATGGAGGACTCGGTCTACGCCAACGCCACAGTAACCATCGACGGCAATATTGCCGGCGAGCTGGTACTGGCAGCGGCTCCGGACCCAGCCCTCGAGGAACAGCGCGGCATGTCTTTCGGGTTGCTGGTGCTGGGCATACTGGGCAGCCTGTTTGCGGCCGCCCTCGCCGGCCGCTGGGGCCAGCAGTACGCGGCGCGTATCAACGGCCTGCGTGAAACCTTGGGCGATACCCATGCCGCGGATGACGAACTCGAGTCCCTGGCCCAGGCGGTGGAGGCACTGCCTCTGGACTTACTGCGCCCACCCCCAGAGAGTGAGTCCAGCGCAGACTT
>JANQGK010000367.1 GCA_028277365.1 Halieaceae bacterium | reverse complement strand
GCCCTAGGTAATCGCCCGCGCCTCTGGAGCGGTGCCGGGAGGAAAGGTGGCCGCATCAACACGCTCGCGCCATTCCAACAGGGCGGGTCGTGCCTGCATCAGTGCCGCCGCCTCCTCCGCCCGCTCGATCACCGTGCACATGCTGGCCACCGCCAGGTCCGCCACGCTTAAGTGCTCGCCCACCAGCCAGGGTCCGTCCCCCAGCAGGTCGACGATGGCATCGAAATGGGCAGCGGTTTCAGCGCAAATGGTGTCGCGGTCCTTTCGGCCAATGCCCTGGGTCTGGCCGGTCTTGCGCACGAAACCATCGAGCAGGCGGTAAAGCAGCCAGCGCATGAAGCCCGAGTCGTGACTCAGCACGTCCCGCTTTAACCAGTCGATATTGTTGGGCCAGCTGCGCATCGCGAGGTCATAGAAAAACAGGCTTTCGTCAGCCCAGTCCTCGACGATGTGGGCGTAAGCGCGATCTGCGGGCGAAGACGGCAGTATGGGTGGGGCCGGGTAACGCGCATCCAGGTGTCGCAGAATAGCCGTGCTATCCACCACCAGGCCGGTCTCGTCCTCCAGCACCGGGGTCTTGCCAGTGGGGCTGATGGTCTTGCGGATCTTGCCGGCGTCCGCCACCCGGTAGTTCTTCACTTCGAAGTCCAGGCCTTTGTAACGCAGCGCCCGCCGCACTTTGGCGGCGAAGGGCGAGACCTCATACTGGTGTAACAGAAGCGCGGCCAAGGCTAACGTCCGGGATTGACTCGGAAATGCTCGCGCGCCCGGTAGGCCGCCTCGCACTCAGGCAGCTCGTAGTATTTGCCTGGCCGGCGGATGGCTCCGGTCCGGATCTCGCCGTAGGCGCCGGCCTGAGCTTCACACTCCCGCCGAGTGTTTTTGCCAGCGCTGAGACAGCGCTTGAGAACAGCGGCTTTTTCCGGTGCCAGCTTCTCCTGGCGCAGTTTTTCGCAGGCCTCTTCCATAGCGACGACCTCGTCCTCGCTCAGGTGGGAGCCCAGCGAGGAGCTCGCGAGCAGCGCCAGAAATAGCGCGATGAGGATTCTGGACATGATGGGCCCCCTAGGGTGACAGGCGTTCGATGGACCAGGCCAGGTCATCCTGCCTGGTGTAGAGGAAGCGATCATGCAAGCGGTGGGCGCCACCCTGCCAGAACTCGATCTCGTCGGGTACCACCCGATAGCCTCCCCAAAAACTGGGTAGCGGAACCTCACCGCGGGAGAATTTGTTCTTGAGCTCCAGGAATTTTTCTTCCAGCACCGCGCGGGCCGAGATCGGCCGGCTCTGGGCCGAGGCCCAGGCGGCCAGCTGGCTCTCCCTGGGTCGGGTGAGGAAGTAGCGTGTTACCTCAAGGTTTGACAAACGCTCGACCCGGCCACCGACGATGACCTGCCGCTCAAGCACGTTCCAGGGAAACTGCAAACACACCCGGGGATTTTCCGCCATCGCGTGCGCTTTGCGGCTCTCCAGGTTGGTGTAGAAAACAAAGCCCTCCTGACTCACATCCTTAAGCAACACCATGCGTTGCCAGGGGCGCTGCCCCGCCTCGACCGTAGCCAGCACCATGGCGGTGGGGTCGGTGATGCCGCCAGCCACGGCCTGCGACAGCCATCGCTCGAACTGCTGGATAGGATCATCGACGAGATCCTCGCGCTCAAGGCCATCCTGCAGGTACTCCCGGCGAAAGTCTTCCAGTTCCATCATTTGCCTGCTCAATTTGCCTGCCTGATTTACCTGCTTAACCCAGCTCGATGTAGAGCATGCCGAGGGTGGCCAGGAACAGAACGGCAACCACAGCATCGACAATCCAGCTGATGGGCGTGCGTACCCCAGCCGACAGTTGTGTAGGATCCGACAGCCGCACGCCATGCGGTGTGATATCAAAGACCCAGGCGAGGGCGACGGTGATCGGGAAACCCAGCACCACCGCGGTCAGCACCAGGGTGACCGTCCAGTCGGGCCAGCCGAGACGGCCGAAGATAAAATCGCTCCACTGCAGCACACACCAGCCTGTGACGGCGTAAATGGTGGTGCTACGCAACACCTTGCGGCGCCTCAGCTCGTCAATCACACTCTGGCTGGGCGGTGCTGGCTCGTCCATCTGCGTTTCGCCTGTCCCGGAATGGCCCTACTATAGCCCAGTTCGCCGGCACAGCCGACGGCTTGCACAGTGTAGAGGGGACAAAACCGCCATGCAGCCTCCAAGCATCGTCAGAGCCACACCCACCGATACGGCCAGGGTAGCGGATATTCTCGCCGACGCCTTCTCGGAAGATCCCTGCATGAACTGGGTCATCCCCCATGTGGGACTGTACCCGGGCTTCTACACACTGTTGGCCAAACGCCTGTACATGGCGCAGGGCATGGTCTTCATGGACAGCGAGGGTCGCGCCGCCGCCATGTGGCTGCCGCCCGGTGTGGCGCATCGCGTGCCCATGGGGCTGGATCAACTCTGGCTGTTACTGCGCCTGGTCATGCACAGCGGCACCCGGGTGTTACCGCGCCTCACGCAGGCCCAGGAAGTGATGTCGAGGCACCATCCTCGGCAGCCCCACTACTACCTGCATGCCATCGGCGCCCGCAAGGGACATCAGGGCCGGGGCCTGGGTTCCGAACTGTTGAAACAGGTCACCCGCCGCTGCGACCAGGAGAGCGCGCCGGCCTACCTGGAAAGCAGTTCGCCGCTCAACATACCGCTGTACCAGCGACACGGTTTCGAGATCCAGGATGAGGAGCCTATCGGCGAGGGAGGGCCCCCGCTGACGTTCATGTGGCGGGAGCCGCGCTCCAGCGAGTACGATCAAGATGCCAGGCGGGGAACCCGGCGGGATCGTCAGTAGATTCCGTCGATAAGAATACCGGGTGGAAACTTAGCGAACATCTCCCGGGCGGCCTTGTCGAAGCGCGCCTGCTGGACATTGCTGCCGCGCACATCCGCCAGCCGGCCCTGCATCACGCCGCGCCAAACTGATTTGCTGATTGCCGGGTCGATCACATCGACCACGAAGGTGCCCTGGGTGTACTGCACCGCGCTGGCGCTGGAAATAGAGGGGCCACAGCGCCAGCATTGGTAATAGCTTTGGGCGTTGTACTCGCGCAGGCTGCTCTGCTCCTTGACCACCACATGCCAGCTCACCTGGGCATCGGCGGGTTGGTCGTCGCCGACCACGGTCACGCCGCGGCGCTCCAGCGCCCGGATCAGGGCCAGGTTGACGCGCTCGATCTGCTCACCGCTGAGTGTGGTGTCATCTTCCGCCAGGCCACAGGAGACGTTCATCACCTTGATGGTGTCGAAGTCGTAGCCCTTCTTGTAGTCGACCTTGACGTTGGAGGAGATGATGTCGTCAATGGTGGTACAGGCCACCAGCAGCGCGCTCGCCAGCAGAACAAAACAACGGGCGGCACGGCGCCCGGGCGAGGTTCGACGATAGAAAATCTCAGTGCACATGTCCGGAATCATACAACCTGGCCCGCCATGAACCCATGAAATATTACCTACAACCCGCTAGTCACTGGTGGAAGGGTAGACCGGGGCCCGTTGTCCAAAACCCGGTACCTGGGGAAAGGGAAACAGCTCGCGCCAGTCGCCGGGCAGCGCTTCACCAAAGGCATGTTGGTACTGCTGCTCCAGCGCCACCTGCAGGTCCGCCTCCGCTGCCAATCCCAGCACCACCAACGCCTCCATGAAGCCCTCGGTGCGCAGCCGCAGACTGGGTGGCACCTCACTGCCCCCGGCCAGGCGCTCAAAGATCAGCCGCCAGCGCTGCTCCAGCTCGGCAAGCGCGCGCTCGGTGTTTTTTGGCATAATCCGGGCTCACTTCTCAGACACAAAACAAGGGGCCGTTACGTGAGCCTGCTGCGCACGCTTTGCCTGTTCCTGATTGTCGGGGCCGTCCCGGCGCAGGGTCAAGAACCCATCCTCAACTTCGAAAACCGTTTCCTGCCCGAGGTGGCGAGACACGGCATGGTGGCGAGCCCGGAGCGGCTGGCGGCAGAAGTTGGCGTCGACATCCTGCGCCAGGGTGGAAACGCTGTGGACGCGGCGGTCGCCACCGGCTTCGCGCTGGCAGTGACCTACCCGCGGGCCGGTAACATCGGCGGTGGCGGCTTCATGCTTATTCACCTGGCAGAGGAGAACCGCCAGACACTGGTGGATTACCGTGAAGTGGCCCCCGGAAGCGCCCATCGCGACCTGTTCCTGAACGAAGACGGCGAAGTCGACCGCCAGCGGGAGTT
>JANQGK010000365.1 GCA_028277365.1 Halieaceae bacterium | reverse complement strand
GAAAGCGGGTGGCGTGCAGGCGGTCGTCGAGCTTCAGCGGGCAGGCCAGGGACACGCGGTACTCATCCATCAGACGCTCCAGCAGCTCCAGGCTTTTGAGTTTGCCGCCGCTGTTGCCGGGGTAAGGCAACTCGGAGGTCAGGAACAACAGCTTTTTCATGGCTCTTCTCCAGGGAATCGAAAATGTGTTGGCGTTGCCTGGATAAGAGCAAATCCAGTGCCAGCCCGCCTGCGATCGGCGCGGATTGCGCGCCAGGCCAGAGCTGGCGCGGCCTGCGCGGAAGTGTTGGGGGGGTTCAGCGAGCGGCAGCCGCCCAGCGGGCGCCTGCCGTTTTCGCAAAATGCGACGCAAAGCGTGAAGCCGTCTTGCCAAACTGCGTGGCCGGGCGGGCGTGCCCAATGGCGATATTCAGTTTTTATTATTTAAAACAATAACTTGCAGGAATGGCATGGCGGTTGCTCTGAGCTGGGTAGGAGGAACCGACTATGAATACACGGACTTTTGACACCTTTGACTTTGATGCCGCCCTGCCCGAAGTAGGGCTTTACCCTATCGCCAAGCGCGCGCTGGACGTGGCCGCCGCGGCGGTCGGCCTGCTGCTGCTAAGCCCGCTACTGCTGCTGACCATGCTGGCCATCGTCGTGGACTCCCGCGGCGGGCCGCTGTTTTTCCAGACCCGGGTGGGCAAGGACGGCGAGCCCTTTCGCTGCTGGAAGTTCCGCTCCATGTACCGCGACGCGGAGGCTCGCAAGGCGGCCCTGCTGGCCACCAACGAAATGCAGGGGGGCGTGACCTTCAAGATGAAAAAGGACCCGCGCATCACACGCGTAGGGCGGCTGATTCGCAAGCTGTCGATCGACGAACTGCCCCAGCTCTACAACGTGCTGGCAGGTGACATGTCGCTGGTGGGCCCGCGGCCGCCGGTGCCGTCGGAGGTGGAACAGTACACACCCTACCAGCGCGGCCGGCTGGCGGTGACACCCGGAATCACCTGCATCTGGCAGGTGTCCGGGCGCTCCAACATCCCCTTCCCACAGCAGGTGGAACTGGACCTCAGGTATATTCGCACCCGCAGCCTGTGGCTGGACATCGCCCTGCTGCTGAAAACCGTGCCCGCAGTGCTGACCGCCCGCGGCGCCTGTTGATCAGCAGGCCACACGCGTGGCCTGCCCTCACCTCAATTGACGCTGATGCGCCGCGTGGTCAGCGCCGGCTCCGCGCGCTTGGGTGCCTTCAGGGTCAGCACACCGTCTTTGAAGTCGGCGCTGATGTCTTCCTCGTGCACTTCACTGCCCAGGTTGAAGCTGCGCATCAGCTTGCCGTAGCGGCGCTCCTGGCGAATGATCTTGCCGTCTTTTTCTTCCTTGTCTTCCTGCCGGGTCTCAGCTTCCAGCGTGAGCACGCCGTCGGCCAGGGTCAGGTGAATATCGTCCTTGGCTACCCCGGGCAGTTCTGCGGTGATCTCGAAATGGTCGTCCTTGTCCTTGATGTCGACCCGGGGCGCGAAAAAGGCGCTGGTCGCCTCGCCCTCACGGCGCAGCGGGGCCCAGAAATCGTCCACAAAGCGGTCGGAATCGAAAAAACTTCCTCTTGGAATCAATGACATGACTGTCTCCTCTCAACTGTCGTCGCCGTGACCGGCGCTTACCTTAAATATGCGCTCTGGGAGCGACAAAACAATGGCTCCGCGGTGACAACCGGTAGCGCCATTGACCTGGGTCAAAGGCCGCCTTTTGAGCTTTACACTTCTTTGCCTTGTCGCCCGACACCTTTACAGGCTGGTTTGCTTCAATAACTCCATCAACCGACGGAGATCGCCCCATGAACAAAACAGCTATTGCCCTGGTGCTGGCCCTGGCCACCGCGCCCTACGCCCTGGCCGAGGACGAGGAGCGCCGAAACCATGACGAGCGTCTCGAGCGCATGCGCAATGACCTGAACCTCAGCGATGAGCAGGTGGCGCAGATGCGCGAAATTCGCGAGAGCGATGCCAGCCGCTGGGAGAAGCGCGACCAGATGCGCGCCGTGCTGACCGAGGAGCAGCTCGACCAGATGCGCCAGCACCGCTCGCAGAATGGCGGCCGGCGAGGCAAGCGTCCGGAGGCGAGCACCGAAGAGTACAACTGAACCCCCTACGAGCCGTGGCCGGCTGTGCCCCTTATCAGGTGTGCCGCCGGCCTTTTTTATGGGCGCTTTTTATGGGCTCTTTTCTCGGGCGCTTTTCATGGGCGCTTTTCATGGGCGCTTTTCATGGGCACTGCAGCGGTGGGCCGCTCTTCGTGGCAGGTTCCACCATCAGGTAACTGGCAGTGGTATCCCCAATGTTCACCGCCTCGTGCCAGCGAATACCGTCGGGGTTGGAGAAGGCAATGCCGGTCGGCACATCCTGCACCCGCGTCCCCTCGGCGCTGGTGATTTGCATGCGGCCACCGGCCAGCACATAGCCCACATGGGGCGGGTGGAAATGGCGCTCATGGCCGACACCCGGGGGAAAGCTGCAGCGCAGAATGCGCAGGTGCTCATCGCGGTGCAGGCATTCACAGACTGATTCACCCTGCCAGCCCGCCGCCAGCGGGTCTGGAAGGTCTTCGGCAAGTACGGGGGAGACCGCGAGGGTCAGCGAGACGGGCACAAGCCAGCGAAGATCGGCCATGGGCAATCCTTGAGAATGGGTGTTCCCGGATTGTATTACGGACCACCACCTGAGCGCCCACAGCGCTGCGCGGCAATGCCTCAGGCGCGCTGCTTGGTGCGCCCGGTGGGGGATGCTTCCAGGGGGTCTTTCGGCCAGGGGTGCTTGGGGTAGCGGCCCTGCATTTCCTTGCGCACCTCGGCGTAGCCGTTGCGCCAGAAACTGGCCAGGTCCTGGGTGACCTGCACCGGCCGGCCCGCCGGTGACAACAGGTGTATCAGCACCGGCACACCGAGGATCTCCGGGGTTTCTTCGCAGCCGAACATTTCCTGCAGTTTGACCGCCAGCACCGGCGGCTCCTGGGTATAGTCGACGCGCACCTCGGAACCTGAGGGCACGCGCAGCTTTTCCGGCACCAGCTGTGCCATCTCCTTGGGCAAGGGCCAGGGAATCATCGCGGTGAGGATACTGCGCAGGTCCAGCTTGTTGAAATCCGCCAGCTTCTTGACCGTGCCAAGGTAAGGCAGCAGCCATTCTTCGAGCCGGCCCATGAGGGCCTCGTTGGACACATCGGGCCAGGGCTCGCCGAGCTCACGGTGCAGCAGTGCCACCCGCGCGCGCCATTGTTCCAGCTCTTCGGTCCAGGGCAGCACCCCAAGGCCGCGCGCCCACATCAACTCCTGCAAAGCCTGCTGGTGGGCGCGGCTGGGAATGTTCGTGAGTGGCTCGCGGGCCATCACCAGGGCGCCAATGCGGCGCTGACGCTCGGCTACGAAGCGCTCATTGCGGTCATCCCACTCCACCCGGTCCGCGGTTTCTATACAGTCAGACAGCAGGCCCATGAACAGGCCCTTGTTGAGTGGTGCCGCCAGCCACACCCGGTCCTGGGCGGCGCCGATTTGCCCGCCCAGTTCTGCCACCGCCAGCCACTCTTCATTGCAGAGTGGGTCGGAGGGGTCCAGGGCCGCGGCCCGTCCGTTGGCGAGCTGGTAGATATGGCCGCTCTCGCCGCGGCGGCGGGCGATGCGGTCCGGGTAGGCCTCGGCAATCAGGGCACCGATATTGGCAACGTTCTCGCGACCGGTGGGCAGCCCCCGGCACATCACCTTGTAATAAGTCATCTGGCGCTGGGCGCGCACTCTCCAGTGGCGCTGCTCCGAAGGACACTCTTCCTTGTCTTGCACCATCAATACCCGGCGCTCGATGTCGGAGCCCAGGTCGGGGAACGGATCGCGCTCGCCCAAAATGGCGGCCAGCGCGCAGGCCTCGTCCCGCAGACCCCAGTCGCAGCCGCGAATCATCATGTGCGCAACGCGCGGGTGTACCGGCAGGCGGGCCATCTGCTCCCCGGTGCGGGTCACCACCCAGGCACCGCCGGAGCCCTTGGAGATGGCCCCGAAACCCTGCAACAGTTCCAGTGCCTGCGACCAGGCACCGGCCGGCGGCTTGTTCAGCCAGTCCAGGCCATACACATCGTCGATGCCCCAGGCCAGGAGCTGCAGAGCGGTCTGGCTGAGGTCAGCCTGGACTGGCTGAACAAGCCGCCGGCCGGTGCCTGGTCGCAGGCACTGGAACTGTTGCAGGGTTTCGGGGCCATCTCCAAGGGCTGCGGCGGTGCCTGGG
>JANQGK010000208.1 GCA_028277365.1 Halieaceae bacterium | reverse complement strand
CGCCGTCATGTTGATTTCCTGGGGCATCCAGTGGTTGGCGCAGCCGTCCAGATATTTCTGCCAGGCCCAGTCATACTTGAAGGGCACGAGCTGGTTGAGGTCGGCCCGGCAATTGATCATCGCCTTTTCGTCGACCGAAACCCGGGCCGCACCCATCTCCAGCTCTTCCAGGCCCGGGGCCACATCCATATCGGCAATGGCCTGGTTGGCCTCTTCGATCAGGGTGTTGGCCTGCGCCACGGCTTTGTTGGCAGCGGCGAGCGCCTGGGCTGCTTCGGCGTCGGCAGCCACCGGCGCCGCGGTAGTCAGTTCCTGCTCTGCTTTCTCAGCCTGCTCAGCCTGTACGGCTTTCTCGGCATGGGCCTCGCTGATCGTTTCCACGATCGGCGTGGGGATAGGCGCCTCTGCGGCAGCGGTGTCGGCCCCCTGGCCCGCCAAAGGCTCGCTGACGCGGGCCGTGGCTTTCGCCTCGGGTACGCTGTCTTCCGTGTTGTACTCGTCCCAACTAAGCATGTCTCTCTCCTGGAATTTCTACCCTTTTTTTAAGCTTTAAGACCTTGTCGCTTATGACGCGACGGTCACTGACGTCGTTGTGTCTTGCCTTACTGGCAGGCCTCACAGTCCGGGTCGTCCAGCGAACAGGCCGCCGGTACCTCGGCCGGTGCCGGTTCGCCCGCCGATACGGCGTTCAGCTGGCCGGTGTCAATGGTGGACTTCTCGGTGCCCGTCGCCGCCAGGGAGCGCAGGTAGTACGTGGTCTTCAGACCGCGGTACCAGGCCATCCGGTAGGTGATGTCGAGCTTCTTGCCGCTGGCGTTGTTGATGTACAGGTTCAGTGACTGCGCCTGGTCGATCCACTTCTGGCGGCGGCTGGCGGCGTCCACCAGCCAGCGCGGCTCCACCTCGAAAGCGGTCGCGTATATCGCTTTCAGGTCTTCCGGCACGCGGTCGATGTTCTGCACGCTACCGTCGTAGTACTTAAGGTCGTTGACCATCACCTTGTCCCACAGGCCGCGGGCCTTGAGGTCCTTAATCAGGTACGGGTTGACCACCGTGAACTCGCCGGACAGGTTCGATTTCACGTACAGGTTCTGGTACGTGGGCTCGATCGACTGGGACACGCCGGTGATGTTGGCAATGGTCGCCGTCGGCGCGATCGCCATCACGTTGGAATTGCGCATGCCCTTGATCTGCACCCGGGCCCGCAGGCTTTCCCAGTCCAGGGTCTCGCTGGTGTCGACCTCGATGTAGTCGTCACCGCGCTCGGCCGCCATGTTCTTGAGTGAGTCGATCGGCAGGACCCCCTTGCTCCACAGGGAGCCGTCGAAGCTCTCATAGGCGCCGCGCTCTTCCGCCAGGGCGGTGGAGGCCTGGATGGCGTAGTAGCTGATCGCCTCCATGGAGGTATCGGCAAACTGCACGGCGGCATCGGAGCCGTAGGCGATGTGCTGCTTGTACAGCGCGTCCTGGAAGCCCATCAGGCCCAGGCCCACCGGCCGGTGGCGCAGGTTGGAGTTGCGCGCCGCGTCCACCGAGTAGTAGTTGATGTCGATAACGTTATCGAGCATGCGTACCGCGGTGGTGACCGTCTGCTCCAGCTTCCTGACGTCCAGGCCGTCCTCACCCACGTGCTGCGGCAGGTTGACCGAGCCGAGGTTGCACACCGCGATCTCGTTGTTGGCGCTGGTGTTCAGCGTGATTTCGGTACACAGGTTGGAGGAGTGCACCACGCCCACATGCTGCTGCGGTGAGCGCATGTTGCAGGGGTCCTTGAAGGTCACCCAGGGGTGGCCGGTCTCGAACAGCATGCCGAGCATCTTGCGCCACAGGGTCTGGGCGGGGACGGTCTTGTGCAGCTTGAGCTCGCCGCTGGCCGCCATTGCCTCGTACTGCTCGTAGCGCTTCTCGAAGGCCTCGCCGTACAGGTCGTGCAGGTCGGGCACGTCGTTCGGTGAGAACAGGGTCCACTGGCCGTCGTCGAAGACCCGCTTCATGAACAGGTCGGGAATCCAGTTGGCGGTGTTCATGTCGTGGGTGCGGCGGCGATCGTCACCGGTGTTCTTGCGCAGCTCCACGAATTCCTCGATATCCATGTGCCAGGTCTCGAGGTAGGAGCACACCGCGCCCTTGCGCTTGCCGCCCTGGTTGACCGCCACGGCGGTGTCGTTGACGACCTTCAGGAACGGCACCACGCCCTGAGACTTGCCGTTGGTGCCCTTGATGTAGGAACCCAGGGCGCGCACCGGCGTCCAGTCGTTGCCCAGGCCGCCGGCAAATTTCGACAGCATGGCGTTGTCCTGAATGGCGCCGTAAATACCGTGCAGGTCGTCCGGCACCGTGGTCAGGTAGCAGGATGACAGCTGCGGGCGGAGGGTGCCGGCGTTGAACAGGGTTGGGGTGGAGCTCATGTAGTCGAAGGACGACAGCAGGCGATAGAACTCGATGGCCCGTGCCGTAGGCTGGTCCTCTTCGACCGCCAGGCCCATGGCCACGCGCATGAAGAAAATCTGCGGCAGCTCGAAACGCACTTCGTTGCTGTGAATGAAGTAGCGGTCGTACAGGGTCTGCAGTCCCAGGTAGGTAAACTGCAGGTCGCGCTCCGGTGCCAGTGCTTCACCCAGGGCGTCCAGGTCGAAATTCTTCAGTTCCGGCGCCAGCAGTTCGAGTTCCACGCCGCGTTCGATGTAGGCCGGCAGCGCTTGCGCGTAGAGCGTGCCCATGTCCCGCTGGGTGGCGTTTTCGGCCACGCCCAGGAAGGTCAGTGCCTCAGCGCGCAGGTCGTCCAGCAGCAGGCGCGCGGCGGCGTAGCTGTAGTTGGGTTCCTTCTCGATCAGGGTGCGCGCGGTGATCACCAGGGAGGTGCTCAGCTCCTGCTGAGAGACACCGTCGTACAGGTTCTTCAGCGCCTCATCGATGATTTCAGCTTCGCTGACGTCCTCGAGGCCGGCACAGGCTTCCTTGACGATGGTGTTGATGCGGGTGATGTCCAGCGGTGCCCGGCTGCCGTCTGCCTGGGCCACGTGAATGCCAACGTGGGGAGAAGACGCTGCCGCTGCGGCGGCCTCGCCGGACTTCTCGGCGCGCATGCGGGCATGCTCTTCCCGGTAAATCACGTAGTCACGGGCAATTTTGTGTTCACCGGCGCGCATCAGCGCCAGTTCCACCTGGTCCTGGATATCCTCGATGTGGATGGTGCCGCCGGAGGGCATGCGGCGCTTGAAAGTAGCGCTGACCTGGTCGGTCAGCTTGGCCACGGTCTCGTGAATACGCGAGGACGCCGCCGCCGTGCCGCCTTCCACGGCCAGGAAGGCCTTGGTAATGGCGACAGAGATCTTGCTGTCGTCGTAGGGGACCACCGTGCCGTTGCGCTTGATCACGCGAATCTGCCCGGGCGCCGTGGCTGAGATGTTGGAGGAACTGGAAGCGCCGGCATCGCTGTCGGGCAGGCCGCCTTGGCCGGTTTGGGTTTGTTCGATCTCTGTTTGCATGTCTACTCCGGAATTAGGCTTGGCAATATCGACTGTCGGCATTCCCTGCTCTTGCTGGCCCGCGTGCTGGCTGGATGAATGGTATCCAGTTTGCCCGCGACCCCGTGTTGCCTGTCGTCGATGTGCCTAACGCTCTTTTATTCACCGGGCCCCTGCGAATGCCGGACCCGGCCGTTTGTAGGTGTATTCACGGTGTGGCCGGGTTGCTGCTACCTGAACTGCCTGCGCCAGCTCTCTGCACCAGCTCTCTGCACCAACTCCCTGCACCGTGTGCTACCTCGTTACCTCGTGTACACCACTTGCATTAGCCTTCCGTCGCCGTAGGTAGGTGGTCTGGTCTGCCGGTGGTACTGCTACGGATTCCCCGAAACCGTGTCACTGGCTTGTTGTCCCCCGTTTCCATCGCCGCGTGTGTAGAGTGTGGTCGTGCCCGGAGAACCCGGTAACGGCCCATTGTCGGCGCTGGATGTTTCCCCTTGGCCCTGTCTGGAAAACGTCGCTCTGTTATTACCGCTTATATATTGCCGTCGCTGCCTTTCCCCGTTTCTCGCTCTGTTCTGCCCTGTTCGAAGTACGCGCCAGATACATTTGTGTCACGATCAGGTGCGTCACGATCAGGTCAGGTGTAGCGATTCCCGGGCTGCTATCTCGCTGCTATCTCGCTGCTATTCCATAGCTGCTGTCTCACACATAGCTGCTATTAGGCTGCTACCCCATATATTGGGCTTTGCCGGCAGCTGAGGTACAAGATAATGCGCTTGTTACCGGAATGCAAGGTATTGGAGCTGGGGTTTTTCTGTGGATAAAGTGTGAGCAAACCAGAAGGTCTGTGACCACTAACCCCTCAGCCCGCATGACATCAAAGTCTTTAGAAATCAGGCGCTTGCGCGCCGCAGGATAGGGCTTCTATCGATTTGTTCTAAGCCCGCGTCTCAAGTTGGATCTTTTGTTATTTAGATGGCATTCACCTGTGCAAAACATGCACAGGTGACAGGCCGCGAGCGTCGCTTTGGCTGGGAAAAAGTGGCTGACTGTGGAGAACCGCCGGCCTGTGGACTATGCGCTGGCGCGGGCCGGTGCTTCCTGTTGCAGGAAACGGATGACCAGCCCGGACACCCCGTCCACGAGTTGCTCCGCTTCCGTCTCATTGAGAATCAGCGGCGGCAACAGGCGGATCACATTGCCGGCGGTGACGTTGATGAGCAGGCCGGCATCCAGCGCGGCGTCGACCAGGTCGCCACAGGGCGAATCCAGCTCGATGCCCAGCATCAGGCCGCGGCCGCGGATATCGCGAACCCCGGCCACGCCGCCCAATTGCTCCCGGAAGCCCGCCAGTATCCGCGCGCCGATGGCCGCCGCGTGGTCGGCAATGGCCTCGGTTTCCATGGTCTCGATGACCGCCAGGGCAGCGGCGCAGGCCAGCGGGTTGCCGCCGTAGGTGGAGCCATGGTGCCCGGCCTGGAAGACTTCCGCTGCCGCGCCGCCGGCCATGCAGGCGCCGATCGGTATGCCATTGGCCAGCGCCTTGGCAGTGGTGATCACGTCGGGCACCACGGATTCACCCTGACAGGTATACCAGGTGCCGGTACGACAGTTGCCGCACTGGACCTCGTCGAACATCAGCAGCCAGTCGTGCTCGTCACAGATCTCGCGCAGCTCCGCCAGGTAACCTTCGGGCGGCAGGTTGATGCCACCTTCTCCCTGGATCGGCTCCACCAGGACCGCGGCAACGCTGTGGTTGTTCTCGGCGATGGTGCGCACGGCTTGCGCGTTACCGAAGGGTGCCCGGGTAAACCCGCTCACCAGCGGCTCAAAGCCAGCCTGTATCTTGCGGCTGCCCGACGCCGACAGCGCGGCCATGGTGCGGCCGTGGAAGGCGTGCTCCATCACGATGACGGCGGGGTTCTGGATCTTGCGCTGGTGGCCATAGAGGCGAGCCAGTTTGATAGCCGCCTCATTGGCCTCGGCGCCGGAATTGCCGATGAAGGAACGGGACAGACCGGATACCTCTGCGAGCCGGTGTGCCAGGGCCTCCTGGTGCTCGACCCGGTACAGGTTGGAGGTGTGAACCAGCTTGCCGACCTGGGCGCTGACCGCTGCAGTGACCGCCGGGTGAGCATGCCCCAGGGAGTTGACGCCGATGCCGGCGATGGCATCCAGGTAGCGCCGCCCCTCGCTGTCGACCAGCCAGGCGCCTTCCCCGTGGGTAAATGTCACGTCGAGTCGCTTGTAGGTGTTCATCAGTGCCGAGGTCATGGCGCTGCTCCTGTTGTTGCATTTGTCGCGTTGCTACCGTTGCGCTGGCAGACAGTTGTCTCGGGTCGTGCCGCCGGCGCGTTACCGAATCCCGCATGGTAATCGCCGGCGGCTCGGCGAAGCAATGCGACGTGATCCAATTGAGACGTTTCCGCCTATAGAAGTTACAATAGCGTTTTTGAACCCGCGGTACAGGTCATCATGGATATTATCGACACCATCAAAGAGCAGATCGAAAACAACGCCGTCATTCTCTATATGAAGGGCTCCCCTAACCAGCCCCAGTGTGGCTTTTCGGCACGCACGTCCCAGGCCTTAATGGCCTGCGGTGAGCGCTTTGCCTACGTCGACGTGCTCAGCAACCCCGACGTTCGCGCCAACCTGCCGACCTACGCCAACTGGCCGACCTTCCCGCAGCTGTGGGTCAAAGGAGAGTTGGTCGGCGGCTGTGACATTGTTATGGAGATGTATGAGTCCGGCGAGCTTCAGCCCCTGATCAAGGAAGCCGCCGCCTCCACTGAGGCCGAGGACAACGCTGCCAGCGGCTAAGGGCCTGCGCTCACGCGCCCCGGCCGTCCAGAGAGAGCCCGCCACCAGCCCGGCGGGCTTTTTTTTGCTTGCACTGGGCGGTGGGCGCCCGCTTCACTATCTGCCTTCAAGATCTACCTTCACTACCTACCTTCACTACCTACCTTCACTACCTACCTTCAATATCCGCTTTGAAGCCCGGCGAGAGTGCCGTCCGGCGCCCCCGGGGCAAGGTATAGCGCCCGTGGTCTTATCAGGCGCGATTGCGGCCGGAACTCCAGGGCGTGAGCGATATAGCCCCACACCCGGGCCAGGGCAAACATGGCGGTAAAGCTATCGCTGGGCAGACCCAGAGCGTGGAACACCGCACCCTTGTAGAACTCGACGTTGGCGCGCAGGGGCTTGCCGGGCTTTTCCAGCCGGCGCCGGCAGCTCTCTTCAATGGCCACCAGCGTCTGGAACAGGCGCTGATGTTCCGGATCGGCGGCGCACAGGGTTTCGGCGAGGGGCCTGAGCAGCCTGGCTCGGGGGTCGGTGACCTGGTACTCCCGGTGGCCTATGCCCATGATGCGGCCGCCGGACTTCAACACCTCGGCAACTGTGGCATCGGCGGCTCCCGGGCCGTCGATAGAGCGGGCAAACTCCAGGGCCGCCTGATCAGCGCCGCCGTGCAACTTGCCGAACAGCGTACCGATAGAGGCAGCGACGCTCGATTCCACCGGCGCCTGCGCGCTCAACACCACGCGCCCGGCAAAGGTGCCGGCGTTATAGCTGTGCTCCATCTGTAGGATCTGCGCTGCCTGCAGCGCTGCCAGGGCGTCCGGGCGCGGTTCGGCGCCGCCCAGGTCAACCAGGAAAGCCTGCAGGGGCTCGAGCCGGTTGGATGTGCCGGGCCAGCCGAGACCGGCCCGGCGTCGCAGCCAGGCCGCCAGCAGAGTGGGCAACCGGGCCGCCACGATCAGGCCGCGGCGGGCATCTTCGCCACCGGGTAGTGCCATATCCGCCCGCGAGGAGAAATCCAGCACCGGGATCAAGCCTTGCAACATGCGCATCGGGTGGGTGTCCACGGGCAAGGCGGCCAGCAGGTCGCGCTCGTGGGGTGCCAGCGCCCGATGCTCGAGCAGAAAATGCGCCAGGGTCTGTTCCTGCCGCGGGCTCGGCGGCGCGCCGTAGAGCAACAGCCAGGCCACTTGCAGGTAGGGGCGATGCACCAGCGTTTCAATATTGACGCCGCGATAGCTGAGGCGGCCCGCGGCCCCATCGACGTCAGACACGGCAGTGGTACCGACAACCACGCCTTCCAGGCCTATATTGATGTCGTTCATGTCAGCTCCTCCCGGTCACTGCGCGACAAGTATCACGGGAGCCCAAAATTAAGTTAAGCTAAACGTTCTTATATATATATAAGTTTGGATTAATTATGACTGTGCGTCTGGAAAACCAGGAACTCCGCGTCCTGACGGCCGTGGCGGAGCACCGCGGCTTCAAGCGAGCGGCCGAGCAGCTGGCGGTCAGTCAGTCGGCGGTCTCCCAGGCCATCACCGGCCTCGAGCGCAAGCTCGACCAGCGCCTGTTCCATCGCCGCCCACTGGAGCTGACTGAGGCAGGTATGCGATTACTTACTTACGCCCAAAACCAGGCCCGTGAGGAGGCGCAGCTTCTGGGTGACCTGGGGGCCATCAAGCTGGGCGAGCAGTCCCACCTGTCGCTGGCGGTCAACGGCACCATCAATCGCTACCATGCGCCGGCGCTGGTCCTGGAGTACTGCGGCCAGCACCCTTATGCGCGCCTGCAGCTCGATGAGCTGCCGTCTCGTCAGGTCATTCAGGCGGTAGTCAGTGGTGCGGCCGAGCTGGGCATGGGGCCCTTCCAGTCCCATATGCCGGCCCTGGAAAGCATCCCGCTCTACGATGAGCTGCGTACCCTGGTGGTGGCGGCGGACCACCCAACCATCGGGCTGGTACGCGAAAATCCGTTGGCGGCCATCGGCCGGCTACCACTGCTCGCCTCCTTCCTCGACGACCCGGAGGAGCGCCCCGGAGCCGAGCGTATTCGCGACCATTTCAGCCGGGTCTGGGAAGTGCGGTCTATCAGCCTGCGGTTGCGATTGCTGGCCGAGGGTCATGCCGTGGGGTATGTTAGCGACCAGCTACTGGTACACGAGCCGCTCTGTGAGCAACTGGAAGAGGTGGCGGGCCTGGCGTTTTCCCGCATACCCCGCAGTGTCGGCATCTTCTACCGCAAGGACGCGGTGTTGTCTGCGGGTGCCAGGCGGTTCGTGAAACTGTGTCGAGCGAGGTGGTCGAAATGAAACTCCTGCGCGGTCTGTGCCTGGTGGCTTGCGTTTTTGCGGCGTTGCCCCTGGCGGCGCAAACCCTGCTGGTCGGCAACAAGGCCGAGGCCAGCGTCTCCATGATCGACCTGGCCAGCGGGCGTGAGGTCGCGCGCGCCAAAACTGCGCCGGGCCCTCACGAGATTGCGGTCTCCGGGGACGGCAAGCTGGCGGTGGTCACCAACTACGGCACTGATCAACCGGGCAACAGCCTGACCATCATCGAGGTGGAGCAGGGCAAGGCGGTCGCCTCCATCGACCTGGGCGAATATACCCGGCCACACGGCATCGTGTTCATGCCCGGCAACCGCCGGGTGTTGGTGACGGCGGAAGGCTCCCGTGCGCTGCTGGTGGTCGATGTCTGGAACGGAGTGGTCGAAAAGGCTATCCCCACCGGCCAGCAAACCTCTCATATGCTGGCCTACGATCCCAGCGGCAAGCGCGCTTTTGTCGCCAACATCGGCTCGGGCAGTGTCAGCCTGATCAATGTCGCCGGCGGGGAACTGCTGGCTTTCCGGCGCTCCGGAGGAGGAGCCGAGGGCATTGCCCTGTCTGATGACGGCCGCGACCTGTGGGTGACTAACCGCGCTGAA
>JANQGK010000062.1 GCA_028277365.1 Halieaceae bacterium | reverse complement strand
CTCGTGGTGGGTGCCCAGTTCTACAAGGCCTGCGATGGTGTTCAGCTCGGGGTGATCGCCCGCCAGCAGATCACCGATCCAGGTATCCACGTGCTCGCGGTAAGCCAGCACGTCCTCCAGCACCGGGCGCGACAGCAAGCCGCGCTCGGGCCGCGGGTGCTGGTCTCCGATGCCGTTGTAGTAGGAATTGAACAGCACTTCGTAGGCCGGGTGGAAAGGCCGGTAGTCCTCAACGAAGGGTTTGAGGATGAAGGTCTCGAAAAACCAGGTGGTGTGGGCCAGGTGCCACTTCGGCGGGCTGGTATCCGCCATCGCCTGCAGGCTGTAGTCTTCGGTTTCCAGGGGCTCACAGAACCGCTCTGAGTCGGTACGCACGCGGGTGAATCGTTCGGCGAGGTTCATATTCGTACAGCTACCAGGTGAGGGGGCAGGAGCGCTCTTTCCACCCATTCAAACAGAAACTCGGTAACGATGGCCAGTAAGGCGGCGGGTATCGCCCCCTGCAGGATCAGGGTGTGGTCGTTCAGATTGAGCCCGGTGACGATCGGTTCACCCAGGCCGCCGGCGCCCACGAAGGCGGCCAGGGTGGCCGTGCCGATGCTGATGATGGCCGCGGTTTTGACACCCGCCAGAATCATCGGTAAGGCCAGCGGAATCTCCACATGGCGCAGGCGCTGGGCGGTGGTCAGGCCCATGCCTTCGGCCACGTTGCGCAACAGCGGGTCGATCGACTGGATACCCGCCAGAGTGTTGCGAATGATGGGCAGCAGCGAGTAGAGGAACAGGGCCAGCACCGCCGGCACCTGGCCCAGGCCCAGCACCGGCACTAAGATCGCCAGCAATGCCAGCGAGGGAATGGTCTGCAGGAGGCCGGCGATGTAAACCGCCCAGGCGGCGGCCCGGGGGCGCTGGCTGAGGTAGATCGCCAGCGGCAGTGCCAGGGCGCAGGCAAGCAGCAGGGCCATCCCGGTGAGTTTCAGGTGGCGGGCGGTATTGCGCAAAATCTGGCTGGCGGTGCCCTCCTCGCCGGAATCCTTGCGCCCCAGGTAATCGGCCACCACCGCGCGCGGCGAGACACCGGATTCTGAGGCTGCGGCATTGAGGGCCTGGATCTGGCTTTCGTTGAGGCTGCCAACCAGTGCCGCCAGCCGCTCGCGGGCAGCGGCGGGCAGATCCCGCCGCGCCAGCAGCAGCGCGTCGTAGCGTGGAAAGAACTCCCGGTCGTCTGCCAGCAGCCGCAGGTCGAAAGACCGGAGGTCGCCATCGGTGGTATAGGCATCGGTGGCGTCGAGCTGGCCACTTGCGATGGCCCGGTAGGCCAGGGCGTGCTCGAGCCCGGACACCTCGTGGGGCAGGTCGTAATGGGCCTTGAGCGCCGGCCAGCCGTCGGCGCGGTTGAGGAATTCCAGCGAGAAGCCTAGCTTCAGGTCAGGGTGGGCGGCCAGGTCGCTCACCGCTGTAAGTCCGAGTGCCTCCGCACGCTCCCGGTCCACCGCAATGGCATAGCTGTTGTTGAAGCCGAGCTCGGCGACGATATCCAGGTCGCGCTCCGCCAGCGCCGCCGCCAGTTCGATGGGGTCGGCGTTGGGCCGTCGCAGGATAGTCTGCGCCAGGGTGCCGGTGTACTCCGGGTAGACATCGATCTCACCGGCCTGCAGCGCTTCCCACAACACCATGGTGCCGCCCAGGCCCTGCTTGCGCTCCACGCTGAAACCGGCGAGCTCCAGGTTCTGGGCGGCAATCTCTGCCAGCACATGGCTCTCGGTAAACGTCTTGGAGCCCACGGTCAGGCTATCCGCGGCGGCAGCGACAGGCATCACCAGCAGCAACAGCGCCGTCATCAAGCCGCGGCAGCCAAGTATCACGCGGACTCTCCCAGCAGCTTGAGCAACACTTCCTCGGGCTCCAGGTCCGGGTGGCGCGCTTTCAGTTCGTCCACTGCCGCCATCTCCAGCAGGCGACCCCGCTCCAGCACAACGACCCGGTCGGCCAGATGCATGGCCTCGCGCATGTCGTGGGTGACCAGCAGCATGCAGCGCGGCTCAGCGCGCTGCAGCTCCAGCAGCCGCTTGTGCACATCAAGGCGAGTCAGCGGGTCCAACGCGGCAAAAGGCTCATCCAGCAGCAGCAGGGCAGGCTCCAGGATCATGGCTCGCGCCAGCCCCGCGCGCTGCTGCTGGCCGCCGCTCAACTCATGCGGATAGCGCGAAAGCCACGCGCGATCCAGGTGCACCAGGTCCAGCAGGTAGTCCAACCGCGCGTCGAGCCGTGACGGGTCCCAGTCTGCCAGGCGTGCCGGCAAGGTGATATTGGCCTGTACCGACAGATGCGGGAACAGGCCGGTACCCTGCACCGCGTAACCGATACCGCGGCGCAATGCCGGCAGGTCCCGGTAGTCGATGGGCTTGCCCATCACTTCCACGCGGCCGGCAGTCGGCCTGACCAGGCCGTTGATTGAGCGCAGCAGGGTCGACTTGCCGCTGCCGCTGCGACCGATCACAGCGGTGACAGACTCGTGGGGAAACGTTACGGAGATGTCGGACAGAACCGGGGTGCCGGCGAATTCCATGCCGAGTTGGTGGAGGGCGACTGCGGTCAACAGCGGCCTTCCCTGGGCAAATCCATGCAGGCCTCACAGGCTTGGTTTATCGCCAGTGTAAGCAGGACAGCAATAAAAACAACCGGCGGCCCCGTGTGCGCGAGGCCATCACACCACGGGCTTGTGCCGCCGGTTGGGTAACAGGGCCTTTTTCAGACTACCGCGCATGAGCTGCTGGGAGTCCTCGTCAAGGCAGTGCAGGTGTTCAAGGTGCAGCTCCTGCCGCCGCAGCAGATCCTCCAGCACCGATGTCGGCAGCGACACATTAATCCGCTGCTTCAAGCTCAGTGCACCGTTGCTGTGGCAGCGGGGCCCATGTCGAGAAGCTTCGCTACCATACTGAGCTGAGCGGCACTGGCCGAGTAGCGCCGCACCCAGCTGCGATCACAGCAGCGCGCATCGCGCACCATCAGCTGCGCCGCTTCATAGGCACAACCGGCATGGCGCCAGGCGTTGAGCCAGTCTCGTTCGCGCATCAGGCGCTGCGCGTTCTCGAAACCAGAGCGCCAGAAAGGCGCCGCCACCTCAGGACTGCCTGCCAACCATTCGCGGTGTCGCGGGCAGATAAACTGGCAGTTGAACTCAGGCAGGTGCATCGGCATTCTCTTAAATGATAATGATTATCATTTAGATTAGAGCACTGCCGATCGTTTGCCAAGCCCGGAAAGCAAAAAAAAACTGCGATTGGCCTGTCACAAAACATTCACCACTGCTTATTTTTGCTGCAACAGCTCAGCGGCATCCTGCACGCGAACTAGGAGTGGGGTATGGGAACCATGCCAAAGCTGAAGTCCCCGGCCAGCGAACACGAAAAAGAACGTATGCGGGCCGAAATTGATTCACAGATCGAAGAGTTCCTCCGCCGCGGCGGCAAAATCGACGTATTGAACAGCGATGTAGCAGGCGGCTCCAGCGTGGGCAGCGTCTGGCATCAGCAGGATGATATGTCGAACCTTGTTCAGCAATAACTGTACGGCAATAGCCGTACAGCAATAATCCGCCGGCGGCGGGCCCACGACAGCAGCTTTACCGACAGGGAGCACTGATGAGGCAGATCGCATGCTGAACGTCGAGCATATCCTCGAAGAGCGCTATCCAGACTTTGTAAACCAGCATACGAAGACCGCCAGTACCCTCTCCCGCTTTCTCAGCTTCCTCTTCTACGAAGCACGCTTCCAGCAGTTTGAACGGGACTACCCGCACCTGGAAGGCTTTGATTTCGTCGAAGCTGTGCTGCGCTACTTCGACTTCACACTGCGCCTGCGCGAGGATGAGCGCACCCGGATTCCCTCTACCGGCCCGGTGGTGATTGTCGCCAACCACCCGATCGGTTCGCTGGACGGCCTGGCCCTGCTGAACCTGGTGCGCGAGGTGCGTGCCGACGTGAAGGTGGTGGCCAACGACCTGCTGGCAGTGCTGGACCCGCTGCAGCCGGTGATGCTGCCGGTCAACAACATGGGCGGCAACACACCGAAGGCCAACCTGGCCAATATCAAGCAGCACCTAAAGGAAGATGGTGCACTGATTATTTTCCCGGCCGGGGAAGTCTCGCGCTTCGGCCCTACCGGCATCAGAGACGGCAAGTGGCAATCGGGCTTTGTGAAAATCGCCAAGTCGGCCCAGGCGCCGATCCTGCCGATCTTCGTGGCCGGCCGTAACAGCCTGTTCTTCTACAGCATCTCTTTCCTGGCCAAGCCGCTGTCAACGGTATGGCTGGTGCGCGAGATGTTCAAGCAGAGTCACAATACGGTAGACGCCCGCGTCGGCAACCCGATTCCCTATGAGATCTACTCGCGGGTGGACGGCGGCGCCAAGCACCTGGCCGCCCTGTTCCGCAAGCACGTCTATCGCCTAGCGCGCGGCCGCCGCGGCATTTTCCTCACCACGGAAACCGTGGCGGCGCCGGAAAACCGGCTGCTGTTGAAGCGTGAACTGGAACAGTGCGAGCTGCTGGGTGACACCCCCGACGGCAAGCAGATCTATCTCTACAGGCAACAAACGTCCGACTGCCTGATGCGCGAGATCGGCCGCCTGCGCGAACTGACCTTTCGCTCGGTGGGTGAAGGCTCGGGCCTGCCGCGCGACATCGATCGCTTCGACCGGGACTACTACCAGCTGGTGCTGTGGGACCCGGAGCAGCTCGAGATCGCCGGCGCCTACCGCATCGGCGACAGCGGTGACCTGATGACCCGCAAGGACATCGATGCACTCTACACCCATACCCTGTTTGAGTTCGGCCAGGGTATGCAGCCGGTGCTAGCCCGCGGCCTGGAGTTGGGCCGCAGCTTCGTGCAGCCGCGCTACCAGAACCGCCAGAGCCTCGACTATCTGTGGTGCGGCATCGGTGCCTTCCTGCGCCGTTATCCGAACTACCGCTACCTGTACGGGCCGGTGTCGATCAGCCGCTTCTACAGCGACGCTGCCATCGCCCGCATCGTCTACTACTACTCCTGTCACTATGGTTCCGATGAGCTGGGCGTCACCAGCCGCACCCCCTACCTGGTGCAGCCGGAATACCAGCACCACCTCATCGAAGAGTTTTCCGGCACTGATCGTGAGGCCGACTTCAAGGCACTCCGCGAGTACCTGGCTGAGCACGGTATGCCGGTCCCCATTCTGTTCAAGCACTACTCGGAAGTGGCCGAGCCCGAGGGCGTGCGCTTCGCAGCCTTCAATATCGACCCCGATTTCGGAGACTGTGTCGACGGCTTCCTGGTCGTCGACCTGCAAAAACTGAAACCGCGCAAAAGAAAGCGGTACCTCGGAACGGATGTGACCTTGGGAGTGGAGGAAGCAAAAGATGGAAGCCCTGAGTTTTGAAGGCGAGATACACTGCAAGACCCTGTGGATTTCGGACGTACACCTCGGTAGCGCCAACTGTAAAGCGGAACACCTGATCCAGCTGCTGGACCGGGTGCGCTGTGAGCGCCTCTATCTGGTGGGCGACATCGTCGATATGTGGGCGATGTCCAAGCGAGTGTTCTGGCCGGAATCGCACAACCTGGTGCTGCGCAAGCTGCTCAGCAAGTCCAAGGCCGGCGTTGAGATCATCTATATCCCCGGCAACCACGATGCGAACTTCCGCGAGTTCTGCGGCAGCGATTTCGGCCACGTGACCATCAGGCGCAAGCACGTGCACGTGACCCCGGACGGTCGCCGCCTGCTGGTGACCCACGGCGACGAGCTGGACCACGCGGTACGCTTCAGTCGTATTAATCGGATCATCGGCGACTGGGCCTACGACACGATGATGATCGTGAACCGCTGGGTGAACAACATCCGCGATCGCATGGGGCTGCCCTACTGGTCCCTGTCCGGCTGGGTCAAAAACAACGTCGCCCAGGCCGAGGCCGCCATCCAGGCCTACCAGGACGCCGCTGTTAACATGGTGCGAGAGAAGGGTTACGACGGCATTATCTGCGGCCACCTGCATCACCCGGTGATCCAGCAGTACGAGGACATTCTCTACTGCAATGACGGCGACTGGGTGGAAAACTGCACGGCGCTGCTGGAAGACGACGCCGGCCAGCTAAAACTGCTGCGCGGCATCTCCAGCAGGGAAGAGCGGACTGACGTGCTGTTTGTTGCGGCCTGAACTTTTTATTGAACAGCCGCGGCGCTAGAAACGGTTACTCAGCCACAGGGCCTGGTAAGGCTCCAGGGCGATGACGCCTTTCTGGTCGTGGTAGTCCATCCCACTCACCAGGTCTTTCCACTGCTCGGTGCCGGTCAGGTTGATTTCTGACAGGTTCACCCACTGGATTTCGTTCGTGACGTTGTAAACGCAGAAGATGCTCTGACTGCGGTCCATGCTCTGGCGCCAGAAGGCAAAGATTTTGGTGCCCAGGTGCATGGTGAACTGGGTGGCATTGGGGTGGAAGGCTTTCTGCGTACTGCGCAGAGCGATCAGCCGGGTCAAACGGTCAAACACACGTCGGTGGTGCCGACCTTCATCAGCCAGGGCCTCGCGCAGCTCCTCCTCCGTCCAGATATGCCGGTTGATGGTGCGGGCGCGGCCGGTGTTCTCCACCCGGGTGTAGTCGTTTTCGGTGCCGAGCAGGCTGTGGATATAGAACGCGGGAATACCCTCCAGGGCCAGCATGATGGCATGGGCGCAGACGAAGCGGTCTTCCTGGTAATCGTCGCGGCCGCCGTCGATGGTGCCCTGCAGCGCATCGTACAGGGCAATATTGATCTCGTAGGGTTTGTCGTGTCCCTCGCGGGCCCGGCGCATGGTGACCATACCGCCACACTCGCGGGTATAGTCCAGCATGCGGTCGATGTCTTGCTTCTCCAACAGGCCGTCCAGCGGCCGCAGCCCGATGCCGTCGTGTGAGGCGATGAAATTCAGGTACGAAGTGCCGGACTGCGCCGGCGGCATACTCATCATCCAGGTTTTCAGGTGACGGCAGTCGCCCTCCACCAGGGTGTAGACCAACAGCGGCGGTAGCGAGAAATTGTAGATCAGGTGCGCCTCGTTGGCGTTGCCGAAATAGGTGAGGTTTTCGCGGTTGGGCACATTGGTCTCGGTGATCACCAGCGCCCGCTCCGTATGGTGCTCGATTAGCGTGCGGTACAGCTTGATGACCTCGTGAGTCTGCGGCAGGTGCACGCAGGGAGTGCCGGCCTCCTTCCAGAGGAAGGCCACGGCGTCCATGCGAAACAGCTCCACGCCGTGCTCCAGGTAGTGGCGAATGATGTTGGCGAACTCCACCAACACCCGGGGGTTGGCAAAATTGAGGTCGACCTGGTCGGCGCTGAAAGTGCACCACACGTGGCGCGTCCCGTCAGCAGTTTCCACCTCGGTTAGCAGCGGTGAGTTGCGCGGCCGCACCACGGCGTTGTAGTCCGCCCCCGGGTCGCCCTCGGCAAAGTAGTCCTTGCCCGGGTCCACACGTTTCTTGAAGTTGTCGAACCAGCCGCTGCGCGCCGAGGCGTGGTTCAACACCAGATCAGACATCAAGCGGAAATCGCCGGCGATGGCGCTGATGTCCTCCCAGCCACCGACCGCGGGATTGACCTCCATGTAATCCATCACCGAGAAGCCATCATCGGAGCTGAAGGGGAAGAACGGCAGGATGTGGACGCCGGAAATCACCCCGCTCAGGCGCTCGCGCAGAAAACGGTGCAGGGTCTTCAGCGGCGTTTCGTTGCCATCCACAAGGCTGTCGCCGTATGTGATGAGGACATTGTCGGACTGGTCCCAGTGATTGACATGCGGATGTGGTGCCTGGCAGCGTTCGTCCAGTCCCATGGTCTGCATGAGCTCATCGGCAAGCTCGCTGTAATCCGCCGGGCCGTAGATAATCTCCAGGTGCTTCTGGAGGCGGTATTTGAGGCCCGCGACGGCCTCAGCGGGGGGCGGCGTATTCACGGTAGTCTTCCTCCACCGCGTTGCGGAACTGCTCCAGCACGTCCGGGAAGGCGCTGGTAACCCGATTCCACCCCGGAATAAACGGTTTCTGCATGGGATTGGCGAGGAAGTAGTCCCCGGCCTTCATGATGTTCTGGGCAAACAGCTCTACGGCTTCTTCCTCGCGATGGCGCTGGTAGCTGAGGCCATTAATGGTGGCATCGTTTTCGTAAGTGTCGATGAAGTCCAGCGCCACTCGGTAGTAGGTCGCCTTAATAGTGCGGAACTTCTCGGTAGAGAACACTTCACCCTTGGTGGCCAGCTTTCTGAACATGGCCTTGGCAATGTCGGTACTCATCTTTGACAGGCCCCGGGTCGGGTCCTCCTTGGAGAGATCCTGGTGCTTATGGTCGTAGACCTCGGCGATGTCCACCTGGCAGATGCGGTTGGTGGCGTAGTTGCGGTTCATCTCCGACAGCACCCCCACCTCCAGGCCCCAGTCGCTGGGGATCAACAGGTCGTTGATGACGTAGGAGCGTAAGGAGAACTCTCCCGCCAGCGGGTAGCGGAAGCTGTCCATGTAGTTGAGGAATTCGCTGTAGCCGCAGACCTTGGTCAGGGAACGCAGCAGCGGCGTCACGAACAGCCGGCTCACCCGCCCGCCCATGCTGTCGGTGGCGACCCGGGCGTAATAACCTTTACAGAACGCGTAACTGAAGTTGGGGTTGGCCACCGGGTAGATCAGGCGCGCCAGCAACTCGCGTTGATAAGTCACAATATCGCAGTCGTGCAGCGCCACCGACTGAGCGCGACCGGTGGCCAGCACGTAGCCCAACATGTACCAGACGTTGCGACCCTTGCCCATCTCGGCAGGCGCCAGCCCCTTTTCCTTGAGCTTGGCATCGATCGCCATGAGCCGCGGGCCATCGTTCCACAACACTCTGTGATGCTGGGGCAGTCTCGAGAAGTACTCAACAGCCTCCAGGTAGTCGTCTTTGCCGGCGCGATCGAGGCCGATCACGATCTCATCCAGGTAGGGCACTTTGCAGAGTTCATCGACGATGTTCTCCAGCGCGGGGCCGGCCAGCTCAGAGTGCAGGCAGGGCAACACCAGTGACATGGGCCGGGAGCTGCGGAACTGCATCAGCTCGCGCTCGATGTCCTCCACCGGTCTGCGGGTCAGGTTGTGCAGGGTGGTGACCAGTCCGTTCTGGTGAAAATCTCCCATTGGGTCTCCCGAGCGCGCTGCGCTATTCAGTAAACTCTTCCAGCAGTGGCAACATGACTTCCTGCCATCCCGCCGGCCCCGGCTGCTGACTGCGAATCACTCGCGCCGGCCCCTGTGGGGTCAGGGCGTCCGAACGCTTCGACTTGATAATAACCGCTATATCCGCCGCCGCCAGCATCGCAAGGTCATTGGGACTGTCACCCAATGCGATCACCGTGGCGCTGCCGCCGTAACGCCGCCGCAGCCGGGTCAGGGCCCGGCCCTTGTCAGTGGGACCTGCAACGGTGAGGAAACGTCCGCCCTGCTGGGCGCGCAGGTCATGCTCCGCCAGCCGTGCGTGAAACGCCGCCAACCGCGACTCACTGTCCTCCCAGCGCAGCGGCTCGCTGAAATCCCGGGCCGCCGCCAGGGCCGCCGCTTCCAGGGTGAGGCCTGTGCACCCGGCGATCTCTGTGGCGCTCATATCAGCGAAGCCGGTGAAGGCAAAACCCTCCTCCGCCCGCAGCTTGTGCAATACGGCCAGCACGGCGGCGCGGGGCGGCACCAGGGCTTCGGGCTCATCTTCACCGGATGTATAGATGGCAGCACCGTTCTCACAGATAAACGGCGCATCGATGTCCAGCTGCGCCTGCAGGGCTGCCATTTCCGGGCGGGTCTTGCTAGAACACAGCACCAGCGGTATCCGGCGCTGCCGCAATAGCGCCAGCGCCTCGCCCGCAGGCGCGAAGCTGTAGCCGTCGTGATCGAGCAGGGTGCCGTCGAGATCGGTCACCACCAGCAGCCGGCTCACGTCGCCACCCCTCGCCGACTGGCGCCGCAGATGTTGTGATCTTCCGCCACTTCCAGCAGGTAATCGACACGCCGGGGCAGATCGTCCAGGCAGTGGCGGGTCACACGCTCGTAGTGTTCCACGAAGCGTCTGATCTCCTCGGCAGTCATGACCCCGCTGCCGCTGCGCCGCTGCGCCAGTTTGGCTTCCTGCAGGCTGCGCCATTCCAGCACCCGCGCCAGGGACGGCGCCTTGAGCATTACCAGGCAGTGCAGGCGTGCAAACAAAGCGGCGTAGGGACCCGCCAGTTGCACGTTCACGAAGCGCCGCCAGTGGGCGTCCGGGTCTTCCACGGCCTCGAGATCGTTGATCGGCGCCTCCAACGCGGCGTCCGGCTCGGGTCCAGCGCCGATGCACCAGCCTTCCAACAGCACCACGTCCGCCGGGCCCACCCGGCGCCAGTCTGCCTCGGGCAGCCGGTCGTCGATGGCCTTGTCGAACACGGGCACCTGCACCGCCCTGCCGGCAGCCACGGCGTCCAGGGTATTTTCCAGCAGGACGACCTCGTGGGTACCGGGTACACCGCGGGTGATAAACAGCGGATGAACCTCTCGCGCCAGCTTCTCGCGGGCGGCACGGCCCATATAAAAATCATCCAGCGACAGGGTCAGGGGCTTGAGACCCTGCGATTCGAGCATCAGGCACAGCACGGCACAGGCGGTGGTCTTGCCGGTGCCCTGGGCGCCGTTGGCGCCCACCAGCAGGGGAGCGCCCAGGACCGCCTGGCGCTGCACCAGCCACTCGGCCAAGGGCAGGAACCAGCGTTCCGCCATCGCCGGATAAGAAGCCGGCAGACTCTCGGCAGCCGCCAGCGCAGTCAGTTGTTCACCCAGCGCCATGCCGGTGCGATTTCCATGCAGGTTTCCCATTTAAGTTTACAAGTTTTGTGCCAACGCGCCGGGGCGAGGCCTGCGACGATTATGCCGGACCATAGTGCACCAAATCGGCGCGGCACAGGCTCCGCTGCAACAGCCTGGTGCATGCCGTCAGCAACAGGAGAGATGATCAGCCTTGCGCCGCGGTACGTATACAGGCTCATCACACACTGGATACAAGGATAGCCGTGTACAGGAAAAACTTGCTGATCTTCCTCATCGTTGGCCTGCTCGCCGGCTGCGGCAGCGTCAGCGTCGAGGACTACCGGGATGCCGGCCCCCGCTTCATCCCCAGCGAATTCTTTAACGGCAAGCTGACGGCCCACGGCGTGGTGATGGACCGCAGCGGCAAGGTCACCCGTCACTTCAACGCCGACATCCTGGCCTACTGGGACGACGGCGTGGGCACGCTGGAAGAGGACTTCGTCTTCGATGACGGCGAACAGCAGCGCCGCGTCTGGACCCTTACTCCCGACGGCCAGGGCGGCTATATCGGTCGCGCCGGCGACGTGGTGGGTGACGGCAGCCTGAGTTTTGCCGGCAATGCCGTGTTCCTGGACTACGTGCTGCGGGTACCCTACCGAGGCGATACGATCGATCTGCGCGTGGATGACCGCATGTATCTGGTCGACCCCAATGTCCTGATCAATGAATCGAAGCTTAAAAAATTCGGTTTTAGTGTCGGCCGCATCCTGCTGACCATCGTGCGCCACACGGAATCCGCAGTTAGCACAGGAGGCGCCTGAGTCATGTCGGCAAACACCTCTCCTGACATCAAGGGCCCCTGGGATATCACCACAGCCGGTGAATTCCTGGCCGGCGCCCACTTTCCTCTGCGCCTGGCCTGCGTCGGCCGCGATGGCTTCCCGCGCGTGGTATCGCTGTGGTACCAATACCACCAGGGCAGCTTCCTGTGCGTCACCCACCGGGACGCCAAGCTGACCACTCTGCTGCGCAACAACCACAAGGTGGGATTTGAAGTGTCCCCCAACGAACCGCCCTACCACGGCGTTCGCGGCCAGGGCTTGGTGAGCCTGCACGAGGAGGGTGGTGAGACGGTGCTGCGTCAGAACCTCGAGCGCTACCTGGGGGGCACCGACTCGCAGCTGGCGCGCTGGTTGCTGTCGCGGGCCGAGGAAGAGCTGCTGGTGCGGGTGGACATCACCCGCATGTTCAGCTGGGATTATCGCGAACGCATGGCAGATGCCGGCTGAGGGCTAGGCAGCACCCGCCCGCAGCTCCAGTGTCTGCTGCGGCGCAGGGAGTTTGCTGACCCCGTCGCTGGAGAACGGCGCCCGCATCACAGCGCGATACTGCTCACGCAGACGCTCACCGGCCGTCTTCAGAGAACCGATCTCTTCCGGCCACAAGGGCGGCATGACCGTGACCTGGATGGTGGCGGGACGCACCAGCAGCTTGCCCTTGGGCAGCGCATCGGACACATTGTGCAGCACCACCGGGATAATCGGCACGCCCAGCTTGCGAGCCATGAAGAAGGCACCCTGCTTGAAATCCAGCAACTCACCGGTGGCACTGCGCGTACCCTCCGGCGCTATGACCAGGCTCTTGCCGTTGCGCAGGGCTTCCCTGGCTTGAGTGAAACAGAGGCTCTGGTCGGCGCGGTCGCGGTCCACAAAGATGGTGCCATGGGCCCGCAGCAATGGCCCCAGTATGCGGTTGTTCGCCACTTCCTGTTTGCAGAAGCCGACGAAGTCATGCCGCACCAGGTGGGCCATTACCACCGAGTCCAGGTAGCTCTGGTGGTTAAAGGTAAAAATGGCCGGGCGCACGCTGTCCAGGTGCTCCAGCCCGGCGATTTCAAACTCGAGGCCCGCCACCGCAACGCCGACATCACCCAGCCAGCTGGTCATCCGGTTGGCGGCTTTGTTTGGCGAGCGTGACAGTAACCATGACGCCGCCCCGGCGGCGGCGGTGGTGACCACGGTATTGGCAGTCAACGCGGTGCGCAGCACGCTCTCTAGATTGGGCTTGCCGCGGCTGGAGAAATCCAGCACGGTCCAGCCGCGCTCCGCGGCCTCGCGGCGCAGACCGGTCGACGGGTTGG
>JANQGK010000345.1 GCA_028277365.1 Halieaceae bacterium | reverse complement strand
ACTCCGACGGTGACGTGGCCATCCACGCCCTCTGTGACGCCATGCTGGGCGCCCTGGGACTGGGCGATATCGGCCGTCACTTTCCCGACGACGACCCGCAGAATGCCGATATCGACAGCCGCATCCTGCTCAAGTGTGTATTCGCGCTGGCGCAGCAGCAGGGCTTCCGGCTGGGCAATGCCGACCTCACCATCATTGCCCAGGCGCCCAAGCTCGCCCCCCATATCGATACCATGCGCGCAGTGCTGGCCGCCGACCTGGAGGCCGATGTACAGGCGGTCAACGTCAAGGCGACCACCACCGAGGAGCTGGGCTATATCGGCCGTCGCGAGGGGATCGCCGCCCATGCCGTGGTGGTGCTGTTGCCCGGATGACAAGCTGCGGGCATTCTGTGATGATGCGCTCTGCTGCGAGGGCGGCTTGGGACTACAGGGATTGATGGGACGTGAACGCGACTGACCTGCGCGGCATTGGTATGACCTCACAGCGCACCCGCGAACGGCTGGTGCAGCGCCTGCGCGAGCAGGGTATTGAAAGCACCGAGGTGTTGGAGGTCATCCGCAGCACTCCCCGCCACATGTTCGTGGACGAAGCGCTGGCCCAGCGCGCCTACGAAGATAGCTCGCTGCCCATTGGCTATTCCCAGACCCTGTCTCAGCCCTGGATTGTGGCGCGCATGACCGAACTGCTGCTGGCCACCGGCCCGGTGGACCGGGTGCTGGAAATTGGCACCGGCTCAGGCTACCAAACGGCGGTGCTGGCCCGGCTGGTGGGCCAGGTCTACAGCGTCGAACGTATCAAGCCGCTGCAGGAGAAGGCCCGTCAGCGCCTGCGCGAGCTGCGCCTTAAGAATGTGCAGCTCCGGCACGCCGATGGCGGCGTCGGCTGGGAGAACGAGGCACCCTTCGACGGCATCATCGCTACCGCAGCACCCGAGAGCATCCCGCCGGATCTGGTGGCCCAGCTCGGGCTGGGCGGGCGCCTGATCATCCCGGTCGGCGTGGACACCCAGTACCTGACCGTCGTCACCCGCACCGCCACGGGACTCGACACAGAGACCTTCGACGAGGTGCGCTTCGTCCCCTTGCGATCCGGTCTGGTACGTTGAAGCCCGCCGGCATTGTCCTGCGTGGCCTGGCCATGGGCGCGGCGGATATCGTGCCCGGCGTGTCCGGCGGCACGGTGGCCTTTATCACCGGAATCTATCCGCGGCTGCTCCACAGCTTGCGCAGCTTCGACCTGGCGGCATTGAAACTGGTGCTGGGCGGCGATATCGCCGGCGCCTGGCGTCATGTCGACGGCGCCTTTCTGGCCTGCCTGCTGACAGGTATCGCCGCCAGCATCCTCACCCTGGCGCGGCTGTTCGGCTGGTTGCTGGAACACCACGCGGAACCCCTGTGGAGCTTTTTCTTCGGCCTGATTCTTGCCTCCGCCGCCATGCTTGTCCGGCAGATTCCCGGCTGGTCTGCACCCAGAGTGCTGGCCCTGCTGGCTGGCACCGTTGTCGCACTGGCCATTGCCCTGGCGCCGCGGGCTGGCTTCCTGCCCGGCTACCCCGGGGTGTTCCTGGCGGGCTTTATCGCCATTTGCGCGATGATCCTGCCGGGGATTTCCGGCAGCTTCATTTTGCTGTTGCTGGGCATGTACGCGGTCACGCTGGATGCGATCCGCAGTTTTGATCTCGCCTATATCACCGTCTTCGGGGTCGGCGCCGCCGCCGGCCTCATGTGTTTCAGCCGGCTGCTGGATTGGCTGTTGACGCACTTTCGCGGTGCCACCCTGGCCACCCTGACCGGCTTCCTGTTTGGTTCCCTGGCAGTGGTGTGGCCCTGGAAACGCACCTTGTCCTTTGTGATCGGACGCGACGGCGACCCCAGGCCTGCCCAGCAATGGCCGGTATTGCCCGGGGATTACAGCGGCGAGCCCATGCTGCCGCTGTGTCTGGGCCTGGCGCTGGTGGGTCTCGCACTGGTGTTAACGGTTGACCTGCGCTGGGGCCGGCTCAAGGTCGAGGCGGACTAGCCGTGTACTGCAGGCGCGCGACCTTCCTGCTGTGCCTGCTGCTCGCCGCCTGCGCCGGGGAGCCCACCCGGGCGCCGGTAGAGAATCGCTACGGTGAGGCGAAAACCGTGGCCGTTCCCGAGCGCTATAGCGTTCGCCGCGGCGACACCCTGTACTCCATCGCCTGGCGCTACGGCCTGGACTACCGGGCACTGGCGCAGCTCAACGGCATCGACGGGCTTTACACCATCTACCCGGGGCAGCAGCTCAGGCTGCGCGGCAAGCCTTCGTCCGCCAGCGCGCCAACCGTCAGCAGCGCCCCGAAAACACCTCCGGCCGCTACACCGACTGCCCCTGTCACGAAAGCGTCATCCCCCCGTGTTACCACTAATAGCCCGGTAGAAAACGACCGTGTAGTGGATGCCTGGCGCTGGCCTACCCGCGGCAAGGTGATAAGAAAGTTCTCCGGGACCGTGCATAAGGGCATCGATATTGACGGCAAGGCCGGGGATGCCGTGCAAGCCACGGCGGCAGGGACTGTTGTGTATGCCGGCAGCGGCATCGTCGGTTATGGGCGGCTGTTGATCGTTAAGCACAACCAGAATTACCTCAGTGCCTATGCCCACAACCAGCGGCTGCTGGTGAAGGAAGGTGACCGGGTGACAGCGGGGCAGAAAATCGCCGAAAAGGGCAGCAGCGCGACCAATTCGGTCAAGTTGCACTTCGAAATCCGCCGGGACGGAAAGCCGGTGGACCCTCAGAAACTGCTGCCCAAACGAGATTGAGCCGCGATTGAGGCGCAAAAACCGGCATCGACCAGATATAAAGCCGAGTTTCAGTTTTCGTCGTTGTAGTCGTCGGGTATTGGGAGTAACCTAATCGACCCGCTGAAGTAAACGCTTAGTCACATTTGCCCGGTTCACGGGCTGACGACTTGCGGCGGCGTTGATAATAAGAGGTGAGGCATGGACGTCCAATCCCAATCAACCGGTGGCAAGAAGAACAGCGGGGCAACTGGCAGTACTGCCTCGAAAAATTCAAAGACAACCGAGAGCAAGGGGAAGACAGCAGCGCGCGGGCGCTCAACCGCGAAGACTGCTGCTAAGGAGACCAGGGTGGCGGTCCAGAAATCCAGGGCAGGGGCTTCAGACACTTCGGGCGGCAAGACCCGGGGGCGGACAAAGAAAGCAGGCAGCGCAACGGCAAAAGCCGGCGCTTCGGCCGGCAAGACGGCGTCAACCTCGGCGTCCAAGCCGGCTTCAAAGCCGGCGGCACCGGCCGGCGAGAAGGCGGCCGACAAGACTATCGCAGCAGACAGCACCAGGGCGGCCACCGCGGCGCCGCGCCGCCGTCGCAGCTATGACGACGGCGAGGACAAGGGCTTCAACAAGTCACTTGACGCCACCCAGCTCTATCTCAACGAAATTGGCTACTCGCCGCTGCTGACCCCGGAAGAGGAGGTGTATTTTGCGCGCCTGGCGCGCAAGGGTGACGAGGCCGGCCGCAAGCGCATGATTGAAAGCAATCTGAGGCTGGTGGTGAAAATCGCCCGCCGCTACATCAATCGTGGCCTGACTCTGCTCGATCTGATCGAAGAAGGGAACCTCGGCCTGATCCGGGCAGTAGAGAAGTTCGACCCCGAACGCGGCTTTCGCTTCTCCACCTACGCCACCTGGTGGATTCGCCAGACCATCGAGCGGGCCATTATGAACCAGACCCGCACCATCCGCCTGCCGATCCACGTGGTCAAGGAACTCAACGTCTACCTGCGCGCAGCGCGGGAGCTGACCCAGCAGCTTGACCATGAGCCCTCGGCGGACGAGATCGCCACCATGCTCGACAAGCCGGTGGACGAGGTGAAGCGCATGTTGGGCCTCAACGAGCGCGTGGCCTCGGTGGATACCCCGCTGGGCCCGGATTCCGATAAATCGCTGCTGGACACCATCGCCGACACCCATGTCAGCGACCCCTCTCAGCTGCTGCAGGAGAGCGACATCAAGGACAGCATCGGCATCTGGCTGGGCGAGCTGACCGACAAACAGTGCGAAGTGGTATCGCGCCGCTTTGGCCTCCGCGGCTACGAGACCAGCACCCTCGAGGAAGTGGGCCGCGAGATAGGCCTTACCCGGGAGCGGGTGCGGCAGATCCAGGTGGAAGCGCTCAAGCGCCTGCGGGTGATCATGGAGACCCAGGGGCTCTCATCGGAGTCGATCTTCGGCTAGCGCGAGGTCGCTCACCGAGAGAGTACGCAGGGGGCGGCCGGTGGTCGCCCCAGTTTTTTGTGGACAGGTGCTACCCTTTGGGGCCCAACCATTTGGAGCCGGTGGATGTCGCTCTATCGACGCTTGAGATACCAGCTTCTGCGGCTGCGCCAGCTTCGTGGCTCGCCCCACTCACTGGCACTGGGCTGCGCCCTTGGTGTGTTCATGGGAATCATGCCCGTGTTGCCGTTCCGGACCCTCCTGATACTGCTGGTGGCTGCGCCATTCGGTGCCAATGTGATTGCGGCGCTTGTGCTTGGCACTCTGATAGCGAATCCGTTTGTGTTGGCCCTGTGGTATTCGCTGGCACTGGCCGCCGGCAACCTGCTGGTGGCGAACGCCGTGACCTGGGAGCGGGTCAGCGCCATGCTGGACGACTTCCAACAGGCAGCGGGTTTCGCCGATACTCTGTCTTCAGCTGCCAATGTGGGCTGGGACCTGGTCGTGGTGCTGCTGGCTGGGGGGCTCCTGATCGCGCTCCCGGCGGGCCTCGCGAGTTACCTGTTGGCGCATCGCTACTTTTCCCGGAGGCAGGCGCCGGCTGCAGGGTCGGAGACGTAACGGCGCTCGGCACCGCAAGCCCTTTATCGACACAAACCCATACAAAAAAGGCGGCCACTGGCCGCCTTTTTTGTATCGAGGTGGATTCAGCGTTCCAGCAGCGCCAGCTTGTTGGGCTTGCCGGCCCATTCCTCGGCCTCGGGCATGGCGTCCTTCATCTCGGTGATGTTGGGCCAGATCTCGGAGAGCTCGGCGTTGAGCTCAAGGAACACCTGCTGGTCCTCCGGTAACTCGTCTTCCGAGAAGATGGCGTCAACCGGACATTCGGGCTCGCACAGGGCGCAGTCGATGCACTCGTCTGGGTGGATGACCAGGAAGTTGGGACCTTCATAGAAGCAGTCTACCGGGCACACTTCGACGCAGTCCGTGTGCTTGCAATTGATGCAATCTTCGCCAACTACAAATGTCATCTCGGGGGTTCCTTAACAAGACTGTTCCGTGGGAAGGCGAAAGTGTACCCGTTCGTTTCGCCAATGTGTACTCCGCTCAGTCTAGGGCCTGTTCACCCTCATTGAGTTGGCCCTGTTGAGACTGAACCAGCGCCAATCGAGGCGCGAGGAGAGATGTTTGGTGGTTCCAAATGAACGACGAGCAACGAAGAGTGGCGCTGGTTCAGCCTCAACCCGGAGGGCTGCCACTGGTGTTGCGCCCTGCGGCGTTAGAAATGGCTTATGTGGGCCCACCACACTGCGCCATTCCTGCCTTGCAGGACACAACATCAGTGGCAGCAGGGCTAACTCAGTGAGTGTGAACAGGCCCTAGCCCCATGCGTTTCTCCATTCTTGTCCTCAACTCACCGACGGCAGCCCAGGCCGGCGACAGCGCCTGGGCGTTCGCGCGGGCTGCGGTGGATGCCGGCCACGAGCTGTACCGCGTGTTCTTCTATGATGAGGGGGTGGCTCACGGCAGCCTGCTGGCCACACCCGCGCAGGATGATGTTGATCGCCAGGCGCGCTGGGTCGAGCTCGCCGAGCAACAGGGCGCCGATTTAGTGCTGTGCATTGCATCCGCAGTAAAGCGCGGCGTGCTGGACAGCGGCGAGGCGCAGCGCCATGAAAAACCCGGTGCTAGCGCCCACCCGGCTTTCGAGCTGTCGGGATTGGGGCAACTGGTGGATGCTCATATCAACAGTGACCGGTTGGTCACCTTCGGGCGCTGAAGTGGCCGCCAAATCGCTGCTATTGGTTTTTCGCCGACCGCCCTACGGGCGCAGCCTGTCCCGTGCCGGCTACGACGTCGCGCTGGCTGCTGCCGCCTTCGAGCAGCCGGTCAGTCTACTGTTCCTCGACGACGGGGTGTGGCAGCTACTGCCCGAACAGCGCGCCGACGCCATTGGCGCGCGCAGCATCTCCCGCACCCTGGAATCCCTGCCTCTGTACGATATCGACAATCTGTACGTGGATAGCGAATCCCTCGCGCAACGCGCCCTGGTGCCCGATGCCCTGGTAGAAGCCGCCACCCCGCTGGATGCCGCCGCCGTGCGCGAACTGATGGCTCGCCACGATCAGGTGCTGGTGTTCTAAGCCATGTCTGTGCTGCACACCCTCAACCAGTCTCCCACCGGCGACACCCTGCCGAGCTGCCTGCGCTGCCTGGCGCCGGGGGACAAACTGCTGCTGCTGGAAGATGCTGTGTACGCGGCCTGTGAGCCCTACGCCGCCACCCTCAGGGCGTCGGGTATCGACTGCTACGTACTGGTGGCCGATGCCAGTGCCAGGGGCATCCACGAGCGTCTCTGCAACACCATTACCGCAGTCGACTACGCGGGTTTTGTTGAGCTCGCCGCCCGCTGCGAGTCGGTGCAGAGCTGGTACTGATGAACGCTGTCAGCTTTGACAAGGAAGGCTTCCTGCGGCACCTCGACGACTGGTCGCCGGAGGTGGCCGCGCTGATCGCCGAACGTGAGGGCATCCAGCTCACCGATGCGCACTGGGAAATCATTGAGCTACTGCGGGAGTTCTACCGCCGCTTCGAAGCCTCCCCGGCCAACCGGGCGCTGGTGAAATTCACCGGTATCGAACTCGGCCCGGAAAAAGGTCGCAGCGTCTACCTGATGTCACTGTTTCCCGGCAGCCCGGCCAAACTCGGCAGCAAGATCGCCGGGCTGCCCAAACCCGACAACTGTCTGTGAGATTTCCGCTTTGACTTCCGAACACCCTTTCGCGCCCTATGTGCGAATTCTAGGCAAGGGCAAGTCCGGCACCCGCTCTCTGGACTTCGACGAGGCCCGCGATGCCTTCGGCATGATTCTGCGCAATGAAATCGAGGACCTGCAGCTAGGCGCTTTCCTGATGCTGCTGCGCGTCAAGGAGGAAACGCCCGAAGAGCTGGCGGGCTTCGTGCAGGCCTGCCGTGACCACATCGGCGAACTGCCCGCTATCCCGGTGGACCTGGACTGGTCGAGCTACGCCGGCAAACGCAACCAGCACCCGTGGTACCTGTTGAGCGCCCTGCTGCTGGCGGACAACGGAGTCCGCGTGTTCATGCACGGAACTGACGGCCACACGCCCGGGCGCGCCTACGCCCAGGCCTGCCTGGCTGAGCTCGGTATCGATGCCGCGACCAATTTTGCCGAGGTGGCAGAACAGCTCGACCGGCGCAGATTCGCCTTCATGCCACTCGCCGGTCTGTGCCCGCCGCTGCATCGCATCGTTCAATTGAAGCCGGTGCTCGGCCTGCGTTCGCCAGTCAATACGCTGACCCGCATGCTCAACCCGCTGCGCGCAAGCTGCAGCATCCAGAGCGTTTTCCATCCCAATTACGCGCCATTACACAGTGGTGCCGACCGCCTGCTGGGGCAGCCGGCCAGCCTGGTCTTCAAAGGCGAAGCCGGTGAAGTTGAAATCAAACCCCATGCGCGCACCGAGTGTCTCCTGCTGCGGGATAGTGAGATCTCACAGTTCACCTGGCCCCGCAGCCTGGAGGGGAAGCCCGAACCGGTAAATCTGGCTGCGGCCGCCGCCCTGCGGGACTGCTGGCGAGGGGATGTGGACGATCACTACGGCACCCTGGCCGTACAGCACACCGCTGCGGTGGCCCTCACCCTTCTGGACGCTGGCCAGAATCCCGATGGCGCCCTGGCGCTGGCCCGGGACTGGTGGCAGCAACGAGACAGAGACGCCCTGGGGTGATCGCCGTCGATACGCAGCAGTATTCAGCATTGCTGGCCGCGAAGTGCGACCGGGTGGAGGCGCTGCTGGCGCCTTTTGCGCCGCCGCCTGCCGAGCGCTTCGCCTCTGCCGAGGAAGGCTTCCGGCTGCGGGCGGAGTTTCGTATCTGGCATCAGGGTGATGACCTGTTCTACGCCATGTTCGACCGCGCCGATCCGAAGACCCCGATCAGGGTAGAACGTTTTCCCATTGCGGCATCGCGTATTCAGCAGGCAATGACGGTGCTGCGCGAGCTGCTGCTGCCCGAGCCGGTGCTGCGCCGCAAATTGTTCCAGGCGGAGTTTCTCTCCACACTGAGCGGCGAGTTGCTTATCACCCTGGTTTACCACCGGGCGCTGGAATCCGACTGGGAAGTTGCGGCTCGCAAGCTCGAAACTTCACTGGATGCCCGAGTGATCGGCCGCTCCCGCAAACAGAAGCTGGTACTGAGCCGGGACTGGGTGGAAGAAGTGTTACCACTGGAGATAGGTGAATTCCGTTACCGCCAGTATGAACAAGGTTTCACCCAGCCCAACGGGGCTGTCAATTGCGAGATGGTCAACTGGGCCTGCCGCCAGGCGGCCGCCTTACAGGGAGACCTGCTGGAACTGTACTGCGGCAACGGCAACTTCACGCTGCCGCTGGCGCGGCACTTCGACCGCGTGCTGGCCACGGAGGTATCCAAACGCTCCATCGAGGCGGCGCTACACAACCAGGCCAACAACGCAGTAGACAACCTGGCCCTGGCGCGGCTGTCCGCCGAGGAGATGTCCGCCGCGCTGACCGGGGAGCGGGAATTCCGGCGCCTGCAGTCCCTGCCCCAGCCGCTGGCCGACTACCGCTTCAGCACACTGTTTGTAGACCCGCCCCGGGCCGGTCTCGACGCCGGCACCGTTGCAATGGCGGCCGGTTTCGACAACATCCTCTATGTCTCCTGCAACCCGGACACCCTGGCCCACAACCTGGAATCGCTGGTCGAGACGCATCGGGTAGAGGCATTGGCGCTGTTCGACCAGTTCCCCTATACCGATCATATGGAATGTGGCGTGCGCCTGGCCCGGCGCTAGACCCGAATGCCAAATTCCATAAGAGGCCGACCCAGCACCTCGTCCAGGCGATCGGCGTCTTTTTCGTTGACCTCGATCACCCGCAGGCCGGCTTCCCGGTAAACGTCCTTTTTCTTGAGCTTCAGGCCCAGGCGCTCCGGCGGCACTTCCTCGTCCCAGCACTCGATATAGACCCGCGCCGCCGGCAGGTAGAAGTCGGCATACAGCACCTCCTCCACAGGCAGCGCCCGCTGGTGAGCGTGGGCCAACTGTGCGAGGTACAGCCAATTGCAGACCTTGAGCTCCAGAGCGGTTTCCAGCGCGTGGCCGTCAATGCCCACCAGCTCGGCAAGGGCAGCACTGGCGAACAGGTCCTCGGCGGGCTCCTCAACCAGCGGCGTGCCCGCGTCGGATTGCGCATCCAGCTCGCGATGAATGACCGGGTGATCGACAATCTCGTGGGGCCAGGTCACGTAGTAGGCGCCGCTGTTTTCACTCTCTTCCTGTTGGCCGCCCAGCTTCCTGCCCTGCTCCGTCAGCTCCCAGCCGAGGATGCTGTGCACCTGCAGGCCCAGCTCCGCCAGGGCCCGGTTGATCTGCCGCGGGTGGAGTTTCGGGTAATAGCGACGCAGGCCCGAGGCGCTAACTCGCTGGTTGGATTCGATGGCGCTCAACAGCGGGTGTTCGGTAAGGGTCTCCGGCCACACGATGTAGCGCCCGTAGCGCTGGCTATCCACATAGCCGCCGCCTTCGAATTCGCCCTTGTTGGTAAGCAGCCAGCTATCCTGATGACGCTGTATCCAGCCGTAATCCTTGAGGGTGGCAAAAAGCTGCTGGACCGGCAGGCCCAGTTTGCGGGCCAGCGCCGGGGTCGACAGCTTGTCGGGGTCCGACATCAGCCGCAGCACTCGGTGTAACGGCGGCCCAGAGCCTGGTAAAGCTGGTCCGCGTAGTCGTCGGCATGGCTGTCCAGGTTGTCCGCCAGCTCCACCAGGTGCTCGTTGTCTTCCCGCCCCTTCCAGGTCTTGGTATAGCTGCCTTCCTTATAGCCGTGGTCCTGGCGGAAGAAGTTGAGCACGTTCTTGCCCACGTAGGCGCGATACAGGGCGTCGAAGTCCAGCTCGATGGCGGCCATCAGATCCCAGAAGCATCGTGCCGAAAAGCTGTGAGTCGCCAGGCTGTCCAGGGCCAGTGCCTCAGTGGCCTCGCGCAGGCCCGTCCCGGAAGGCTCATAGCCATCGAGCTGTTGGAGAATCCTGTCAGCCACCTGCTCGGGGCCGTCGTGCTCCTCGAACAGCGCACTCATGCCAAAGTGCCAGATGTCGATGACCTCTAGTTTCACCTGCTCCATCTCGGGCGCCTGTTTCTTCCACCACTTGTAGCCGTAGTGGTCCATCAGCTCCCCGCATTCAATCCACACGGCCCGGTACCATTCAAAGCCCTGGGCGTTCCAGTCTTCGTGCACGCGGGAATTCATACGGTGCTGCATCTCCAGCATGGTCAGCAGGGCTTGCCTCATCAGATACTCCAGTTGCGTGGCGGTCAGTCTGCCGCCAATTCGTTCATGTTGCGAATATTGACATCGATCGGCCCAAGGCCGTTCAGATGCACATCGCGCTGCGGGAAGGCGATGACGATCCCCGCCTCGTTGTAGCGGTCGTTGATGGTGTTGCGCAATTCGCTGGCGGTGATCAGGCGTCGCTCCAGGGACGGCAGGAAACAGCGCAGTGTCAGCAGCAGTGAGTTGTCACCAAATGAATCGAAGGTAATGAACGGCTCCGGGTCGCTGAGCACCTCATCGTGCTCGCGGGCGGCATCCAGGGCAATCTTCATGGCCCGGGGCACATCGCTACCGTAGGCGACGCCGATTTCAATCAGGGTGCGAGTCTGTTGGTCGGAGAGCGACCAGTTCAGCAAGCGACCGGTAATAAACTCCTTGTTGGGCACCAACAGTTCGCGGCCATCCCAGTCGCGCACCGTGGTGGCGCGCATACGTATCTTGGTGACCACGCCGGAGGTTTCACCGACGGTGACCGTATCGCCCACCCGGATGGGTTGCTCAAACAACAGGATGATACCGCTGATGAAATTGGCGACGATTTCCTGCAGGCCGAAACCGATACCGACGCTGAGCGCCGCCACCGCCCACTGGATCTGCCCCCAGTTGGCGCCGAGCATGCCCAGCACCACGAGTACGAAGACTGTGATCAGTACATAGCGGCCCAGGGTCACGCTGGCATAGACGGTGCCTGAGGCGAGTTCCATTTTCTGGCGTAGGAACAGGTCTAGCAGAGACGGAATGCGCTGCACGGCCACATAGCCGGCGAAGGTCACCAACAGCACCTGAACGATATCGAGCGGAGTGACCGCCACCAGCGTTTCCACGCCGTCCACCAGGTCGGTCGTGTTCCATAGGGAAACCGAGTCGAGGATTCCCAGCGCCGGCAGCAGATCGCTCCACACGCCCCATACGCCCACCAGCGCCAGGATGACCAGCAGGGTGTTGAGTAAATTGCGGCCCTCGCTGTCCAGCTCATCCGGGTTCTGCTGCTCGAAATCCTGCAACATCTCAGGCTCGATGTCCGGGTTCTCCGACGCTTCCCGAGCCGCCTGTTCGGCCTTAAGGCGTTCGCTCTCGATGAGGCGCAGCCGCATGATTTTCAGCCAGCGCACACCCAGCCCATGCACCAGCAGCAGCGCGGTAAACAGAGCCAAGGTCCCCACCAGCGAGGCCAGGAATTGGGTGGCGGTGTGGGTATAGCCGAGCAGGATACACGCCACCAGCGCCAGCGGCAGCGCGGTCATGAAGTAGCGCATCAGGCGGCCCATCAGGGTCTGGCGCTGGCTGCTGCGCACGGCGATGAGCGGGCGCAGTTCGCCCTGCGCGACGCTGGGTGTCTGCATGAAGAAGCGTGCCAGGGCTACCAGCGCGATGATCAGCGCGATGCTGGTCAGCACCGAGACGCCTTCCTGGGGCGTTGAACGATTGGCAACGATAGCCACAAAGACCATGGGCACAAACAGCACTTCAAGCTGCCAGAGCTTGCGCGAAATGCGCTGCACGCTGTTCTCGCCCCAACCGAAGTGGCGCCGCACCAGGCCGTCCTTCACCAGCAGGTAACGGAGGAATTCAAGGCCCAGAAAATACGTGGCGGAACGGTGCAGGGCAAAGCCGATACTGCGCTCCATGCGCCCTTCGAAGTCCACCGAGTCCAGGGCCAGGCCCAGGGTCGCCAGCAGCAGCGGCCAGGTGGCCGCCAGCAGGAAAGTCAGCCCCAGGCCTTCCAGGGTAGAACGGAATCCATCGCGCCCGACATTGCCCACGTACTGACTGGTGCGCGCCAGCATTTCCAGCAACTTGCGGTGGTAGCGCAGCAGGACTGCAAAGCCCAGCAGCATGACGGGGTACAGCACGGAGCCCAGCATGGCCTCGGGGATGCGAGTGAGCAGCATCCACCAGTGAATGGGCGACAGCAGTTCGATCAGTTCCCCGGGCAGCGGCTTCAAAGTGTCCAGCGACATAGCCGGCGCGCTGCGAATCCACAGCAGTCTCTCGGAGATGAAGTCCCGGTAGGCGCGCGCCGAGGTCTCCACCCGGCGTACGGCAAAGTCGAGATCGCCTAGGGCGCGCAGGTAAGTCGTCTCCACATCGATGGCATCGCGCACCAGGTCGCGCCGGGTGCGCGCCAGCGCCATCATGTCGTCGCGAAGGCGCGCGGCCTCCTCCGCTGGCACCTCGGCCAGCTTTTCGTCGACGTAGCTGCCGAGGTTTTGCAGAACTCGGCGCTCGTCCTCGTAGCTGAGCTGCTTGAGGCTGGCCTCGGTGACCAGCCTGTCGCGGCGCGAGATGTCGGCCCGGCCGTAAAGCGGATTGGGGAGCCGGGTCTGCTGCTCCCGCAGCACCCTGCCCAGCGCCTCACTCATACCCAGCACCGCCAGCTTTCGCTTGATGTTCTCCAGGTCGTTCTCGAAGCGCAGCGCCGTGTCCGTGGCCAGGTCTTCCTGCTGCTTGAGTGCTTCGAGGGCGGCGGTCCTGGCGGTAATCTCCGCCGACACCAGCGTGTTGGCCTGCGCCAACATCTGGATCGCCGGATGGGCATCGGCAACCGACTCCTGTACCGAGGCCACCTTGTCCAGTGCCTTGCGTGCCTCTTCCTGGCGCAAGCTCAGCATCTGCGCCTCATAGGCCTTGATCTTCTCGCGCTGTATGCGCAGGTCTAGAGCCGTCCTGTCCTGGCGGGCCTGCAGCAGATCCATGCGCATGGGTCGGCTGAACTGTTCGGATTCGAGCCTGGAATTGGCGGCTTGCGCGGCGTTCAGTTGAGCCGCCAGCAACCACTGCTCGGCGCGAATCAGCTTAGCGGGCAGGTTTTCGGTGTCCACCGACTGCTGTTTGAGCCGGTCCAGCTGGGCCAGGTTTTCAGCCAGCTCCTTGCGCAACTGCTCCGGCCGCTCCGCCTCTGCCGTCAGGCTCGCGGCGATACGGCCGGCGATGTCCTCCAGAGAATTCAGGGCGGCCTGCTCGCTCTGGACCCTCTGCTCGGACTCCTGGAGGCCGATGCGCGCAGGCAGTTTGAAGGTCGTCGACTCTGCGGCCGCGAGATCCTTCTCGAG
>JANQGK010000079.1 GCA_028277365.1 Halieaceae bacterium | reverse complement strand
GCCGCTGGTGCGCACGCCCATGATTTCGGCCACCACCATTTACGATCATATGCCGGTGCTGACCCCGGACGAGGCCGTCGACATGGTAGTCGATGCCGTGATTAACAAGCACAAGCGCATCGCGTCGCGGCTGGGTATTTTCCTGCAGGTGGTCACCGCGGTGGCGCCGCGCTTCTCGGAGCTGCTGATGAACACCGTGTTCCGGATGTTCTCTGACTCGGCCGCCGCCCGCGGCGACGCCCAGCCGGAGAAGGTAGAGGTCTCCAATGAGCAGGTAGCACTGGCTGCATTGATGAAAGGCGTACACTTCTAGGTACCGGGGGCGCGCAGGTGGTGCAAAGATATGCCGAGCTATATGCCCGCGCCTGCGAGCGCAAGGGTGGCGAAACGGCCCTGGAAGGGCTGCTGAGCCGGCCGCGCAGCAAGCGCTACCTGACAGGGCTCGCCGACGATCGCTACCTGTCTGAGTTCACCCGCAAGGTGTTCCAGTCGGGTTTTGTCTGGCGGGTGGTGGACCAGAAGTGGGACAACTTCGAGAAGCTGTTCTGGGGCTTCGATGTCGACAAGCTGCTGCTGATGCCCGACGATATGCTCGAGCGCAAGGCCCGGGACCCGGCCATTATCCGCAATTTCAACAAGGTCAAAACCATTCGCGCCAACGCTCTAATGATTGCCGACACGCGCCGCCGTGAAGGGCACGGTTTTGGCAAGTTTGTCGCCGAATGGCCGGCTGAGGACGCGGTCGGCTTGTGGCTGTATCTCAAGAAACACGGCTCACGGCTCGGCGGTAACACCGGGCCCTTTGCCCTGCGCAGCCTCGGGGTGGACACCTTCCTCCTGACCCGGGATGTTGAAGGCTATTTGCGTCGAAACGGCATCGTTGAAGGGGGGCTTGGCAGCCAGAAGTCGCTGAGGGCGGCCCAGACCTTCTTCAACGAGCTGCGGGAGGAATCAGGCCGCAGCTTGTGTGAGTTAAGTAAGCTGGTTTCATTTAATTTTGGTGAAAACCGGGTTGGCATTGACGTAGACTCGGGTTGACTAGGGACATCAGCCCCCAGAGAGGGGTCACTACTATGGTGAACAAGCGCCGTGGTGAACCGCCGATTCCGCCGAATCACGAAACGCTAATGACAGCGGAACAGCGGGAAGGACTGAAGAAGCTGGAAACCTTCGGGTGGCATCTGCACATTATCCGCCGGCCTAAATTCAAGCCGGTTGAGGTAGTGCTGGAGCACAGCGACGGACATTTCGCCATTCTCAAGGAGTCCGGCGAGCTCGACCAGGACTCCCCACCTGCCATGCGCCGTGAAGAGCCGCAGGCCGCAAACGCCCCCGAACAAACCACAGACCCCTGGGCCAATGCCACCGACGACGGCGGCTTTGACATCAAGGAATCACCGGTGGAAGCGGAGCCCGCCACCGTCGGCAACGAGCCTGTACCCACCCAGGGCGGCAACGGGAAGCGGCCCCCCAAGATTCTCGTTTGATCTCGAGCGGCGTGCCCGACTAGCTGCCCGGTGTCTCGCGCCAGCCGCCATACCCGGAAATGCCCATCGGGCCGCGGGTGATGACCATCTGCGCCACGGTACCGTCTTCCCGTCGAACTTCCATCAGCACGCTGGCCCCCGGCTCGCCCCGATAGCTGGCGGCACGCAGGTCATTGAAGCGGAACAGACGCTCACCGTCGTAGGACAGGAGTATATCCCCCTCGCTGATGCCGGCCGCCGCAGCGGCAGAACCCGGCATCACGCGGCGCACCCGCACCCGGTTAGGCCTGCCGCTGGCATAGAGATAACGGTCGTAAGCGTCGTCGCCGAGCTCGCTGCGCAGGCGATCGCTGGAGTCCGGCACCGGCGGACTGCCCAGGAAAGCCTCCCGGCGCGCTTGCCACTCCTGTTCGAAGTTCTCGAGGTAAAACGCCTGGGCCTGCTGCTGCATGCTGGCGTACTCCTCGTCCGTCAGACCCGCGTCCTCGATGCGCCTCAGGTTGGCGGGCACTGCCGCGGCTTGCTCCCGGGGTTCGCCAACATCTTCCGCGGCTGCTCGCTCTACCTCCATCACTTCGCCGGGGCTGCTCGAAGGCGCCGGTTGGGCGCTGGCCACGGCCACAATGGCTCCTTCCAACTGCGCCAGGCGTTCCTGCAGCGCCTGCCGCTCGGCCCTGAGTGCCGCCACCTCCGCAGCCAGCAGCTTCAGGCGGTCCTCACCAGCGGGCACCGCGCCCGGTGGCCGGGTCGCGAACCAGGCGGACGCCGTCAACAGCAGGCAGGCAACCAGGGCGATGGCGGGAATGCGTTCCATGGCAGTTTGACTGGTGGCTATCCTAAGGGTTCAGCCAGCGCGCCCTTTAGTGGGCTGAGCCAGTGTCAGCCGTGAAGGCCTGGGACACCTGCTCAGCATAGGCCAATACCTCGTCGACCCCGGTGGCGGCCACCGGGTCGAAACTGAAGCCCTGAAAGGCGGTGGTGGATAGGGCGAAAAACACCTCCAGCAGGTCCGCCTCCTGTTCGACGGCAGACAGCGAGACGGCGATGCCGGTAAAAAACGCCGCCGCCCTGGGGTCCTCTATGTTCTTGAAATGCTCAGCCAGTGCATCCAGCCGGGGCGACAGTTCGGACTTGATGGTGTCCAGCGCGTCCAAATTTCTCTCCTCTTGGGCGGGAAACCTGATTATGACGAGGCAAGCATCCGTTGCCCACTGACCGGCCTTGAGGCAAGGCTCATCACAGGGCCTGACCGCCGCATGATAGTTGCAGTCGGCAGCAAATCTCGGCAAGATGGGAAGGCAAGTGTCATATCGGTTCAGGAAGAGTCCGGATGGCACAACACCAACTTCAAAAACGGCGTCACAGATTCCGTATTTTGTGCGTGAACTGGTTCCCAACACGTATTCACGCGTCGGCGTGAATACTGCCTGACCCCCATAATTACTAGGCTGTACAAGGGGTTAGGGGCGTTTGTGATAGGCGCTCTCACACCTGGGGAGTAGAAGTTGAAGTGGTGGAACCGTTGGCTAACGGATGACAAACGTGCGAATCGAACAGCCCTGCTGGTCGAGGCGCTTGAGCCCCGCGTGCTGCAGTCAGCAGATGCGGAGGGCGTCTTTGTGCCCGCTCCAGGCGGCCTGCAGCAACAAACCCCGACCAAATTCCTGCTCGACGACAATCCCGAGCCCGCCCCCACCCAGCCGGTGGTGCAGGAAAAACCCCGCAGCGACGGTGTCTGGCAGGTTTCCCAGGCCCTGCGGAACTACAGTGACGTCGATGCCATTCACCTGGTATCCCTTGGTACACGCGCAAAGCCGAGTCTGTGTTTGCCGGGCAGGAGCGGGCATAAGTGAAAAAGCTCCTGCTCAACCCGATCTTCCGCGTCAGCGTCGGGCTGCTTACACTGACCGTGAGCATGCTGCTGATGGGGGGCTGGCTGGGACTGGTGCCCGATGCCACCGAGGCACAGTTCGAGAGCCGCCGCAAGTTCAGTGAATCCCTTGCGGTGCAGCTTTCCTCCTTGGCCGCCAGCGGTGATTCACACCACATCGGGACCACCCTGGAGGCTGTGGTGTCCAGGAACCCGGACGTGCTCGCCGCACGCTTCCGCTCTGATAGCAGCGGTAGTGAGCCTGGCTCTGGTGATAACGAAGTAGAGGGCACAGCCCGAGACAAGGTCATCGTTCCAGTTTTCTGGGGCGACCGGCAGTGGGGCTCTGTGGAAGTGCGGTTTACGCCGACCAGCGCGTCCTGGCTGCCGGGCTTTGCCAACAACACCGTCCTGGCGCTGGTGGCATTCGTGCTCGCCCTGGGAATGCTGCTGTTCCCGGTCTTCCTAAAATGGGTGCTGCCGGAGCTGGACCCCAGCCGAGTCATTCCCGGCCGCGTCAAGGCCGCCTTCGACACCCTGGCAGAGGGCATCCTCATTCTCGATGAACAAGGCGACATCATGCTCGCCAATAACGCGTTCACGCGCAGCGTATCGATTACCGGCGCCAACCTGCTCGGCAAGAAGGCCTCAAGCCTGAACTGGATCAACAGCGACGGTGAAAACAGGCAGCTGATTCCCAAGGACGACCTGCCCTGGATGCGGGTGCTGACAACCGGCGAGAAACAGACCGATGCCTGTATCGCGATCACTCACGGCACCAGTACCCGGCGCGCTTTTGCCGTCAACTGCACGCCGATCCACGACGACAAGCACAGTGTACGTGGCGTTATTGCCACCTTTGATGACCTGACCGAACTGCAGGAGAAGAACGCCCAGCTCAACGAAACCCTCATCGACCTCCAGAAATCCAAGGCGGCGGTAGACCAGAAATCCAAGGAACTGGAATTCCTTGCGACCCGTGATCCGATGACCGGCTGCCTAAATCGTCGCGCCTTTAACGAGTCCCTCGACGACCGCATTGGGTTAGCACGCAAACACAACCATAACCTGGTGTGCATGATGGTGGACATCGACCATTTCAAGCGCATTAACGACAACTACGGCCATGCAGTGGGCGACAATGTCATCAAGTTTGTTGCCGATACTATCCAGGCCAAGATCCGGCCAATCGACCTGCTGGCCCGTTACGGCGGCGAGGAATTCTGCCTGGTGCTCGATGACCTGGACCTGGAGGATGCACGGGACATCGCCGAGCGCATCAGGCTGGCGGTGATGGATGGGGATTCGTGCACCTTCGCCAGCACCATCAAGGTCACCTGCAGCTTCGGCCTCAGCGTCTGGAGCAGCAAGCTGGCCGACAAGGAAGAACTGGTGAACAACGCCGACAAGGCGCTCTATCGCGCCAAGGAGTCGGGCCGCAACCGAGTTCTGGCCTGGGAGGAAGGCAATACCAGCAGCTCGGCGAGGTCCGAGGGGATTATCGGCGCGCAGCCCACCCGCGAGAGTTAACGGCGGCCCGCATTACTCGCCGGGGATAACTGGCGAGCTGTTACTCGCTTACTGGTAGACCACAGTATCCGTGCTGCCGTCCGCAATGTTGACCTGAGTGGTGGACAGTCCCAGGGTGCCTTGCTGGCTGCGCGCCTGCAGCGTCGCGGCGCAGCGTGTCCCGCCCTCCAGAGACACAATGTCTCCCGTATTCAATACGAGTTTCTCCTGCGGCCCAATCACGCCCTCTGCCTGCTCAAGCGCAGTAGCAGTAACTCCTTCTTCAGTAATAAAGCTGATCGAGTAAGGGACTGCCACGTCGCGATAGTTGACCAGCGTCAGACGCTGCTGATATTCGCTGAAGGTGGTGAGTGAGGGGATCTTCACTTCCGTTCCATTGCGATTGATCAGCCCTAGAGAACCATCTACGCGTACCGGGTCAAACAGCGCAAAGACGTTTGCAGGGACTGGCGCAGAGAACGCCCTGTACTCATCCGGCTGAATTTCTGGCCCTTCTTCATCCACTTCCACACACAGATGAATAAAGCCTTTGCTGCCAAAGCTTTCAATGCCGGTCGTCAGCGAAGTCCCGTCACCACTCTGGATTGCGGCGTTAAGATCAAAGTCGGGGCTGGTGCAGTCTTCATTGTCATCCAGGTACCAGGACCCAAAGCTGAAGTCCCCCTCAAGTACGACCTCGGAAGCGGCTTCGTTTACGACTTGTGTAAGGATCACAGTATTGCCTGTCGCAGCTGATCTGCTGGCGCTGTTTTCCGCAAAATCGAGCGTGCCGATGTTGGCGCGGGTACGGCCTACGCTGGCACTGGTAAAGGCCGTAAACCCTGCCGCAACATCAGCAGTGTTCTCTCGGAACTCGATGTCGGGAGAGGCACCTTCGACGGTGGTGATATAGGTGGCAAGTGTGTTTGAGTACAGGCTGATCTGCTCAAAGATTGCCGCCGTCAGCGTCTCGTACACCGAGTAGGAGAACGACACCGGACCGCTTGAAGAAATGCCCAGCGCATCCAGCTCCAGCAAAACAGTGGCGCTGTCAGCGAAACCAGCGGGAGCATCGACAATGTACACCACATAGTTATCACTGATGCCGCCACCCGCGGACAAAAGAATACCCGCATCGGAGCCATTCACCGTCAGGCGTATGTTGTTTCCGTTAGCTAATACGCCGCCGTCAAGCTGAAAGCGCAGGAAGACCCTGCCACCTGCAGGCACGCCAACCCCCAACACAGTCTGCACGTCGTTGTTGGTTCCAGAGTCGACCACGTTGTAGAGCAGGCTGCCGTCAAGGTTGTCTGCGGTTGTTAGTCTGGAATCCAGGGTTTCCCTGGCGTAACGAGGAGCATCAGGCGTAGGTGAGTCAAGGTTAACAACAGACTCCGCGGTACCTGCAACACCAAACAACACCGCCGCCAATAAGCTTCGCATCATAGCGCCTCCTGCACTAGTTGCACGTCCGCAGCCGCTGCCAACTGATTCGGCAGGCATTCAAGATTGCGCGACCACCTGTTTAAACGCACTTTGCTGCGCCTGTTTGAGCACACGTTTGCGGCAGTCACTGATTCCCCGCCATTGCAAATAGAGATTCTGCCGATACTCGTCGCTGAATTTACTGGCGTGCCGTGAAACCGCCTCGTATTTGGCTATTAGCGGTGCCAGTTCCTCTTCTCGACCGGTGCGGGCCTGCATGGACTTCAGCGATTCCACGAACCGGGAAGCCTGCAAGCTGCGAAAATCATACTTCTCCGTATCGGTCTGCACACCACATTGCTCGGCCAGGGCTTCCTCAAATACCACCGGGCTCTCACCTACCAACTCGTCGAAGCTCCCAAGTGACAAGGCTACCGGCTGATCTTCTGACACCAGCTTGGTAACGAGATCTTCCGGCAAGCCCATCTCACCGTAGTAGCTGATCAGTTCGTCATGATGCTCCGTTGCTGTTGCCAGCATCAGGTCGGTGCTGATTGCCCGACTGATGCCGCCGACAAAGGCTGTAAAACAGGCAAGATCGCAAGACTCTGAGGCCATGACGGACAAATGCCCGAATCTAAAAAGTTCACCTATACGCATTGCTTCCGGGAGGCTTCCGCCACTTGTCCCAACGCGTGTCATGGAGGGAAACCTTTTCTTGCCAAGGAAAATCTGCACCAATCGATCAGCGTCGCCCGGGCGAATTTTACCGGTGATTTCCAGGCTGTAGCTGCCTCGTGTCGCGCTATACACCTCCAAATCCGCCGACAAGGCGAATGTCGACCAGCACCCTATTGCAAAAAACAACAAAACTCGCATGAACAAACCTATAAAACCGGACTTGTTATTTGCAGTATAGCCGACAGAAATTTCCCCAGGCGACTGAGAAAATCGCAGCTAGCACTACCGCAAAAGCACCAGATAGCCCTAAAGTAAAACGCCCCAACCGTTGTCGGCTGGGGCGTTGGGGTTGGAAGCCTGGCGATGACCTACTCTCACATGGGGAAGCCCCCCTCTACCATCGGCGATGCATCGTTTCACTACTGAGTTCGGGATGGGGTCAGGTGGTTCCAATGCTCTATGGTCGCCAGGCAAACTGGCTTGTTGCGTACG
>JANQGK010000307.1 GCA_028277365.1 Halieaceae bacterium | reverse complement strand
GCAGTGTGGTATCGAGGTCGGCTTCCTCGCCGTAGCAGATCACGCTGTCGTAGCAGCCGAGAGATTCCACGAACGCCTTGTTACCGGGCGAGGTCAGGCCCACCAGGCGTGCGCTCACCGTATCGTCACCGTGCAGAAGCTTCGCCATGCCAAAGGCCGTTTTCGAAGAAGCGCTACCGATCAGCACCTGACCGGCGCCGAAGAGCTCGTTGTCCAGCAGGAAGTCATAGAGCAGGTAAGCGGTGGCAAATAGCGGGAAGAACAGGCAGCGCTCTTCCTCCATCTGCTGCAGGAACTCGGGGTCTGCCGCGGTTCTCCGGTAGGCGTTGTAGGTGCCCGGCAACTCCTGACGATGGGGGCTCGCTTCCATCAGCGTGTCGGCCTGCACCTGGTCGAAAACCAGCACCACTTCGCTGGCCATCGGATAGAAGCCATAGAGGCGCTCCCCCACCTGCAGCTCGGGGTGCGCCGATTCCACCACCTCCCCAATTCCCCAGACCGGCACGATGCCCCAGCCGTCTTCACGCGGGTAGAAATTCCAGTAGCCGATCATATCGCCGGCCACCGCGTAGGTAACGTTGTTGGCGGTCAGGGCGAACTTGTCGATGGCTATCCGCACCTGGCCCTCGGCCAGCTCCGGCCGAGCGAGTTCAAGCTCGCGAGTCTCGAGAATATTGTCACGGCGAACCTGGATTTCATGGTAACTGTTCATCATTGGATTCCTTATTCAGTGGCAGCGGACTCTTCCACCAGCTCGAGCTGGCCGGGCTGGCGCCGGACCCGCCGCGGCAGGGGTGCCTGCACGGCCTCCAGGCCACCAACGCGAGCCAACAGAGCGTCGGCGGCGTCGCGATCGCCCCCGGTCAGGCCCTGGTAGTGATCGTGGACGCGCTGGAACATCCACTGTGAATAGCTGTGCACCACCCGCTCGCTCTCGGCATCACCGGTCCTGAAGCGGTGCATGCCCAGGTAGCGCGGTATCTTCTCGCCGGGTTTGGAGGCGATGAACGCCGCGTTCTGCGCCACTACATCGAGCACATCCGGTAGGAAGTCCCGGCACAGGGTCTCGAGAATCGGCAGCAGGGTTTCAGGCACTTCGTCGTCAGGCAGGAACTCGCCGGGACTCGCAGTCGGCGCATTCATACGGCACACCCAGTCGTAGACCCGAGGGGCCTTCTCCTCCATCAGAGCCCGCGGCACCGGGTCCCGCCCAAGGTGGGCGTACAGCGGCCCCATCAGACCGAAGTCACCGATGCTGGGGCGCGAGCCCAGCAGGAACGGGTGCTCTGCAAAATGCGCGTCGAGCTGCGCCATCAGGGTGTGCCACTCCAGCTCAATCGCGGCCACCGTGTCCTCGTTCACACCCAACATCGGGATGCTGCCGCGGAACGGTGCCGAGGTTTTCTCCCCGAGGGCGATCTGCTCGTCGCGGCTGGCTTCCGGAGCGCTCATTGCGCCGAACTCCCCGAGGACAAAGTCGCGCTGCTGGTCGAGGTAGGACCAGCGGTAATGCATGGCAGGAATCACCAGCCACTCGTCACCATAGTGCTCCAGCATCAAGGCCACCAGCTTCTGCCGCGGCCCCTCCGGGTAGACCGAAGGCTGCGGGTGTCGCGCCTCCAGGAAATCAATAATCTCCGTGGTGTCCTGCACCAGCTCACCACCCGGGGACGCCAGCACGGGGATAATAGGCGCCCCGACCCTCGGCAGAATGATGTCCTTGTACACCTCTCGGCTGGCGATACGCTCGTCGAAAGGCAGCTGCTTGAAGCGCAGATAGGCGCGTGCCTTGCCGGTGTAGTAGGACAACTCGCCGCCGTAGAGTATGTAATTCTGATCGATGGTTTCCTCGCTGTGGCGGCGCTCCAGCCGCTGGTCCAGCCAGCCCTGCAGGTCATCGAACACCTCGAGGCGCTCGGGCTCGTTGAAAATCTCGTGGTAGAGCCCCGGGTAAAGCTTCAGCGTCTTGTCCCCGGAGCTCACCTGTTCGTAGAGGAAGCGGGAACCGGAGGGTGACGTCAGCGTATCCGCCTCCCCGTGCATCAATAGCAGCGGCAGGCGGATGTCGCCGGCCTGTTGCTGTATCCACTGCATCGCTGCAAACAGTTGCGACACTTTACGGGCGGTGAGCTTGCCGCCGTAGACCAGCGGGTCGTCCAGGTACTGGCGCACCTCCAGGGGGTCGCGGCTGACGCCATTGGCATCGAGCTGCAACACGCCCATGCGCGGCGCGACCATCGAAAAGAACTGGATCAGCAGCCGTTGCCAGATCGGCGGCTCCAGTTCGGTCTTGATCGCCGGGCCGGACAGTACGCAGCCGACGAAATCGTCCTGGTTCTGGATCAGGTAGCAGCTCGCGATCAGGCCGCCCATGCTGTGACCCAGCAGGACGCGCGGCACATCGGCAAACTCCGTCTTCAGCAACTGCACGAAACGGTCGAGGGTTTCCACGTAGTCACCGAAATTGCGCACGTAGCCGCGCTGGCCTTCGGAGCGACCGTGACCGATATGGTCCAACGCCGCAGTGGCGTAGCCCAGGTTGGCAAAGTGCTCGGCGAAACGCCGGTAACGCCCGCTGTGCTCAGCGGCGCCGTGCACCAGCACAATCAGCGCCCGCGGAGACTGTTCAGGCGACCATTGCTGGAAGTGAATCTGCGCGCCGGCGGCGCCGGTGAAAGTCGATTCGCGATGCTGCATCAACCCGGCTCCGATTCTGCGCCGGGAATGACGCGCAGCAAGCCGCGGAAGGCCTGGCGGGCCGTGGACTCGCCGGAGACTACCCGGAACACGTCGCTGGCGATTGGCATGCTGATACCGTGCTCCTCGGCGAGAGCCATAACGGCCGGTGCACTCTTGACGCCTTCAGCCACCATCACCATTCCCTCGATAATCTCGTCGATATGCCGGCCCTTACCCAGCTCCACGCCGACATGGCGGTTCCGGCTCTGCGGACTGGTACAGGTGGCTATCATGTCACCCATGCCGGCCAGGCCCGCGAAGGTTTCGGCACAGCCACCCATGGCCACCCCCAGGCGGGTCACCTCGGCCAGGCCACGGGTAATCAGTGCGGAACGGGTATTGTCGCCGGCGCCCTGCCCATCACCCATGCCGACCGCGATGGCGATGATGTTCTTCAGCACCCCACCCAGCTCACAGCCGATCACATCGTCGTTGGTGTACACCCGGAACAGGCCGGAACGGAATAGCTCCTGCAGTTCCTGGACGATGATTTCATCTTCCATGGCTATCACGCCGGCCGCCGCCTGGCCTGCCATGATCTCCCGGGCCAGGTTGGGGCCCGTGAGTACGCCCACCGGGTGGCCCGGCAAAACTTCCTTGATGATTTCTGTCATGCGCTTGCGGGTGTCGAGTTCCAGGCCTTTGGTAAGGCTGATGACCGGCACCCAGGCGCGCAGGTGAGGTTTCACCTGCTCCAACACCGAGCGAAAGCCCTGCGAGGGAATGCCCATGATCAGCACATCGGCAATACTCACCGCGTCAGCAATATCGGTGGTTGCGGTCAGGGCATCGGGCAGCTTCGCCCCCGGCAGGTACTTCTCATTGCGATGCTCGCGGTTGATCTGCGCCACCGTGTCGGCGTCGCGGGCCCAGAGCTTGACCCCGGTATTGCGCGCCACCAATGAGGCCACCGTGGTGCCCCAGGAGCCGCCGCCCAGCAGGCCTACGTTAAGCTGCATGCTTGTTCCTCGTTACTTGCTGTTATCTCTTGTTGGGTACTCAGCGCTTTTAACCCGCCCCTTTGGGTTTCACCTGGCGTTTGCGGGCCGCCTTCCCTTTCGATGCAGCCTTGCGGGTGGCAGCGCTTTTCGTCTGCGCCTTGCTCGTCGACTTAGCCGTTGTTTTGCTTTTGGTTTTGGCTTTCGATTTGGCTTTTGCTTTCGCGCCTGCCTTGCCGGGGGCTTTCGCTTTTGATGTCTTTGCGGCCGCCCTGCCAGTCGCGCCACCCGCCTTGCGCTGCTGCTCGACAGCCGCCACCAATAGGGCCTGCAGGGAACGCACAATGCACTCGGCAAAGAAGCGGATATCGGGCATCAGCTCGCGGCTGGAAATGACATTGAAACTCATGCGGCCGTTGTAGCTGGGCGTACCGATAAACAGGCCCATGCCATCGGCCAAAGGCGCCAGGCCGTAGCTGCCCACCTGCTGGGCGCCGTTCATGTACACCGGGAACTGCGGCCCCGGCACGTTGGAGATAAACAGGTTGCAGACCCGCACCGACCGGCTGAGCTGCAAAATTAGCCGGCTGGCGAGCACCTGCGTGGCGGCGGGCACGTGCTGAGTGATGTCGGTGAGCAGGCGCGCCGACACCCCCGACTTGGCTTCCTTGCTGCGCTGGGTCGAGGCGTGTATCTCGCCCAGCCGTTTCACCGGGTCAGGCTCGTCGGTGTGCAGCGAGGTGGTCATGGCAGTGATGTTGTTGCCCGGGTCGCTCTGGTCCCCCGCCCCACCGGGCCGGGCATTGATCGGTACCCAGGCCACCAGCGGGTCGTCCGGCAGCTCGCCGTGGTGGCTGAGATACTCCCGCAGCGCGCCGGCGCAAACGGCCAGCACTACGTCGTTGATGGTGGAGCCCGGCGCAAGCATGCGAATCTTCTTGAGGTCTTCGAGCGGGACGTCACAGGCGTCGAACATCTTGTGTGGCGACACCTTGCCGTTGAAGCGCGTCATCGGCACGGTCTGCTTGCTGCTGCGGCGCGTCAGGGTATCCCGCGCGGTTTCCACCAGCCCCGGCGAATTGCGCAGGATGGCATCGGCAATACGCACCGGCGAGCGCAGGTTGTTGGCGGCCGCCCGCCGCGCCATATCGCGCAGGCTGGGCCGCGGGCTCTCCTCCACCTCCGCATAATCCATGGGTGCGACCGGCGTGCCCTGGTTGTCGATATCAACCAGCGACAGCAGGAAACGCACCAGTGAAGCGCCGTCCACCGCCGCGTGGTGCACCTTGATGGCGACCGCGTAGCAGCCTGGAGGCAAGCCCTCGATATCGTCCAGCCCCTCCAGCACGTACAGTTCCCAGAGCGGCTTGTTCATATCCAGCGGCCGCGAGTGATAGCGGGCCATGTGAATGCAGAACTGGCGCCAGTCACCGGGCTGCGGCAGCCGGCCGTGGCGTATGTGGTATTCGAGGTCGAAAAATTCGTCGTCCGCCCAGTAGGGATAATCCAACTCCAGCGGCACCCGCACCAGTTTGCGACGCAGCATTGGGTTGGCTATCAGCCGCTCCTCCACGTGGGCGATGATCTCCTTGAAGCGCACCACTTTGCCACCGGGAACCGTGGAGGGGTCAAAGATATTGATGCTGGTGACATGGGTCAGGTTGTCGTCCGACTCCATGTACAGGAACTGGGCATCCTGTGGGCTGAGCTGTTGCATGGTTTACCTCGGCAGCGCGACCGTGCGCACGATATCGATGCGATGGGACAGCTCCCGCAGATCCTGGCTTGCCTCCCGGCGGCGCTGGCCGGTACCGGCGTCGCCAGCCTCAGTGAGGCCGCGATTGCTCATCAGCTTCCAGGCGTTCTGGAACAGCAGCTTGCCGATGGAAGCCTCGGAGCTGATGCGACGCTGCAGGTAAGCCTGGCGGCCATAGGCCAGTGCCTTGTTCACGCAGTCCTTCTCCTCAAGCTCCGCGTCATCCGGCTGCAGGGCCAGCACGTCAGCCACCACCCGGTAGGCGTCTACAAAATGCAGCAAGGTGGAGTGGGAAACCAGCGGGTAGTACTCCGCCATCACCCGCTGGGCAAAGCCGGCCTCAGTGGCCAGACGCTCTTCCCAGTCGGCGCTGTAGTGGGCGAGGTCGGCGCGCACATCGTCGCGGAACTCGGCAGTGGGTGTGTAGAAGAACTCAAACTTGAACACGTCCCGCAGTCGCTCCGCCTCTTCCCAGAAACCCTCCACGCTGGAGGAGTTGAACTGGGCCAGTTTCATCA
>JANQGK010000047.1 GCA_028277365.1 Halieaceae bacterium | reverse complement strand
GGCCTCGGCGGGTTTTGACTCCTCGATAGTCGAACTCGACCCGGCACCCTACGCCACCGGCCAGGATATCGAGACTGAATTAGTGCAGCTCGAGCTGGCTGCTGACGCCGGTGCTGTTTTCGGACAGATCGTCATCCGCGAGCGAAGCGACGTGGAGTCGCCGGGGCAGATCACCAACGTGACGGCGTCGGAGGATGGCGAGTTCGAAAGCGGGCAGAGCTTCTTCGACGTCTTCATCGAGGTGGAAATAACCGGGATGGGTATGACCCTGGACACCGGCACCACCCCGTTCCGTCTCGACGCCGGCACCATCACGGCACTGCCGCCACTGAACAGCGACTATTTCCCGCCGCCCGACGCGGAGCCGGTTCCGCTGTTCACCGCCGGCACCGCCGAGCAGGTCGGCTGGTTCTGCCACGCTCAGCATACGCCAACCGCTTTGGTACCCTGCGAGTAGCGCCGCGGATTGAAGAACCAGCGGGCTTTATCCAGTCCTGTCACGGGCGTCGGTCAGGTCAGTATCAGCCGGACCGACGCCCGCGTCATTTCTGCCGATTGAATCTGGCCGCCGGCACAGCAGGCGCGCCGCGTGTCGCCTCGGGGGGTGCGGGCCTGAGAGCAAGGGCAGGATTGAATTGCACGCCGGTAGCATTCACCATTCAGCCGTCCTAAAGTGTATATAGTGGTGCGGAAGATCCGCGTACCTGGTGGCCACTGTCGCTCCGGCGAGAACCTTCGACCGCCCTCTCGCCGGGTGACGTTTGACCGACCCGCCAGTAGCGCCCGGCTGAGAACAGCGCTCATGAGTCACCATCCACGCCGAGCCCGAGCCTTCACCCTGGTCGAGTTGCTGGTTGTCATCAGCATCATCGCCCTGCTTATCGCCATCCTGACACCCAGTCTGGCCAGTGCCAGGCGGCAGGCCCGGACCGTCGTATGCCTGTCCCAGGAGTCACAACTCGGCGTAGCCATGCAAATATACGCCAATCGCAACCGCGACTATCTGCCGCAGATTTGGGGCGGCTCCGTCAAATGGGGTGAGGAACGCGGCGTGCTGTACAAGCTGATGGTCAGTTCCGGCGTGATGCCCAGGGCGGAGGAATTCCCCCGGGTATTGGTCTGCCCGGACGCTCGACCGCGTGACTCGATCAGCTACGCCCTGAACGCCGTGCCCTTCGGCTATCGTCACCCGTCACCGGACGGCGAAGAAGGGGAAGAGGAAGACCCGCTGACAGGCATGTATGTACCGCCGATGCAGATGAATCAGGCGGCGCGTCCCGGGCGAGTGGTGGCCCTCTACGACGTGCGGGCCGAGTCATTGGCCCGCGTCTGGGGCACTCAAGTGGATAGGGACGAGGCGGACATGTCGGATCAGTTCACCGGTACCGCCAGTCATGACTGGGTGGGGCGCGTGCGGCCCAACCCGCCGGGCTTCATGTGGCAGCAGACTCCGGACGAGCCCCCCTACACCGCCGAGCCACCTCACGGCAAGGCGCACAACGTGCTGTTCCTGGACACCCACGCCGCCACCTACCGCTCCTGGCAGCCCGATGACATGACGCGGCTGACGGGTTGGTCCGTCAACGACGAGCCGCTGTTCTGATTGCTGGGCTCCGAAACGCGGTGCCTTCGCGTGGTAAGCATGCTCAGGTTTCTGGTTCGGCATGCCTGCGTTCGAGTCCTGGACGGTTTCATCCCTGGCGACGCGGATCGGATGCGCGACGACGATCGCCTGACTCCCAGGTGTACCTGCGCCTTCGATTCGCGCCTCCGGGTTTGTATGTTGTTGTCTGGCGGCATCGGCGCCGCGCCGGCAGCAGTTCCATCGACCGGGTCAATGGTGTAACCTGCGCCAGGTCAACAGTACGCTCCCGCGCCGACGTCCGGCCCGGCGGCCGGGCGCGACCGGTCTTGATGGAGGTGACAAGCTATGACTCGATGCATCCGTTTCCGCTCCGTCCGTTGCCAGTCGTTCACGCTGGTCCGCCTGTTCCTGTTTGCATTCCTGCTGAGTTGTGTCGCCGCCCCGGCCGTACCGGCAATGGCAGACGAGAAACTGCCTGACGCCGCGGCCGTGCTTGACAGGTTCATCGAAGTCTGCGGCGGGCCTTCCGCCTTCGACAAACTGCACAACCGGCTGTCGAAAGGCAAGCTGGAGATACCTGGCTTCCCGGGCGAGATCTCGGTGGACATCTACCAGGCGACGCCGAACAAACAGTACCTGCTGCTGCAGGCGGAGCAGTTCGGCAAGCTGGAGGAAGGCTCCGATGGTGACGTGGTGTGGCGTATCCACCCGCAGGCGGGGCCGCGCATCGAGGAAGGTGAGCAGCGCATCTTCAAGCTGCGCACCACGCTGTTCGACGACATGGTTCATTGGCGAGAGTATTTCAAGAAGGCCGAGTGCGTGGGCATGGAGACCGTCAAGGAGAAGACCTGCTACAAGCTCGTCATGACGCCCCACCAGGGCCGCCCGGAGCGTCACTTCTTCGACAAAGAGACCGGCCACCTGGTCAAGCTTGGTACGCACATCATTATCGAGTCCGGCACTACGCCGATCCAGATCTACCCTGCCGACTACAGAGAGGTAGACGGCGTCCTGCTGCCGCACAGTCGAAAGACGGTGTACGGGTTCCAGGCCTCCACCTTCGTCATCGACAGCATCGAGCACAATATCGACCTGCCAGCCGACCGCTTCGACCTGCCCGAGGTGATACAGAAACTGCAGCGCGGAGAACTGATCGAGCCACCGCCGGCTGAGGAACAGGCTCCGGCTGAGGACGAAGCACCTGCCGACGAGCCGGAGACCGACAGCGAATAACCGGCTGCCAGCCGGGCCAGCTCGTGTGGAGCAGACGGCGCGAGCGCTCCGTACTTACGGGCGTCGCCCGACTGCAGGAGGCTTGTGCGCCGCAGCGGGCTGGAGTATGACGGTCTCCGATGAAATTCATTCTCGAATGTGACGGCGTCGTTCTCGACGTGCAGCCGGCCTACTGGGCGGCCTACACTGCGGTCTGCGCCGAGTTAGGCGCCCCGCGGATCGACCCGGCCGCGTTTTGGCGGGCCATCCGCAAAGGCGCTGCCGACGGCGACCTGGTCCGCGGGGTCAAGCCGACTCGCCTGCGAGATTTTCGACGGCGATTCGACGAGCGGCTCGAAGCTGACGAGGGCATTGCCGCCATAGAGCCGCACTCGGATGTAGGCC
>JANQGK010000301.1 GCA_028277365.1 Halieaceae bacterium | reverse complement strand
GACGTGGGCGCCGACTTCGGCCAGCAGGGCGATCTCCTCGTCCTCCAACGCGGTCATGTGCACGCACTGGGTGCGCGGCCCCAGCAGGCCGAGCGCGTTGATGCGCGCCAGCGGGCGCTGGCCGTGGGCGGTCACGCTGTCGTCCACCTCATGCTGGGTTTCGTGCAGGTGGATATGAATGGGCAGGTCCAGCTCCGCCGCCAGCATACCTATCTTACCCAGTGCCGCCTCGTTCACCGTGTAGGGGGAGTGGGGGCCGAATACCACCTGTACAAGCTCGCTGTGCTTGAGGTCGTCCCGCAGGGCCAGGCCCTTGCTGATGTAGTCGTTACTGTCCGCACCCCAGGCGCTGGGAAAGTCAAAAATAGGGAAGCAGATCTGGCAGCGCACACCCGCCTGCTGGGCAGTCTCGGCTACTACGTTGGGGAAAAAATACATGTCAGAGAAGCAGGTGGTGCCGGCTCGCAGCATTTCCGCGATGGCGAGCTCGGCGCCATCGCGTACGAACTCGGCGCTCACATGCTGCATCTCTGCAGGCCAGATGTGCTGCTCCAGCCACGGCATCAGCGGCAGGTCGTCGGCAATGCCGCGCAACAGGGTCATCGGCGCATGCCCATGGCTGTTGATGAAGCCGGGTAGCAGGGCGTGCCCCGGCAGCTCGAGTACCGTCGCGGCCTCGATGGCCGCCGCTTCGGCCCGCGGCAGGATGGCGCTGATGCGACCGTCGGTGATCGCCATACTGTGGTCTTCCAGCACCGCGCCGCGGGGCACCACCGGGATAATGTGGCCGGCGTGGATGAGGGTGTCTGCTTGGGTCATGGAGCGGGTGTCGGGGGTCCTGGGTGTCAGTGCGGCCGTCTCTCGTGGAGGCGGTGTTTCAGGGGCGCCAGTATACCCGCAATCCGGGAAAAAAATGGCGCCAAAAATGCTTTATCCGTATAATCGGTCGTTTACTTTATTGCGGTTCGGAATAACAAATACATGGGTGATCTAGCCAAGGAAATCCTGCCGGTAAACATCGAAGACGAACTCAAGCAGTCCTACCTGGACTACGCCATGAGCGTCATCGTGGGGCGGGCCCTGCCTGATGTTCGAGACGGCTTGAAGCCGGTCCACCGCCGCGTGCTCTACGCGATGAACGAACTCAACAACGACTACAACAAGGCCTACAAAAAGTCGGCCCGTATCGTCGGTGACGTGATCGGTAAGTACCATCCCCATGGTGATTCCGCGGTCTACGATACCATCGTGCGCATGGCCCAGCCCTTCAGCCTGCGCTACATGCTGGTCGACGGTCAGGGCAACTTCGGTTCCATCGACGGCGATAGCGCGGCCGCCATGCGCTACACCGAAATCCGCATGCAGAAGATCGCCCACGACCTGCTGGCGGATCTCGACAAAGAAACTGTTGACTACGTGCCGAACTACGACGGCACCGAGCAGATTCCTGAAGTACTGCCTACCAAAGTCCCGAACCTGCTGATCAACGGCTCCTCCGGCATCGCCGTGGGCATGGCCACCAATATCCCGCCCCACAACCTTACCGAGGTGGTGAGCGCCTGCCTGGCGCTGCTGGATAACTCGGAGCTCACCGTCGATGAGCTGATGGAGCACATCCCCGGACCTGATTTCCCCACCGCCGGCATCATCAACGGCCGCGCCGGTATCGTACAGGCCTACCGCAGCGGTCGCGGTCGCATCTATGTGCGCGCCCGCACCGAGATCATCACCGACGAGAAGAAGGGCCGTGACACTATTCTCATCCACGAGCTGCCCTACCAGGTCAACAAGGCGCGGCTGATCGAGAAGATCGCCGAACTGGTCAAGGACAAGAAGATCGAGGGCATTACCGAGCTGCGCGACGAGTCCGACAAGGACGGCCTGCGGGTGGTGATCGAGCTGCGTCGCGGCGAGGTGGGCGACGTGGTGCTCAACAACCTGTTCGCCCAGACCGCACTGCAGCAGGTATTCGGTATCAACATGGTGGCGCTGGTGAACGGCCAGCCCAAGGTGCTGAACCTCAAGGAAATCATCGAGGCGTTTATCCGCCACCGCCGCGAGGTGGTAACCCGGCGCACCGTTTACCTGCTGCGCAAAGCCCGTGAGCGCGGCCACGTGTTGGAAGGCCTGACCGTGGCACTGGCCAATATCGATCCGGTGATAGAGCTGATTAAGGCGTCTACCAACGCCGCCGAGGCTCGCGAGAAACTGGTGGCCCAGCCCTGGGAGCCCGGTGATGTCACCGCGATGCTGGAACGAGCCGGCAGCGATGCCTGCCGCCCGGACGGCCTCGAAGACCGATACGGCCTGCGCGACGGCAAGTACTACCTTTCTCCGGCCCAGGCCAAAGAAATCCTGGACATGCGCCTCAACCGCCTGACCGGCCTGGAACAGGAAAAACTGATCCAGGAATACCAGGACAAGCTGGCGGAAATTGCGAACTACCTGGAGATTCTCTCCGATCCCGACCGCCTCAAGCAGGTGATCCGCGAAGAGCTGCAGGACATCGTCGAAGCCTACGGCGACGAGCGTCGCACCGAGATTACCGACTCCGCCGCCGACCTGACCGTGGAAGACCTGATCACCGAGGAAGACCGGGTGGTGACCATCTCCCACGGCGGCTACGCCAAGACCCAGCCGCTGACTGACTACCAGGCCCAGCGCCGGGGTGGCATGGGCAAGTCCGCCACGGCGGTGAAAGACGAGGACTTCGTGGAGCACCTGCTGATCGCCAGCACTCACGACACCATCCTTTGCTTCACCAACGTCGGCAAGGTGTACTGGCTCAAGGTCTACCAGATCCCGGTGGCAGGCCGGGGTTCTCGCGGCCGGCCCATGATCAACCTGCTGCCGCTGGACGAGGGCGAGCGGGTGACTTCCATCCTGCCGGTGGCGGAGTACACCGAGGGCCACTACATCTTCATGGCCACTGCCAATGGCACGGTGAAGAAGACGGCGCTTACCGATTTCTCCCGCCAGCGCAGCGTCGGCCTAAGAGCCCTGGAGCTGGAAGAGGGCGACGTGCTGGTGGGCACCGCCATCACCGACGGCGAGCAGGACGTAATGCTGTTCTCCACCTCCGGCAAGGCGGTGCGCTTCAAGGAATCCGACGTGCGCGCCATGGGCCGAACTGCCCGCGGCGTGCGCGGCATCAAGTTGCAGGGCGGCCAGCGCATGATTTCGCTGATCATCCCCGCTGAGGGCGGCCGGGTGCTGACCGTCAGTCAGAACGGCTACGGTAAGCGCACCCATGTCTCGGAGTTCCCCACCAAGGGCCGTGGCACCCAGGGTGTCATCGCCATCCAGTGCAGCGACCGCAACGGCGAGCTGGTGGGCGCGGTGCAAGTGTTAGAGGGCAACGAGCTGATGCTGATCTCCGACCAGGGGACGCTGGTCCGTACCCGCGCTGATGAAGTGTCCGAGCAGGGCCGCAATACCCAGGGGGTGCGGGTGATTCGTCTCAAAGACGGTGAACAGCTGGTCGGCATCGAGCGTATCGAGGAAGCAGAAGACGAGCTACCCGGTGAAGCTGCCGAGGATGCAGCGTCGGCGTCTGACGACGGGGAATCCTGATCCACCGGCCGCCGCTGCGGCGGTCGGGCAATTCCTACCGCCAAGGCGGTGTTGTATTACGATGATTGATAGTCGCTATCCGCGGCCGGGTCTAGCCGGCGGCGAGTGTAGCCTGTAAGTTGCCCAGCCTTCTTGTAACACCACGTGCAGCAAGGGCTGCGGCGACCAACCTGGAGATGTGAAACATGGCGCGTAAGTACAATTTCTGTGCCGGCCCGGCAGCGCTGCCGGAGACGGTGCTGGAACAGGCAAGGGACGAGCTGCTGGACTGGCAGGAGGCCGGCCTGTCGGTGATGGAGATGAGTCACCGCAGCCCGGAGATTGTCGGCATCTATGAGCGCGCCGAGCAGGACCTGCGCGACCTGCTGGCAGTGCCTGACAACTACAAGGTGCTGTTCCTGCAGGGTGGCGCCAGCACGCAGTTTGGCGCCGTGCCCCTCAACCTCACCCAGGGTGGGGCCACCGCCGATTACGTGAATACCGGTCAGTGGTCCAAGAAAGCCATCGCCGAGGGCAAGCGCTACCTGGACGTAAACGTGGCCGCGACCGCCGAAGACAGCAACTTCTCTACCATCCCGCCGCGGGACGGTTGGCAGCTAAGCGACAGTGCCGCCTATCTGCACTACACACCCAACGAAACGATCGGCGGCGTGGAGTTCTTCTGGACGCCGGAAGCCGACGCACCGCTGGTGGTGGACATGTCTTCCACCATCCTCAGCCGTCCCATTCAGGTGGCGGACTACGGCGTGATTTACGCCGGCGCCCAGAAGAACATTGGCCCCGCCGGCCTGACCCTGGTGATCGTACGCGATGACCTGCTGGGCCGCGCTCATCCGCTGTGCCCGGCCATGCTCAACTGGCAGGTCGCGGCGGATGCCGAGTCCATGTACAACACCCCGCCGACCTTCGCGCTGTATTTGGCCGGTTTGGTGTTCCAGTGGCTCAAGGCCCAGGGTGGCCTGTCCGCCATGGAATCCCTCAACCGCCGCAAGGCGGAGAAGCTCTACGCCTTCATCGACGACAGCTCCTTTTACGCCAACCCGGTGGAGCGACAGAGCCGTTCCCTGATGAATGTGCCGTTTACCCTCGCTGATCCTGCGCTGGACAAGCCTTTCCTGGCGGAGAGCGAGGCGGCCGGGCTGCTCAATCTCAAGGGACATCGCAGTGTGGGCGGCATGCGCGCCAGCATTTACAATGCGGTGCCTGAGGTGGCGGTGGACGCGTTGATCGACTTCATGCGGGACTTCGAGACGCGCAACGCCGGCTAAGCCTCCGAATAGCCCAATCCGGCCATGGCAGCGCAGCAGACATGAACGAGCGTTCCGACAAAGACAACCCCGACCAGGCGAGCACCGGTCAAGAAAGCCCCGATACGGCGCGGCGTTTGCTGCAGGTGCGCGATGAGATCGACAGCATCGACCGGGAGATCCAGGGACTGATCAACCGCCGCGCCCGTTGCGCCCAGGAAGTGGCCGATATCAAGATGGCCGACGCCCAGGCGGCGCGGGAGAAGGGCCCCACAGGCGAAGGCCAGGGCGGCGGAAAAAGAGCCGAGCAAGACGCGGTGTTTTACCGCCCTGAGCGCGAGGCGCAGGTGCTCAACCGCATCAAGGAGCGCAATGACGGCCCGCTCTCCGGTGACCGGGTTGCCTTTATCTTCCGCGAGATCATGTCCGCCTGCCTGGCGCTGGAGCGCCCCCTACAGGTGGCCTATCTCGGCCCCGAGGGCACCTTCACCCAGGCCGCCACCATCAAACACTTCGGTCACGCAGTGGTCAGCATTCCCCAGGGCACTATCGACTCGGTATTCAATCAGGTGGAAGCCGAGGACTGTAACTACGGCGTGGTGCCGGTGGAGAATTCCACCGAAGGCATGGTCAGCCATACCCTCGACAACTTCATGGATTCCCCCCTGAAGATCTGCGGCGAGGTAGAAATGCATATTCACCACCATCTGCTGGCCGGCACCCATACCAGCTTTAACGATATCCAGCGCGTCTGCGCCCACCAGCAGGCCCTGGCCCAGTGTCGTGGCTGGCTGGAGCACTACCTGCCCGACGTCGAGCTTCTAGCTGTCTCCAGCAACGGCGAGGCCGCGCGGCTGGCGGCGGTGCAGACCGGCACCGTGGCCATCGCAGGCGATATGGCCGCCGACCAGTACGGCCTTGAGAAGCTGCACCAGAACATCGAGGATTCCGCCCACAACACTACCCGCTTCCTGGTGATCGGTCGCGACGAGATCCCGCCCTCCGGAGCGGACAAGACCTCCATCATCGTCTCCAGCCGCAACAAGCCCGGCGCGCTGTTCGAACTGCTGGAACCGTTCCGGGACGCCGGCGTCAGCCTTACCCGTATCGACACCCGTCCCTCGAAAACCGAGAAGTGGGCCTACGTGTTTTTCATCGAGTTCGAGGGCCACCTGCAGGACGAGCCTATCGCACGCATCATAAGCGGGCTCGAGGAGCACTCGATCCTCCTCAAGCCGCTTGGCTCTTACCCTAAGGCGGTTCTTTAGCGTGCCTGGCAAGGTGGCCGTGCTCGGCCTGGGCCTGATCGGGGGTTCACTGTGCCGCGCCATGCGCGCCAGCGGCTTTGCTGACGAGGTAGTTGGCTATGACCGCGACGGTGGGGTGGGGGAACTGGCGCTCGACCTGGGAGTGGTGGACCGCTTTGAGGCAAGCCTGGAGCACGCCCTGTCCGGCGCCGAGCTGGTGGTGATCGCAACGCCCACGCTGGCGGCCGCGGACGTGCTGGGCGAGGTGCTGATCAAGCTGCCGGCGGAGACCGTGCTGACCGATGTCGCCTCAGTGAAGGGCAACCTCGTGGCGGCCTACCGGCAAACACGCGCCGCCATCCTCGCAGATGACACCCTGTCCATTTCCGGCGTGGCGCCTTTTGTTCCAGGTCATCCCATCGCCGGCTCCGAGCGCAGCGGGGTGGATGCCTCCCGGCCGGAGCTGTTCGAGTCCCACCGTGTGATCCTTACCCCGCTGGGAGACGGCGACGCCGATGCCCTGGCCCTGGTCCGCCGGCTGTGGGAATCCGCCGGCGCTGAGGTGGTGGAAATGCCGGTGGCGCAGCACGATGCCATTCTCGCCGCCACCAGCCACCTGCCGCATATCCTGGCCTTTGCACTGGTCGATGCCCTGTCGCGCAGCGAGTTGAGCGACGACATCTTCCGCTTTGCCGCCGGCGGTTTTCGCGACTTTACCCGCATCGCCTCCAGCAACCCGGTGATGTGGCGGGATATCGCGCTGGCCAACCGCGAGCCGCTGGTGCAGGCCATCGACGACTTCGGTGAGCATCTCAAGGCGTTGCGGGATGCCGTAGCAGCCGGGAACGGCGCCGAACTCGAAAACACCTTTGCCGACGCCCGCAGCGCGCGGGAAGATTTCATCAAGCAGCAGGGCTAACTCAGTCAGTGTGAACAGGCCTTAGGGAGCAGTCCGTGGAATTCAGTATTCATCCTGGCGGCACCATCGTTGGTGAAGCCCGCGTCCCCGGCGACAAGTCGATCTCACACCGTTCCATTATGCTGGGCTCGCTGGCCGAGGGCGAGACCCGGGTGCGGGGTTTTCTCGAGGGTGAAGACGCGCTCGCCACGCTGGCGGCTTTCCGCGCCATGGGGGTGGCCATCGAGCGCCCCGACGAGGGCCAGGTAGTCATCCGCGGGGTTGGGCTACACGGACTGTCGGCCCCCGCCGGCCCTCTGGACCTCGGCAACTCCGGCACCTCGATTCGCCTGATGTCGGGCCTGCTGGCCGGCCAGGCCTTCGATACCGAATTGACCGGTGACGCCTCCCTGTGTTCACGGCCCATGGGCCGGGTAATGACGCCACTGGCACAAATGGGCGCTGCGATAGCGGGTAGTAAAGGGGAGCGTCCGCCCCTGAGAATCAGCGGCGGCCAGTCGCTGACGGGCATCCACTACGATCTGCCCATGGCTAGCGCCCAGGTAAAATCCTGCGTATTGCTCGCGGGCCTCTATGCCCAGGGCCGCACCTCGGTGACCGAGCCCGCGGTGACCCGCGACCACACCGAGCGCATGCTGCGCGGCTTTGGTTATGACGTGCAGCGCAATGAGCAGGGCGTGATCAGCCTTGAGGGCGGTGGCAGCCTGCAGGGCTGCGAAATCGATATCCCCGCGGATATTTCCTCGGCGGCCTTCTTTATGGTGGCGGCCAGTATTGCGCCGGGCTCCGATCTGTTGCTGACCCATGTGGGCATGAACCCCACCCGCACCGGCATTGTTGAGCTGCTGCGCTTGATGGGGGCCGATATCACCGTACAGGATGAAGCCGAAGTGGGCGGTGAGCCGGTGGCGGACCTGCATATCCGCTCCGCGTCACTGCGCGGTATAGACATTCCCGAACACCTGATCCCGCTGGCCATCGACGAGTTCCCGGTGCTGTTTGTGGCAGCGGCCTGCGCCGAGGGGCGTACCGTGCTGCGCGGCGCCGAGGAGCTGCGGGTCAAAGAGAGCGATCGCATTGCCGCGATGGCCGAAGGCCTCGCCACCCTCGGCGTGACCACCGAGGTGCTGGATGACGGCATTGTCATCGATGGCTTCGGCGATACCGGCAGTTTCGGCGGCGGCGCGGTGCACAGCCACCACGATCACCGCATTGCCATGTCCTTCGCGGTGGCGGCTCTGCGCGCCGGCGACCGCATCCTGGTCAGCGAGGCCGACAACGTCGCCACCTCCTTCCCCGGTTTCGACGCCCTGGCCCGCGGCCTGGGTCTGCAGATCTCCGTCAAGAATCGCGACCCCGACGCCGGCACCGATGACTGAGGTGCCGGTCATCACCATTGACGGCCCCTCGGGGGCCGGCAAGGGGACGGTGGCGCATATGCTGGCCGAGACACTGGGTTGGCACTTCCTGGATTCCGGCTCCTTGTACCGGGTAACCGCTTTTGCCTGCCTCCATGACGGAGTTGGGCTCGAGGATGAGCAGCAAGTGGCGGAAGTGGCGCGCGACCTCGATGCGCGCTTCGAGCAGGCAGCCGGCGGCGAGGTGCTGGTGTTCTACCGGGACGTTGACGCCAGCCGCGCCATCCGCACCGAGGAGGGCGGCCGCGGCGCCTCCACCGTGGGGGCCATGCCGCTGGTGCGCCAGGCGCTGCTGCAGCGCCAACGGGATTTTGCCCGTCCCCCGGGCCTGGTGGCCGACGGCCGCGATATGGGTACTGTGGTGTTCCCCGAGGCGTCCCTCAAATTCTTCCTCACGGCCAGTGCCGAGGAGCGGGCCCAGAGGCGCTATAAGCAGTTGATAGATAAGGGGGAAAGTGTTAGTCTCCCGCGCCTTTTAAGAGACATCGAAGAGCGTGACGAGCGAGACCGCTCCCGTTCCGTGTCTCCTTTGTTGCCCGCCGACGATGCCATTGTGATCGACAGTACGGCGACACCCATCGCCGCCGTGTTCGACAAGGTCATGGCGGAGGTAAACACCCGGTTCGGGACTTGACCAGTGAATGGTTTCGCCCCGGGGAATGCTAACTGACCCGAGCCAGCTGGTGGCGCGGATAACCATATAGGTATCGTTAATGAGCGAAAATTTCGCTGAACTGTTTGAAGAAAGCCTGAAGACCGTCGACATGCAGCCCGGCGCCATTGTCACTGGCGTGGTAATCGACATCGACAACGAATGGGTGACCGTACACGCGGGCCTGAAGTCTGAGGGCATTATCCCGCGCTCACAGTTTGAAGACGCCAGCGGCGAATGCGAACTGTCTGTGGGTGACGAAGTCCAGGTTGCGCTGGAAACCGTGGAAGACGGCTTTGGGGAAACCCGCCTGTCCCGCGAGAAGGCCAAGCGCGCAGAAAGCTGGAAAGAATTGGAAGCTGCCCACGAGGCAGACAAGGTATGCAAGGGTGTTATCAACGGCAAGGTCAAGGGTGGCTTTACCGTGGACATCAACGGCATCCGCGCGTTCCTGCCGGGCTCTCTTGTCGACGTCCGTCCGGTTCGCGAAACCGTGCACCTGGAAGGCCAGGAGCTGGAATTCAAGGTCATCAAGCTCGACCAGAAGCGCAACAACGTGGTGGTATCACGCCGCGCGGTCATGGAGCAGGCCAACAGCGCCGAGCGCGAAGCCCTGCTGGAAACCCTGCAGGAAGGCATGAGCATCAAGGGTATCGTCAAGAACCTGACCGACTACGGCGCGTTCGTAGATCTGGGCGGTGTCGACGGCCTGCTGCACATCACCGACATGGCCTGGAAGCGTATCAAGCACCCCAGCGAGATCGTCGAAGTCGGCCAGGAAATCGACGTCAAGATCCTCAAGTTCGATCGCGAGCGCAACCGCGTTTCTCTGGGCCTTAAGCAGCTGGGTGAAGACCCCTGGGTCGACATCATCAACCGCTACCCGGAAAACAGCCGCGTCAAGGCCCGCATCACCAACCTCACCGACTACGGCTGCTTTGCCGAGCTGGAAGAGGGCGTGGAAGGCCTGGTACACGTGTCCGAGATGGACTGGACCAACAAGAACGTACACCCCTCCAAGATCGTGCAGCTCGGCGATGAGGTGGAGGTGATGGTTCTGGATATCGACGAGGAGCGTCGCCGTATTTCCCTGGGTATCAAGCAGTGTCAGCAGAACCCCTGGGATGCCTTTGCCACGACCTACTCCAAGGGTGACAAGATTACCGGTTCCATCAAGTCCATCACGGACTTCGGTATCTTCATCGGCCTGGAAGGCAACATCGACGGCCTGGTACACCTGTCTGACATCAGCTGGAACGAAGCCGGTGAAGAGGCAGTGCGTAACTACAACAAGGGTGACGAGATCCAGACGGTTATCCTGTCTATCGATCCCGAGCGTGAGCGCATCTCCCTGGGTATCAAGCAGCTGGAAGATGATCCCTTCAACAACTACGTGGCCGAGAACGACCGCGGCGCGGTAGTGACCGGCAAGGTCGTAAGCGTTGACGCCAAAGGCGCCACCATCGAACTGGCTGAAGATGTTGAAGGTTACCTGAAGGCCTCCGAGCTGAGCCGCGACCGCGTCGAAGACGCCCGCAACGTGCTCAAGGAAGGCGAGGAAGTCGAAGCCAAGATCATCAGCGTGGATCGCAAGAACCGCGGCCTGTCCCTGTCCATCAAGGCCAAGGACTACGATGATGAGCAGGAAGCCGTAAAGTCACTGAAGGAGCAGGAAGGCGAGACCGCCTCCCCGGGCACCATCGGCGACCTGATCAAGCAGCAGATGGAGAAGTAAGCTCCACAGCTCACGATCTCAAAAGGGCCGCACTAGCGGCCCTTTTTTTTGCCCGCCTTTCCGCCTAACGATTTGTTCCAAAGCACGGCCCTTCGAACCCGCGCGCGCGGCACCCGGGGTCCTTCCGGGACGCGCTAAAAGCATGACATCCCTGTCTCGCTCGACTGCGGCCGTCCTGGCCGCAGACGGTCCCAGAAGGACCCCGGGCACCGCACGCGCTCCGACGGAGCCATCCTATTCCCTTATCTGCATAGCACTATCGCTGGAATGGGCTGAGTATGAGGGCGTGAGCTGTACCGACCTGTTCCACGGACCGTCAACGGCCATGGATGGCCGTTGCCGAGCGAGACAGGGATGTCATGCTTTTAGCGTGTCCGAGGAACAGGTCGGTACAGATCGCGCCCGACCTACGGAGCACTAAAGAAGGGGCCAGAGCCGAAGCTATGGCCCCGATCAGGGGAGGGCAGTTTTAGACGCTGGCCCAGCCGCCGTCGATGAGCAGGTCGGCCCCCGTCATGTAGGACGAATCGCTGCTGCCCAGGAACAGGAAGCCATTGGCCATGTCCTGGGTGGTGCCGGCGCGGGCCAGGGGCGCCTGCTCGACCACCATGTTCACGAAGCCTTCGAACTGGTCCTCTTCCAGGTTGGTGTTGCCGGCAAAGTGGGTGCGCACGATGCCCGGGCTTAAGGTGTTGACGCGAATACCCTTTGGCGCCAGCTCTGCGGCCAGGGTCCGGGCCAGCGAGCGCACCGCGGCCTTGGTCGCGAAGTAGAGGCTGCCGGTGGCTACGCCCTTGTCCTGCACCGCCGAGCCGGTGAGGATGACGCTGGCACCCTCGTTGAGAATGGGCAGCAGCTTCTGCACGGTGAAGAAGGCACCCTTGACGTTGATGTCGAACTGGTGGTCGTAGCCGGTCTCGTCCACCATCTCAATGGGTGCGAATACGCCGAGACCCGCGTTGGCCACCAGGATGTCCACCTTGCCGAACTCGCGCTCGGTCTCTTTGGCCAGGCGTTCCAGGTCGGCGATGTTGCTGACGTCGCCCTGCACGCCGAAGGCATTGTCGCCCAGGGTGGTAACGGCCTGTTGCACCGTCTGCGCGTTGCGGCCGAAGATCACCACCTTCGCGCCTTCATTGATGTAGGTCTGTGCGGTGGTCAGGCCGATGCCGCTGTTGCCGCCGGTGATGACCGCTACTTTGTTGTCGAGTTTACTCATGATGCTATCTCCTCAGTGTCTGATTGCCCGCCGTGGGGCGTTGCGTTGAACTCAGGCTCAGAATAGGGAGGTGGCGAATATGTTTGTAGTGAATTGATCATATAAGTATTATGCACACTATGAATGTAAACGCGCTCGACCTGAACCTGCTACGGGTATTCGACGCGGTCATGGCGGAGGGCAATGTGACCCGGGCCGCGGAGCGCCTGTTTCTATCCCAGCCGGCTACCAGTCACGCCCTGGGGCGGCTCCGCCATCTGCTGAAGGACGACCTGTTCGTGAAGGTGCCGGGCGGGGTGCGCCCTACGCCGCGGGCGCTGGAACTGGCTGAGCCGGTGCATGGGGCTCTGGCCACCCTGAAACAGGCCTTCAACCCACCTGAGTTTGACCCGGCGGCTTCCACCCGGGTCATTCGGCTTGCCACCCATGACTACTTCACCACTCTGTTGATGGGTGACGTGGCGGGATATCTGGCCCAGCATGCGCCGAATATCAGCCTGCGACTACATCCCACCGCGGGCCGGGCGCTGGATATGCTGGACCAGCAGGAAGTGGACATGGCGGTGAGCGCCTTCGGTGAACTTCCGGAGCGTTTCGACAAAACCGAGCTGTTCCGGGACCGCTACGTGTGCCTGGTGCGCCGCGGCCATCCCCTGGCAAGCGGTAAGCTGACGCTGGAGCGTTTTGCCACCGCCCGTCACCTGCTGGTGAGCCCGCGGGGGGACGAGCGCGGTTTTGTGGATACGGCGTTGGCGGGGGAGGGGTTGACCCGCCATACAGCCATGATCATCAACCAGTTTGCGCCCGCCGGGCGGATTGTTGCCGCCAGCGATCTGGTGCTGACCGCGTCCCAGCGGTTGGCCCGGCAGCTGTGTGCCGAACACGATCTGGTGGAGTTGCCGTTCCCCCTCGACGCGCCGGCGGCGTTTTCCAGCTCGGAGGTCGTCTGGCACCGCCGGCTGGGCGACCACCCGGCGCTGGCCTGGTTCCGGGACGTGCTGGTGGGGCTTGCCGCGGAATAGCTATTGGCGCTTGCACCGCCTCCGCATTGCAGGCAGAATATCCAGCCCAATCAATAAGTTATAAGCCACCGTCAGGCAAAAACTGCCTATGCCGGGCGCGGCCAGACCAGGAAACAGGAGGCAGCATGACCAAATCAGAGCTGATCGAGCTGATTGCATCCCGCCAGACCCAGCTGTCCGCCAAGGATGTGGAACTGGCCGTCAAGACCATTATTGAGCATATGTCTCAGACCCTGTCCGCCGGCGAGCGCATTGAGATTCGCGGCTTCGGCAGCTTTTCCCTTCACTACCGGGAGCCCCGCAAGGGCCGCAACCCCAAGACCGGCGACGCCGTGCAGCTCACCGGCAAGTATGTACCCCACTTCAAGCCCGGCAAGGAGCTGCGCGAGAGGGTGAACATGGGGTTGCAGGCCGGCCTGTAGGCCGGCCGCTGCCCGATGCAGTTCCTGCGGAACCTCTTCTATTTCCTGATTGCCGTTGCCATGCTGGCCCTCGGAGCACTGTTTGCGGTGCAGAACGAGGCCGCTGTCCCTCTCGACCTGCTGGTCGTCTACCTACCTGAACGCTCCGTTGCCCTGTGGGTGCTGTTGGCCTTCGCTGTAGGCGGCGTGGCGGGATTGCTGGCCTCCCTGGGAATCATCCTGCGGCAGCGCTCGGCGCTGGCGTCTGCTCACCGCAAGCTGGGCAAGGTCCGTGCCCAGTCGGGGCAAGAGCCCCGGCCGCAGCCGAAGCAGGAGTCAGAACCCGAAGCCGCCGCCGCTGGTGGCGAGACAGCACAGGAGGCCTGAGTTTCGATGGACACCCCGATTATCGTAGCCCTGGATTTCGACCGTGCCGAGGAAGCCGTCGACCTCGCCGAACGCCTGGATCCCGCCCTATGCCGGGTCAAGGTCGGCAACGAGCTGTTTACCCGCGGCGGGCCGGCGATGGTGCGCACCCTGCAGGAGCGGGGCTTCCAGGTGTTTCTCGACCTCAAGTACCACGATATCCCCAATACCGTGGCCGCGGCGGTGAGGGCGGCGGCCGACCTTGAGGTGTGGATGGTCAATGTGCACGCCGGCGGCGGCAGCCGCATGATGCAGGCCGCGCGGGAGGCCCTCGAGGGTCGTGAGCAACGGCCCCTGCTGATCGGGGTGACGGTGCTGACATCGATGTCGGAAGACGACCTGGCCGAGCTCGGCTACACGGAAACGCCGGCCGAGCGGGTGCAGCGTCTGGCCGGCCTGGTTCAATCCAGCGGCCTAGATGGGGTGGTATGTTCTGCCCAGGAAAGCACGCAGTTGCGCAACGCCTGCGGCGACAACTTCACGCTGGTTACCCCTGGCATCCGGCTGGCGGGCGATGACGCCGGCGACCAGCGCCGGGTGGTGACCCCGGTGGATGCCATGGCGGCGGGCAGCGACTACCTGGTTATCGGCCGCTCCATCACCCGGGCCCAGGACCCGATCAGCACCCTCCAGCGCATCCACGCCGACTTGAACGCATAGGTTGGCATTTGGCGCCGCGACCGGCGCTTTCCCTTTCTACACTGAACTCCAGCAGGTGGCCGTCGCTGCCTGTCGCTCACTGCGGCGGTACGTCCAGCAGGGATAAGCAGCGGTGAACAGAACGAGGGACTGACACGGAAAAGACACGGAAAAGGAGATCCAGTCATGTTTGCAAGCATTCGACTTAAGGCAGTAATCAAGCACTTGCTTCTCGCCACCTATATGGTGATAGCCCCGGCGCTGGTCGCATCGACGGCCCAGGCCGACGAGGTGGCCATGGTCAGCCAGGCGCAAACCGTTAACATCAACGCCGCTGACGCGGAGGCCATGGCCGAGGTGCTGGTAGGCGTTGGGGTGAAACGGGCTGAAGCCATCGTGCGCTATCGGGAGGAGTTCGGGCCGTTCTTCACGATCGAGGACCTGCAGCAGGTCAAGGGCATCGGCCCCAGCGTGGTGGAGAAGAACCGTGAGCGCATTCGATTGGAATAGCGCCGGCGCAGCCGTATGATGCGAGGGGGCCGAGTGTCCCCTTTTTTGTGGATTTCGCGGGCGCGAAATGCATTGGGGGGGCTGAAAGCTCTCTTCTAACTGAATCAAGGAATCGAGCGGCGGCATGAAGTGCCTTGTGACCGGGGCGACCGGTTTTATCGGCAGCGAACTCTGCCGGCAACTCGAAGCGCGCGGCGCCGGTGTCGAGCGCTGCGGCCGCGAAGCACCCTCCGACAGCCAGCTGACCGGCGCGCAGGCGGTATTTCACTGCGCCGGCATCGCCCACAGGGCGGCGGCCGACCAGGACTACGAGACACACAACTACCGCGCCACAGTCGCGCTGGCCCAGCGCTGCGCGGAGGCCGGCGTCGCCCGGTTTGTCTTTCTTTCCAGCGTGATCGCCGTGGCCCCGGTGGATGCCTATGGGCGCTGGAAGCTGCGCACCGAGGAAACGCTGCTGGAGGAATACCGCGACACTGCCATGAATGTGGTGATCCTGCGCCCGGCACTGGTCTACGGCCCGGGTGTCGGGGGTAATCTGGCGCGTTTATTGGCCCTGGTGCAACGGGGCATGCCGACGCCGCCGCCGGGCTCGCCCAGGTCCATGGTCGGTCTCGAAGACCTGTGTACCGCCCTGTGCCTGCTGACGGAGATCGACCCCGGGCGCGGCCGGGTGTTCTTCGCCACCGACGGCGAGGCCTACGACCTGCAGCGTATTCATCGCTGCTTTTCCGAGGCCCTGGGCCGCCGGCCTGGGCCGCCACGCTGGCCGGGCTGGTGTTGGCGGCTGGCCTGCGCGCTCTACGACAGTCTGCAATTGGCGCCGTTCTCCGGGGCGACCTACCGGCGTCTGTTTGATGGTCGCGAGTACGCCAATACGGAGCTTCGCACAGCCCTGGGCTGGCAGCCCCGGCAGCGCCTGGAAGACGTGGCGCTCCGCATGGTTGCAGAGGCAGCGCCGTGACCAGCGTGGTGGCCATCGGCCTGGCCTTTGTGGTTTCTCTGCTTGGCTGTGGCCTGTACTTGAAACTCGCCCATCGCTGGCAGATGCTCGATGTGCCCAACCATCGCAGTGCCCATCAGCAGCCCACGCCACGGGGCGGTGGGGTGGGCATTCTGCTGGGGCTGTTCGCAGCTATGGCAGTGGTGCCGCTGACGGGCGTGTCGTGGCCGGCACCGTATCCGCTGTTGGCGCTGATCGCCGGTGCGCTGGCAGTGACCGGGGTCGTCGACGATCGTCTCGGCTTGCCGATAGCGTGGCGTTTCCTGCTGTACGCGCTGGCCTGTGCCGGCACCTCCTGGGTGTTGCTGCAGGGACAGCCTGGCTGGCTGCTGGCCGCGGCAGCCTTTTATGCTCTGTGGCTGGTCAACCTGTTCAATTTCATGGACGGCATCGATGGCATTGCCGCTGTCGAGGCCGGCTTTGCCGCGCTGGTCGCCGCCGGACTGGCACTGTGGCTGGGGAAGGGTGGCGCATTCCCGCTATTCTGCCTGCTGCTGGCGGCAGCCACGCTGGCTTTCCTGCATTGGAACTGGGCTCCGGCACGCCTGTTTATGGGCGACGCGGGCAGTATTCCGCTGGGCTTCCTACTGGCGGCCCTGTCCCTACAGGGGGAGGTCAGCGGGGCGCTGCCCTGGATGTGCTGGCCCATCCTGCTGGCGGTGTTTATCGGCGACGCTACCTATACCCTGGCCTGGCGGTTGATGCAGGGTGAAAGAATCACCGAGGCCCACAGTCGACACCTGTACCAGCGCCTGGCCCGGCACTGGCAAAGCCACCGCCGCGTAGTGCTGGTGATGCTGGCCTATAACCTGCTGTGGCTCGCACCGCTGGCTGCTGCAGCGGCTCTGACGCCCATCCTGGCCGCCCTGTGGCTGTTGCTTGCCTACCTGCCACTGCTGCCAATCTTGCTGAAAGCGGGCAAATTACCGTGAACTTGCCCCCCGCTAGCGGCTAAAATGGGGCCTTTGCGGGGTTCTGGCCATGGCTCCGCGCGGCAGGCAAATTAAGAGAAACCGGGTATCCAGGACGGGTGCCAGGTAAGGGGCATACGAGTTTGACGCCAGTGAAACGGCTCGCTGACAGGACGTTTGGGGGCATCATCACCAGCACGGTTGTCGCCGTGGAGAAAATGATTCAGCTCCCACGAAACATCAAGCAGGCCCTGTTGCTGCTGCTGGACCTGTTCTTCGTGGCAACGGCGCTGTGGTCGGCACGAGTGCTGCGCTACTGGCAAACCGACGTATTGCCGCTGCCGATCGGCGCGGGTGAGATCGTTATCGCCGGCGTCACTATGGCCTTCAGCGCCGTAATCTTCCTGCGCCTGGGTCTTTACCGCGCCGTTATCCGCTTCATGGGCCAGCAGGCAGTCTGGGCCATCATCCGGGGCGTGACCTACTCTACGATGGTGCTGGGCGCCTGTATCTTCTTCCTGCAACCGGCTCCCCTCAGCGTGCCTCGCTCGCTGCCGTTCATCTACTGGGCCATGGCGCTGCTGCTGGTGGGCGGCACCCGCATGGTGGTGCGGGCCTACTACCAGGACAAGCTCTACTCGGCCTGTCAGAAGGTCATTATTTACGGTGCCGGTGAATCCGGCCGCCAGCTGCTGACCGCACTCAACCACGGTGACAAGTTCCGCGCCGTGTACTTTGTCGACGACGATCCCCGCATTCACGGCAGTGTGATCAACGGCGTCCAGGTGGAGAGCCCCGAGCGCCTACCCGAGCTGATCGAAGAACACGACATCGAACAGGTATTGCTGGCACTGCCCTCGGTGAGCCAGGAGCGCCGCAAGCAGATCATCAATGAACTGGTGAACCTGCCGGTTTACGTGCGCACGGTGCCAAAGTTCGTGGAGATACTGCAGGGCAAAGCCAGCGTCGGGGAAATCCAGGATATCGAGCTGGAAGACCTGCTGGGCCGAGACCCGGTGCCGCCGCACCCGGAGCTCATGGACCGCTGTATTACCGGCAAGGGCGTGATGGTCACCGGCGCCGGCGGCTCGATTGGCTCCGAACTGTGCCGCCAGATCCTGCTGGCCCAGCCCCGCGAGCTGGTGTTGCTGGACAGCTCGGAGTACGCGCTTTACACCATTGAGCGCGAGCTGCGTTCGATGCTGGAGGCCTCTGGCACCGAGTGTGAGATTGCCGCGCTGCTGGGCAGCGTGCAAGACAAGCGCCGCCTGCAGCGTATCTTCCGGACTTTCGATATCGACACCATCTACCATGCCGCCGCCTACAAGCATGTGCCGCTGGTGGAGTACAACGTGTCCGAGGGCGTGGCCAACAATGTATTCGGCACCTGGTACGCGGCAGAAGCGGCGGTAGACGCCGGCGTTGAGACCTTCGTGCTGGTCTCCACCGACAAGGCGGTCCGGCCGACCAATATCATGGGGGCCTCCAAGCGCCTGGCGGAGATGTGCTGCAAGTCGCTGGCAGCCAGCCAGTCCCATACCCGTTTCTGCATGGTGCGGTTTGGCAACGTGCTGGGCTCGTCGGGCTCGGTGGTGCCGCTGTTCCGCGAGCAGATTCGCGGCGGCGGTCCGCTGACAGTGACCCACCCGGAAGTCACCCGCTACTTCATGACCATCAGCGAGGCCGCCCAGCTGGTACTGCAGGCCAGCGCCATGGGTACCGGTGGCGACGTATTCGTGCTGGACATGGGCGAGCCGGTGAGAATCCTCGACCTGGCGCGCCGCATGATTCGCCTCAGCGGTTATACCGTTAAGGATGAAGACAACACCACCGGCGACCTGGAGATCACCTTTTCCGGCCTGCGCCCCGGGGAGAAGCTCTACGAGGAGCTGTTGTTGGGCGACAACGTCAGCGGCACCGGCCATCCGATGATCATGCGTGCCGAGGAGGAGTTCCCGCCGCTGAACACCCTGGAGGCCTGGATTGCGCGTCTGGATACCCATTGCGACCATATGGACTGCGACGGTATTAAGACGGTGCTGATGGAGTCGGTCAGTGGTTTCGAGGAGCACGAGGGCATGCACGACCACTTGTGGAAGCGCCAGCAGGCTGCAGGTGCGGAGACCTCCAACGTCAAGGAACTGTTTCCGGACCGCTCAGCAGACAAGTAAAATCTTGCACCTGGCCGCGCCGCCACTCACTCAGACAGTTCACCTGGATAGTTATGGCCCACTACGACGTATTCAACGGCGATGCCGACGGCATCTGCGCTCTCACCCAGATGCGCAACGCTCAGCCGGTCGACAGCACTCTGATCACTGGCGTGAAGCGGGACATCAGCCTGCTCCGGCAGGTGAAAGCCCAGCCCGGTGATGTCATCACCGTACTCGACGTGTCGCTCGACAAGAATCGAGACGCTCTGGTAGCGGCGCTGGAAGCCGGCGCCAGCGTGTTCTATTGCGACCATCATTTCGCCGGGGAAATTCCCGAGTCCGAGCATCTCACCGCGCTAATCAATACCGAGCCCGATGTCTGCACCAGCATTCTGGTTAACGGTTATCTGCAGGGCGCCTTTGTGGAGTGGGCGGTGGTGGGCGCCTTCGGTGACAACCTGTTCGACAGTGCCGAGCGTCTGGCGCGGCCGCTGGACCTGCCCGCCGACAAGCTCACACGGCTCAAGGATCTGGGCACCTATATCAACTACAACGGCTACGGCGCCAGCCTCGACGACCTGCATTTCGAGCCCGCCGAGCTGTACAGGCTGGTCAGCGCCCATGCCAGCCCATTCGGTTTCATGGAGGACAGCCGCGAGGACTTCGAGCGGCTGGAGCACGGCTTCCGTGACGACATGGCGTCTGCGGTGGCAGTCACGCCGGAGCGCGCGACCGAGGCCAGCGCCGTGGTTATCCTGCCCGACGAGGCCTGGGCGCGGCGGGTGAGTGGGGTGTACAGCAACGACCTCGCCAACGACCACCCCAACCGCGCCCACGCCGTACTGACAGAGAAAGCCAACGGCAACTACCTGGTCAGCGTGCGCGCACCGCTTAACAACAAGACCGGCGCCGACGAATTGTGCATGCGTTTTCCCACCGGCGGTGGTCGCAAGGCGGCGGCCGGTGTCAACGACTTGCCTGCCGGGCAGCTGAGTGATTTCATGGATCAACTCGACGCGTTCTATCGCCAGGAGTCCTGAATGTACAAGCTCATGCTTTCCGTCTGGCTGGCGCTTGCCGGCAGTGTGGCGCTGGCCCAGCAGGAACTGATCGAACTGGCGCGCCAGGATATTCGCGCCGGGCGCACCGGCATGGTGGCGGCCTCCATGAACCTGACCCCGGCCCAGCAGGAAATCTTCTGGCCCATCTACCGCGATTACGCGGACGAGCAGGAGCAGCTGCTGGATCGCCGCATCAAGATGCTGCAGCAGTTCGCCGAGCGCTGGGATAACATGGATGACAAGACGGCGAATTCGATTGCCGAGCAAACCTTCGCGATTCAGCGCTCGCGTATCGAGCGGCGGGAGCGGTATTTCAAGCGCATGTCAGAGGCCCTTGGGCCGGTGCTGGCGGCGCGCTTCCTGCAGGTCGACGGCCAGATCTCTACCTTGCTGGATTTCGAGATGATGCAGCTGACGCCGTTGCTGCAGCCTGGAGAACCTTCCAGCGATTGAAAAAAATGGGCGGGCGCCCAGGGGAATCAGCCGACGCCCGCCCTGCGGCCCGCACCCGGAGGCGGGGCCGCGAGCACCAGAGCGATCTGATTAACTCTGGTGGATGCTGCTCAGACCGGCGTGGCCCACTTCCCGTACTGCCTGCTCCAGGGCTGTCTTCTTGCACTCGCGCTGTTCAATCATTTCGCGCAGCGACTTCCGGTGAGTGTCCTCACAAACGGCGTTCGCGGTGCGACGCAGGCGCGTGTACAGGGTTTGCGCGTCTTCCGCGTTCCTGAGGTTCAGGTCGGAGTAGTTGACGGCCTTGGACTGGATGCTGACTTCGGGAATGTTGGCGTTGCCGATGGTAGACAGGCCACTCAGGACTGCAAAAGTGGCCGCTGCGATAACTGTGTTGCGGGTAGTGCGAATGTGCATGACAAGACTCCTGGTTTCATGAACCTGATTAGGCAAGCAACTGCCTGCGAGTAGTGTGACAGGAGGTCAGGTACGCCGTTCATACTTCTGCGATGAGTCGCGGGCAAGCGTCGACAGGCTGAAAGGGCTGTCGACGAAGTGAGTTCAGGCGGCGCCGAATGGTCGCCGCAAATGCAGAAAACGGTGCCGGGGCGGTATACTCGCCCACCCTGTGGAGTCACTGGAAACCCAATGCAATACCTCGAAGCCGGCGCCGATATTCGCGGTAAGGGCAAGCAGTACCGTTACGCCCTGTGGCGTATCTGGGACCGGGCGCTGCCGGCGGTCATGTTCATCGGTCTCAACCCCTCCACGGCGGACGCGAAAATCGACGACCCCACGCTGGTCCGTTGTATGGGCTTCGCCCGGGACTGGGGCTACGGGGCGGTCTACACCGCCAATCTGTTTGCTTTCCGCGCCACCGATCCCCGCGACATGAAAACCGCCCGGGCGCCCATCGGCCGGGACAACGACCGGGTGATACTGGAGTTGTCGGGAAAGGCCGACAAGGTGATCGCCGCCTGGGGTAACGACGGCGCCTACCTGGAGCGCGCGGACGCTGTACGCGCCCTGCTGCCGGAGCTTTACTACCTGAAAATGAATCGCTCGGGCCAACCGGCTCACCCTTTGTACCTGCCCAGGGGCCTGAAACCACAGCCCTGGATGTAGCTGGCGCCGTTCCGCAATCCTTGCCGGGCACCAGATTGTGTCGTGCTTACTTCCGAACGGCGTGCAGGCTGTAGTTCCGATCGCGCCGGAAGGCGGCGAGTTTGTCCCGGTCGATGGTCACACCCAGGCCGACACCCGCCTGCAGGTGCAGTTCAAAGTCGCGATACTCCGGGCTCTGTTCGGTAATTGACTCTGCTACCAGCAAGGGCCCCGACAACTCGCCGCCATAGGGCAGGTCCCTCAGGGTGGCACAGAACTGCATATTGGCGCCGGTACCAAAGGAGGACTCGAGGAAAGTGCCCATGTAGATGGGAATGCCTGCGGCCAGCGCCATTTCGGAGAGTGTTTTGGTACGGCGCATGCCGCCGGTTTTCATGATCTTCAGGGAGATCAGGCTGCCCGCGCGCAGCTCTGCCGCCCGCTGCATATCCTGAAGGCTGCATACGCTCTCATCCAGCATATGGGCGATGGGGCACTCCCGGGTAAGCCTGGCACAGCCTTCCAGGTTCCACCTCGGCAGTGGCTGTTCGATGAGGTCGACCCCGGCATCCACCAGGCGAGGCAACGCCCAGCGAGCGGTGGTCTCGTCCCAGCGGCCGTTCGGGTCGCAGCGGACTTTCGCCAGGCCTTCCAGCTCTTGCGCCACCCGGCAGGCCCGTTCGACGTCCGCTTCAGGCGCCATCGCCCCCATCTTGAGCTTGAAGGTGTCATGCAGGCGTTTGTCGAGCTTTTCGCGCGCCTCGTCGATCTCGGCGGCGGCGTCGCCGGTGGCCAGCGGCCAGGCAACCGGGAGTGAGTCTCGCTGCTTGCCGCCCAGCAGGTTGTAGACGGGTTGATCCAGCGCTTTGCCCTGGATGTCCAGCAGGGCCATCTCGATGCCCGCTTTAGCGAAGCTGTTGCCATAGATCGCATCGTCCAGCTTGCTCAGAATCCCGTCAATCGCAAAGGCATCTTCTCCGATCAGGAGTGGTGCGAAGTAACTGTCCACGTTGGCCTTGATGCTTTCGACGCTCTCCCCGCCCCACCAGGGGCCGCTGGGCAGAGAGGCCTCGCCGATACCCTGGATGCCTTCTCGGGTATTCAAGATCAGCAGCACCATGCTCTGGGAACGGGCGTCCAGGGCTGCGAAGCGTTGTTCGCGAACCAGGGGCAGGTCGACGATGATTGCCTCCACGGTGTCTATCCGTTGGGCGCTGTGTGTACTCATAACCACCACCTACTTTGGCAACCTCGGGTTCGCGGCCGCTCTGTATTGTTCTGGGCATGGTAGACAGGCTGGAGACATTCTTGAAATACTATGTTTAAGAGCTAGCGATACGCTTTCGGTATCGCTAATAGCTCGATCCACAGCGCCCAGACCCCGGAGCCGCACGTCATGGAAATGCGTCAGATACGCTACTTTGTCGCCGTTGCCGAGGAAGGCAATTTCAGTGCAGCTTCACGTCGTCTGTATGTCTCCCAGCCGCCAATCACTCGCCAGATCCAGCAACTGGAGCGGGAGCTCGGCGTGGAGCTGTTCATTCGCCATCGCAAGGGCGTGACGCTGACGCCGGCGGGCGAGGCCTTCCTGGAGGAGGCGCGCCAGATTCTCACCCGCAGTCGACTGGCCAGAGAGCGGAGCCAGGCGGCGGCTCAGGGTGATATCGGCAGCCTGGAAGTAGCCTATTTCGGATCGGCCATCTACGCGGTAATCCCTCAATTGATCCGCCAGTTCCGCGCCCGCAACCCTACTGTCAGCGTTTCCCTGCAGCCGCTCCCCAAGGACGCGCAGATGGAAGGGATCAAGGATGGGCAGATTCATGTCGGCTTCGGGCGCTTCTTTCCGCAGGATGACGCCGTTATCCAGCGCACCGTATCCGAGGAGAAGCTGATCGTCGCCATACCGGAGGGACACCCGTTTCAGAAGCGCAGGACCATTACTGCGCAAGCCCTGAGCCGGGAGACGCTGATCCTGTTCCCGAAGGTCGGTCGACCGAGCTTCGCCGATGAAGTGCTGCGCGTGCTGACTCAGCGCAACTTCAAGCTGCAGAAGGCCTTGGAAACCGCCGACCTGTCCTCGGCCATGGCGCTCACGGCGGCGGGCATGGGGGTATGCCCGGTTCCCGATTCCGTCGCCCAGCTCGAGTGGCCCAACGTTCGCTTTCTGCGCCTGCAGGGCATAAACGAGCTGGCGGCCGTCAATTGCATATACACCTCTGACCGCGAGTCACCCATCCTGCTGCGATTCCTCGAGACCTTGAACGATACCCAAATCGTATAAGTCACGGCGCCAAAAGGTATTGGACCGTATGGCGTACGCTGGGTAATTTGCTTTCTATCTGCCGGCCCGACGCATTGGCATCGGCCCGGGCTACCCAGCAGTCAACGTTTACCGGAGATCATCATGTCAGATCGTGTAAAAGAAGTCGTAGAGGCAATAGTGGGCGGTGTTCGCGGGGCGCTCGCGGATACCAGGGTCACCGCCGATGAATACCGGGCAGCGATCGGTTATCTCCAGGAGACAGCCCAGAATGGGGAACTCCCGCTGATGATTGACGTGTTCTTCAACATCGCGATTGTCGAGAACGAGAACAGCATGCACGCCGGGACCCAGTCGGATTTGCAGGGTCCCTATTACCTGCCCGACGCACCTTTCGTGGACGGCGAAATCAAGACCATGGACGAATTTGAGGGCAAGCCGGTGCTGGTGCGCGGCACCGTCACGGACACTGACGGCCAGCCGGTCGCAGACGCCGTTCTGGATATCTGGCAGTCGACGCCGGACGGAAAATACAGCGGCATCCACGATGATATTCCGGTGGATTACTATCGCGGCAAAGTGCGCACTGCTGAAGACGGCAGCTACACCGTGCGTACCACCGAGCCGGTGCCGTACCAGATTCCCGCCCAGGGCAAAACCGGCGCGCTGCTGCGCGCCATGGGCAGCCACACCTGGCGCCCGGCCCATATTCACTTCAAGGTCAATAAAGAGGGCTATCACCCGATTACCCTGCAGGCGTACTTTGAGGGTGGGGATTACGTCGGTGACGATTGCTGCTCCGGCAAGTGCAACCAGGGCCAGAACGTCATCCCGGAAAAATATGAGGATGATGTTCGCATCATGGAAGTCGACATCGTGATGGACAGCGCTTCCGCGCAGGCAGCTTAGGGAGCAGGGCGATGTGTCACGGAGCGGCAAGTGCCTATTTTCCCGCGCCTGAGCCAAAGGGCAGTGTCTCGGGGGCCATGGAGAGCCTGGTGTTCGGAGACTCGAATGCGGACAAGAAGATTGTCCTCATTCCCGATATCTACGGTCCCAATGCCTTCTACCAGGGCCTGGCAACCCGCCTGGCCGGGAAGGGCGCCTGCGTTTACCTGGTGAACCCATTTGCTGGCCTGGGGGAATTACCCGAGGCCACCCGGGAGGCCGCATTTGCCCGCCGTCACGAGGTCCGTGACCGGCAGTGTGTAGACAGCCTTGAGCAGTTCTGTGCAGACCAGGGCGTCACCGGCGTCGTCGGCTTCTGCCTGGGGGGCAGCTACGTCTTCGAACTGTCCCGGCGCGGCGCCCGCCAGAACCTGGTGGGTTTCTATGGATTTCCGCAGGGTATGGAAAACCAGGACCCACTGGACAAGCCTTTTGACTACCTGTCCACCACCACCACGCCACAGCTGTGTCTCATGCCTGGCCAGGACCAGTCGGTCGGCGTGGACAACGTCGTCAAGCTCGCGGAAGTCGCGGCAGCCAATGATGCCATCGACCTGCACGTTTACACCGAATCCGGTCACGGTTTCCTGGCGGACCTCGACAGCGATGATGCGGTATTACGCAGCAACGCCGAACAGGCGCTGGCCCGCTGTGAACAGGCACTGGGCCTGGACTGACCGGGCGCTCTCAACACAGCTTTTATCTTTCGCGCGGGGAGGTCGTGGTTATGCAGGATTTTACCTATAACGGATTGCCGACCCGGGTTATCTTCGGCAGCGGAACCCGTAACGCGATGGCGGCGGAGGCGGAGAAACTCGGCATCACCAGAGCCCTGGTGCTGTCGACACCGTTTCAGGCCGAGCTCGCCCGGGAGGTGGCTGCGGACCTCGGTGCGCTCGCCGTGGGCCGCTTTACCGATGCAGCCATGCACACGCCGGTCGCCGTGACCGAGGACGCGCTGGCGGCCCTGCAGGATGCCGGCGCCGACGGCGTGGTGTCAGTGGGGGGTGGCTCGACGACCGGGCTCGGCAAGGCGATTGCCCTGCGCACCGATGTCCCTCAGCTGGTGCTGCCGACCACCTACGCCGGTTCCGAGATGACCAACATCCTGGGCCAGACCGAGGGCGGTCGCAAGACGACACTGCGCGACCCGAGAGTGCAGCCCGAGACCGTGATCTACGATGTGGATCTGACCCTGACACTGCCGCAGGGCTTGTCCGGCACCAGCGGGATCAACGCTATTGCCCATGCCGTGGAAGCCTTGTATGCCGAAGACCGCAACCCGGTGGTGTCGCTACTCGCCGCCGAAGGGGTGGCCGCGCTTTACCGTGGGCTGCCCGTGATTGCCGAGGACGCCCTCAACCGCGAGGCTCGCACCGATGCGCTGTACGGCGCCTGGCTGTGCGCCGTATGCCTGGCGTCTACCGGTGTCGCCCTACATCACAAGCTCTGCCACGTGCTTGGCGGCTCCTTTGATCTGCCTCACGCAGAGACCCACACAGTCGTCTTGCCGCAGGCACTGGCCTACAACGCACCGGCGGTGCCAGAGGCCATGGCGCAGCTATCGCGTGCCATGGGCACCCCGACGCCGGCGGCGGCCCTGTTCGACCTTGCTGTGACCATGGGTGCAGAAACCTCTCTCGAAGCCCTCGGGATGCCGGAGAGTGGCATCGAGTCGGCAGTGGACATCACCCTGGAGAATCCTTACTGGAATCCCCGCGAGCTCGCCCGCGAACCGATCCGCGATACGCTGCAGGCGGCCTGGCGCGGCGACCGGCCGGAGCTCTGATCGGATGCACACGGATGCGTACATCTGTGATGGTATTCGCACGCCTTTCGGCCGCTACGGCGGCACCCTGGCCGGCGTTCGCCCGGACGATCTCGCGGCCCACACCATCAGTGCGCTGCTGCAGCGCAACCCAGAGCTTCCCGCGGACGCTATCGACGAGGTGATACTCGGCTGCGCCAACCAGGCCGGTGAAGACAACCGCAATGTCGCCCGCATGGCGTCCCTGTTGGCGGGCATGCCCGAAACGGTACCCGGCGTTACGGTCAATCGACTCTGCGGCTCAGGAATGGACGCCGTCGGTACTGCCGCGCGGGCCATTGCCGCCGGCGAGATTGAGGTGGCGCTGGCCGGCGGTGTCGAGTCCATGTCACGCGCGCCTTTTGTATTGCCCAAGGCCGGTAGCGCCTATGATCGCGCTGCTGAGCTCTACGATACAACCATCGGTTGGCGCTTCATCAATCCGCGTATGCAAACGCTGTTCGGTACCGACAGCATGCCGGAAACGGCGGAAAACGTCGCCGGAGAATACCGGGTATCGCGGGAAGACCAGGACGCCTTCGCTCTTGGCTCCCAGCAGCGGGCAGCGGCGGCCGTCGCGTCCGGCCGCCTGGCGGAAGAAATCACCCCGGTCCGCGTGCCGCGGCGCAAATCGGATGACCTGCTTGTCGATCGGGACGAGCACCCCCGCGACACCACGCTGCATGCGCTGGCGAAACTGCCCACGCCGTTTCGCGCCGATGGCACGGTGACCGCCGGAAATGCCTCCGGCGTCAACGATGGCGCCGCGACGCTGCTGGTGGCGAGTGAATCGGCTGCGCGCCGCTTCGGTCTGACTCCGGTGGCGCGAATCATGGGCATGGCCACCGCAGGAGTCGCCCCGCGACTGATGGGAGTCGGCCCGGTTCCAGCGAGCCGGCAACTGTTGGAGCGGTTTGGCCTTGCGGCGGAACAGCTCGATGTCATTGAGCTCAATGAAGCCTTTGCCGCGCAGGCCCTGGCGGTGCTGCGGCAGCTTGGCATCGCCGACGACGACGCCAGGGTGAATCCCAACGGCGGCGCGATTGCGCTGGGCCACCCCCTCGGCGCCAGCGGCGCGCGGCTGCTGCTGACCGCTGCGCGGGAACTCCAGCACGTGAACGGTCGGTACGCGCTGTGTACCATGTGTATCGGCGTGGGGCAGGGTATTGCCATGCTGCTGGAGCGCGTGTGAAGACCGTACCCGTAATCAGCGCCACCGAGGCCGCCGACCTGGTAGAGTCGGGCGATATCTTGCTGGTGGGTGGTTTCGGGATGACCGGCAACCCGGTGCATCTAGTCCATGCGCTCGCCCGGCGGCCGGAGATCACCGATCTCACCTATGTCGGCAACAATGTTGGGGAGGCGGGGCTCGGTGGCGGGCGCCTGCTGAGAAACGGTCAGCTGCGAAAAGCCATCGGTTCTTTCTTCACCAGCAACCGCGAAGCGGTGGAGGCGGCCCAGAGCGGCCGCATCGAGGCAGAGCTGATACCCCAGGGAACACTGGCGGAAGCCCTGCGGGCCGGCGGCGCCGGCATCGGCGCTTTCTACACGCCCACCAGTGCCGGTACCCGCCTGGCGGAAACGCGTGAGACGCGCAGCTTCAATGGCCGGGAGCAGGTGCTGCAGGAGGCGATCCGCGGCAACGTGGCCTTTGTGCGCGCCTGGACGGCGGATACCGCCGGCAATCTGCAATACCGGCTCACCGAACGTAATTTCAACCAGGCTATGGTGACCGCCGCCGATATCGTCGTTGCGGAGGTGCAGCACATTGTGCCCGAGGGGAGGCTTGATCCGGATCAGATTCACACCCCCGGCTGCTTTGTGGACTACCTGGTGCAGGCCGATATTTCCGAAGACACACTGGGGTCCTCAGCCAGCGTTGCCAGCAGCGACAAGCAGGTCAGCGATGAGCGCATGCATATGGCCCGGGCGGCGCTGGCGGAATTGACCGAGGGGGACGTGGTCAATCTGGGCATCGGTATCCCGACCCTGGTGGCGGACCTCATTACCCCGGAACACGGGATTATCCTGCACAGTGAAAACGGCATGTTGGGTGTGGGCCCCGAGCCCAACGAGGGTGGTGCCATGGATTACCCTGTGAACGCTGGCAAGATTCCGGTCACGGCGTTACCCGGCAGCAGTTACTTTGATTCTTCGACCTCTTTCGGGATGATCCGCGGCGGCCACGTCGATGTCGCCATCATGGGCGGGTTACAGGTGGACGCCGAGGCCAACCTGGCAAACTGGGCGGTCCCGGGTAAACCCTTGCTGGGTGTGGGGGGTGCCATGGATCTGGCGCGCGGTGCGCGCAGGCTGATCGTCACCATGTCCCATCGCGACCGTGCAGGGCGTTCGAAAATTGTGCCGCGCTGCGAGCTGCCGCTGACCGCCCTGGCGGCGGTCGACGTCATCATCACCGAACTGGCGGTATTCCGCTTCATCGACGGCCGGCTGGTATTGACGGCGCTGATGCCCGGCGCCGACCTCGCACAGGTGACCCAGGCCACGGAGGCCGACTTCGAGGTCGCGCTGTGAT
>JANQGK010000359.1 GCA_028277365.1 Halieaceae bacterium | reverse complement strand
CCTGCTGCTGGAAGCGGCCGAGAAAATCGGCTTCCCGGTACTGCTGAAAGCGGTGGCCGGCGGCGGCGGCAAGGGCATGCGTATGGTCGAGGACGCATCCGAGTTTAACGAGGAACTGGACGCCGCCCGCCGCGAGGCCCAGAGCAGCTTCGGCGACAGCAAAATGCTGGTGGAAAAGTTCCTGACTCGCCCCCGCCACGTGGAAATCCAGGTGTTTTGCGATGACCAGGGTAACGGGGTTTATCTGGCGGAGCGGGACTGCTCCATCCAGCGCCGCCACCAGAAGGTCATCGAAGAAGCGCCGGCGCCGGGCCTGACCGACGAGACACGTGTCGCGATGGGCGAAGCCGCGGTGCGCGCCGCCCAGGCCATCGACTACCGCGGCGCCGGCACCGTGGAGTTCCTGCTCGACGTCGACGGGGCATTCTTTTTCATGGAAATGAATACCCGCCTGCAGGTCGAGCACCCGGTGACGGAAATGATTACCGGCCAGGATCTCGTGGAATGGCAGCTGCGGGTAGCCGCCGGCGAGCCGCTGCCCCTGACCCAGGAAGAGGTGGCTGTGAATGGCCACGCTTTCGAGGCGCGCATCTACGCCGAGGACCCGGAGCGAGACTTCCTGCCCGCCACCGGCACGCTTACCTACCTGCGCGCACCGGAAGAGAGCGACCAGGTGCGGGTGGATACCGGCGTGCGCCAGGGTGATGAGGTCAGCATCCACTACGACCCGATGATCGCCAAGCTGATTGTCTGGGACCGGGACCGCGCCAGCGCCTTGCGCCAGCTGGCCATGGCGCTGAGCCGCTACCGGGTGGCCGGGGTGACCACCAACATCGACTTCCTCTACGACATCGCCACCAGCGAACCTTTCCGGCAGGTGCAGCTCGACACCCACTTCATTGAGGAACACCGCGCGTTGCTGTTTCAGCGCGACAGCGCCGACGAGGCTCAGGAAATCGCGCTGGCCAGCCTGTTCCTGCTGCTGAGCCGGCGTCGCCAGGCCGAGCGTGAGGCCGCCGGTCACGGCGATCCGCACTCGCCCTGGCACAGCCACTCCGCCTGGCGCATGAACGAACCCCACCGGCACCGGGTCACTCTGGAGTACCGCAGCCGCCAGGTGGAGGTCAGCGCGGAGCAGCTCGACAACGGCGACTACCGGTTGAGCTTCGAGGATACGACCATCGTTGCCGGCGGCAGCCTTAGAGAAGACAGCCTGCGGGCCGATATCGATGGCTTTCAGCAAACGCTGTCCTTTGCCGAACACGACGGCACCTGGTCGGCCTACCGCACCAGCGGGGCTTTCAGTTTTCGCGAACAGCTGGCGGACCTGTGTGACGCCGACCTGGCCGGCGCCGGCGGCAACCCCCGGGCGCCCATGAACGGCGTGGTGGTGCAGCTGCTGGCCGAGGTGGGCACCCCGGTGGAAGCCGAAGCCGCGCTGCTGGTGATGGAAGCGATGAAGATGGAACACACCATTCGCGCCCCGGTGGCAGGTACGGTCACGGAGTTCTTCTACCAGGCCGGCGAGCTGGTGGACGGCGACGCCGAACTGCTCAACTTCGAAGCGGCTGACGCGAGCTAGGCGCCGGCCGCACCTCGCCGGCCGCACCTGGCCGGCCGCACCTCGCCGCCACCCTGCTGGCCCACCGCGGGTATCCTGTGTACAGTCCAGACAGGAACCACTGGAGCAGTATGTCCTCATGGCGGTCTACGCCACTCGCAAAATTCGTAACACCGCAGCCCTGTTGATGATGTTCAACGGCGTCAGCCACGTCGCCCAGCTTTGGCTGCGGGAAACCAGCGCCGCCACCCTGCTCACGGCGCTCGGCGGCATGTACTACCTGCTGCTGGCGCTGGGCCTGTCAGGGCAATCCCGCTTTACGCTGTGGATCAGCGCCGTCTCGGTGATAGCCGGCGCTGCATTGCGCAGCGGGCAGCTCGATCCCGGTACGCCGGATGCCACCCTGGCCTGGCACCTGAGCCTGGACATCACGGTGGCGGCCCTGTGCCTGTATATCCTCTACCGCACCCGCTTTGCGGACATGGACTGAACCTGGGACCTGGTTGAATGTTTGATCCCGTCACAATTCTCTGCGCCCTCGCCTGCGGCGTGATCGCTCGCAGCATTGGGCTGCCGGCACTGGTGGGCTATCTGGCTGCGGGCTTTGTGCTCTACGAGCTGGGCGCCAGCCCCGGCCCCATCGTCGACCAGCTCGCCGAGCTGGGTGTCACCCTGCTGCTGTTTTCCATCGGTCTGAAGCTACAGCCCAGGGAACTGCTGGAAAAACGCGTTTGGGGCTCGACCCTCGCGCATATGCTGCTTTCTATCGCCTTTTTTACGCCGCTGCTGGTGGCTGCCACCCAGTTGATGCCCGGCATCGACATGGACTTCGACGACTCGCTGCTGATCGCCTTCGCACTGTCGTTTTCAAGCACCGTGTTTGCCATCCAGGTGCTGCAATCCCGCGGCGAAATGTCCTCCCGCCACGCCACCCTGGCCATCGGCGTGCTGTTGCTGCAAGACGTGGCCGCCGTGCTCTACATCGCCATCTCCACCGGCAAAGTGCCGGAACCGACCGCCCTGCTGTTGCTTCTGCTGATCCCGGCACGGCCGCTGATCCTGCGCCTGCTCAGCCTGGCCGGCCACGACGAGCTGTTCACCCTGTTCGGCCTTAGCCTGGCAATCCTTGGCGCCGACGTATTCGAGCTGGTGGGCATCAAGGGCGACCTCGGCGCCCTGCTACTGGGCGTGATGTTGGCCGGTAGCGAACAGGGCAAGGAGCTGGCCAAGAACCTGCTGCAGTTCAAGGACCTGTTCCTGGTGGGCTTCTTCGTCGGCATTGGCCTGTCCGGCTGGCCCGCCGAGGAACTGGTGTACGTGGCACTGCTGATCGGGCTGCTGGCGCCCTTGAAGTCGCCGCTTTACTTCTGGTTGATGACGCGCTTTGGAACGCCGCCGCGCACGGCGCTGCTGAGTGCCACCGCGTTGTCCAACTACAGTGAATTCGGCCTGATCGTCATCGCCATAGCCAGCAAGCAGGGCATGATCGACTATCAGTGGTCAGCGGCGCTGTCCCTCAGCATTGCCCTGAGCTTTCTTGTTTCCACCGGCATGAACCTGCAGGTACACCCTTTATACATGCGCCACTACAACCGGCTGCGCCGCTTCAAGGCCGCCGAGCTGCACACCCAAAAGCTCGACTGCGCCAACACACGGGTTATCGTGCTGGGCATGGGCCGCATCGGTAGCGGTGCCTATGATCAGATCAGCAAGGATTACGGCGACACCGTGTTGGGCGTAGATGACAACGACCGTAAGCTGAAGGCCTGTCGGCGCCGCCAGCAGCGCGTGGTGGCGGCGGACGCCAGTGACCCGCTGTTCTGGACCAATGTGAACTTCGACGAGGTGGAGTGGGTGCTGGTCGCGCTGACCAATCACCGGGAGAACATGCTGGTGGGCAGGCTGCTGCGCGAGGCGGGCTACGAGGGCCCCATGACCGCCGTGGTGCGCTACGACGACGAGTCCAAGGACCTCGAGCGTTACGACATCGCGAGCTTCAACGTCTACGCCGAGGCTGGCGCCGGCCTTGCCACCCACGCCCGACCGCGCAGTGCCGCGACCACCTGAATCACCGCCTGGCAGCACGAGGAGTGAGAGCATGATTACCCGCAGAACCCTACTGGCCGCGGCGGCGGCCCTGCCTTTCACCGGAATCGCGGGCGCGTCCCGCGCCGAGTCCGCGCCGATCACTCGCCCCATACCCTCCAGCGGCGAGGTCCTGCCAGTGATTGGCATGGGGTCCTCGCGCACCTTCGACGTGGCTCCGGACGACGCCGTGATCGGCCAGCTCACCGAAGTCCTGCGCCTGTTCTTCGCCGGCGGCGGGGCGCTTATCGACTCCTCGCCAATGTACGGGCAGGCAGAGTCAGCCCTGGGCGCCGTGCTCAAGCAGCTTGGCATGCCCGAGTCGCTGTTCGCCGCGACCAAAGTCTGGACCTACGGCACCGAGGCCGGCATCGAGCAGATGCAGGAGTCGAGCCGGCGCATGAACGTGCCGGTTTTTGACCTAATGCAAATCCACAACCTGCGCGACTGGCGGCTGCACCTGCCCACGCTCAGGCGGTGGAAGGAGGCAGGCAAGATCCGCTACCTGGGCATAACCACCTCGCACCGGCGCAACCACCCGGAGCTCGAGAGGATTATGCGCAGCGAACCACTGGATTTCGTGCAGTTCAGCTACAACATCGAAAACCGTCTGGCGGAAGAGCGGCTGTTGCCGATTGCCGCCGACCGCGGCATCGCTACCATCATCAACCGCCCGTATCAGCACGGCGCTCTGTTCACCAGATCCAAAGGCAAGGCGCTGCCGCCGCTGGCGAAGGAACTCGGCTGTCAGAGCTGGGGACAGTTTTACCTGAAGTGGGTCATCGGCCACCCGGCGGTGAGCTGCCTGATTCCGGCCACTTCCAAGCCCAAACACATGAAGGACAATATGGGCGCGAACTTCGGGCCCGTGCCCGATGCCGCACAGCGCGCCGAGATGCTGAAAATCTTCGAGAGCCTGTAAGTGTCGCGCGCGTAGCTGCGCATGCAGTTACTTGCGGGCCAGGGCTAGCGCCGGCAGCCGGGCGTTGGCCAGCACCGGCAACACCATCAGATTGAGTACCGCGTACGCCGCGGCGGAGACCGCCAGCAGCAGGCCGAAACCCGCCTGCCAGCCCAGCCAGGCAGCGGCTGCCACCAGCACCAGCCGGGCAATCTCCAGGTTGAGCGCTCGCTGGCCGTCGAGCCAGTGACCGGTGCAAACCATGGTCAATAGCATCAGGCCGACCACGACGGCATTGGTGGGCCAGGACAGGCCGGGGATGAACAACAGGGCAATTCCGACTGCCATCACCACCACCAGTTGCGCCAGCGCGTAGATGTTCACGGCGGTGCTGACCGCCGGGTCGTACTTGTGGAAATTGTCGAGGTCGGTTTTCTCCCGTGGGAAACGCTCGGCCACATCCGCCGGGCGCCAGCCGGTGCGCGCGACCAGCACCTGCAGTTTGTCGCGCCAGCGCCGGGTGCGCCAGGCGTCCTGGGCCATACCCACGTAGATATGCAGGTTGGCCCATAGTGGGCTGAAGGTGTGCAGCGGTCCACGAATGCCGTAAATACAGGGCTCCTCGTCCAGCTCCTCCTGGAAGGTGCCAAACCAGCGATCCCAGAGGATGAACACACCACCGTAGTTGCGGTCCACGTAGATATCGTTCTGCGCGTGGTGCACGCGGTGGTTGGAGGGCGTGACGAAAAACCACTCGTACCAGCCCAGTTTGGGCACGTGTTCGGTGTGCACCCAGTACTGGTAGATCAGATTGGCCGATGCCACGGTAACGTAGACCTCCGCCGGCACCCCCACCAGGAACATGGGGATATAGAACAGCCAGCTCAGCAGGAAACCTGTGCTGGTCTGGCGCAGGGCCGTGGTCAGGTTGTATTCCTCGCTCTGGTGGTGCGCCACGTGGGAGGCCCAGAACACCTGGCGCTCATGGCCGATGCGATGGTTCCAGTAGTAGCAGAAATCGTAGGCGACGAAGGCGAACACCCAGGTAGCCCAGTGGCCGGTATCCATGCGCCACAGGGCATAGTGGTTCTCAATGGCGGCAAACACCGCACCGCCCAGGCCGATCAGTACCAGCTTGCTGGCGGTGCGCAGCGTGCCCATGAACAGGCTGCCCACCGAATCGTTGACCCGGTAAGTATTGCGGCCGCGCATCAGCCCGTAGGCAAATTCGATGCCCATGAGCAGGAAGAAAAACGGGATGGCGTAAGGGACGAGATCCATAAACGGCAGTAATTGTACGCCTCAGCCCTCGCCCCGCAAACTCTCGATAAACTCGTCTGAGCTGGCGATCGCCTTGCGCATTTCCACGATCAGGCCGTCGATGTCGCGGTCGATATTGCTGAACTCGGTCTTCAGCGCTGCCACCGCCCGCGCGTTCAGGTTGTGCTTGAGGTAGAGCACATTGTCATTCAGCGCCGCCAGCACCGGCTCCATGCGCTCTTCCGAGCGCCGCATGACGGTGACCAGTCGCCGGTAACGGCGCTGGGTGTCCTTGAGCTTGCGCTCGCTGTCGGCCCGCAGCCGGGCGTTGCTGTACTGGTCCAGTTCGTCTTCCCACTCATCGAACAAGGCGTCGGCAACGTCTTCGATGGCGTCGATGCGGGCCGAGACCTCATCCGCCGCATCGCGGGAGGCCTCGTACTCATCGGCCAGCTCTTCGTATACGTCCTGCAGCTCGCCGCCATCGAAATCGATCAGGCTCAACAGGTGGGCCTGTGCAGATTCAAACTGTTCACCGGCCTCGGCCTGGGCGTCGCGGGCGTCTTCCACCCGGTCTACCAGGATCTCACGTTTGTGGTAGCCCACCTGCTCGGCGGCGGCATAGTACGCCGACTGGCACGCTCCCAGCGCCAGCGTCGTCACAAGCAGTACAAAAACGGCAAACAGGTGTTTCATGGTTTCCTCCTCGGGCTACGCAGCATGGTAGGCAACACGACCATGATTACAAGTTCAGCAGAGGGCCGAATTTGGCTAGTTGCAGGCCCGGCTTGCGGGCTATAGTAATCCCATGATTGCACTGGACCCCACCGTTTGCCGCCGCGCCCGGCTGTCCCGCGACCCGCGATTCGATGGCGAGTTCTTCCTCGGCGTGGTCACCACCGGCATCTATTGCCGCCCGGTATGCCCGGCCCGGCCGCCGCGCGAGGAGAACGTGCGCTATTACCGTAGCGCCGCCGAGGCTGCCCAGGCGGGCTTTCGCCCCTGCCTGCGCTGTCGCCCGGAGTCTGCGCCCTGGAGCCCCGCCTGGCTGGGGACCGATACCACCGTGCGACGCGCCCTGGAACTGATCCACTCGGGGTATTTGAACAACCACAGCCTCGGCCAGCTGGCTGAGCGGCTGGGTATCGGCGAGCGCTACCTGCGCAAGCTGTTCGACCAGAAGCTGGGCGTCAGCCCGGGCGCGGTCGCCCAGACCCAGCGCCTGCATTTCGCCCAGAAACTGATACTCGAAACCAACCTGTCGATGACCGACGTGGCGTTTGCCGCGGGCTATTCCAGCCTGCGCCGGTTTAACAGCGCTACCCGAGAGAATTTTGGCTGCGCGGCCAGCGAACTGCGGCGCCGGAAGCAGCCGCGCGGGCAGGGTCCCGGCATCCACCTCAAGCTGACCGCGCGCCCGCCCTACAACGCGGAATCGGTGCTGGCGCTGTTTGCCCGCCATGCGGTGGCCGGCCTCGAGCAGGTGCAAGCCGGCTGCTGGCAGCGCGCCCTGCGCACAGAGCACGGCGCCGCGCTGGTCCAGGTGAGACCAGGCCGGGAGGGAATTGCTCTGACCGTTCGATTGAGCGACAACCGCGACCTGATGCCGGTGACCGCACGGCTGCGACGCATGTTCGACCTCGATGCCCAACCCGCCGAGATTGAGGACTGCCTCTCCGCAGACCCCTTGCTGGCCCCTTTGATCGCACAGGCGCCTGGGGTGCGCTCGCCGGTGTTTGCCTCGCCGTTCGAATCTTGTGTGCGCTCGATCCTCGGGCAACAGGTCAGCACGGTGGCGGCGAGGGGCCTGTGCGCGAGCATCGCCGCCGCCGCTGACTGCCGGGCAGAGATTGAAGGCGAATCCGTGCTGCTGTTTCCCACGCCGGAGGCGTTGCTGGAGGTACCCGATGCGGTCCTGAAAATGCCCGGCAGCCGCCGCCAGACGCTGCGCGCGGCCTGCGAACTGTTTGCCGGGAATCCCGCGCCCGTCGACCTGCTGGCGGATCTGGGCGCCCTGCGAGGTGTGGGCCCCTGGACCCTGGACCTGGTGGCCATGCGCGGACTCGGCGACCCGGACCGCTTCCCGGCATCCGACCTCGGCTTGCTCAAAGCGGCGGCCGGCGGCGGTGTTAACGAGCGCAAGGCATTACTGGCACACAGTGAACACTGGCAACCCTGGCGGTCCTATGCCGCCAACCTGCTCTGGAGGAGTCTCGGCAATGGCTGACAACACGCATTTCACAATCATCGACACCCCCATCGGCAAACTCCGCCTGGTATCCGACGGCTCCGCCCTGCTGAGGGTGGAGTTCCAGGGCCAGCACGGCAAAGACGGCGTGGAGAGCGAAGACCCGGTGCTGGCCCAGGCATGCCTGCAACTTGAGGAATACTTCGCCGGCCGGCGCCAGCATTTTGACCTGCCGCTGGGAGCGGACGGCACGGCCTTTCAGCAGGCGGTGTGGTCATCGCTGCGCGGTATACCCTACGGAGAACTGCGCAGCTATCGGGATATCGCCCAGGCGCTCGGCAAACCGAAGGCGGTGCGGGCGGTGGGCGCCGCCAACGGGCGCAACCCCCTGCCCATCGTGGTGCCCTGCCACCGGGTAGTAGGCAGCAACGGCAAGCTCACCGGTTTTGCCGGCGGGCTGGACTGCAAGCGCCGGCTGTTGGCGCTGGAAGGAGTTAACGTTGCCGACTAGCGCGGGCTGGTCACGATGAAGGAGATCCAGCGGTCGGTATCGATGAAGCCGCTGCCCCAGCTCTCCCACCGCGCGTCCAGGCCGACGGCCTGGATCGCTTCGAGGTCCATCCCCTGCGCCTGCATAGTCTGCACCGCGTCGCGGGTCTCCACCAGCATCTGATGGTAGCGCTCGAGGTCGGCGCGGTTGGCGAGGCCGCCGTGGCCGGGCACGATCACCGTCTCGTCATCGACTGTTTGCAGCAGCACGGCGATGTTTTCGACAAAACCACCCACGCTGCCGCCGGAGTCCATATCCACGAACGGGAAACTGTCCTTGAAGAAATGGTCCCCGGCGTGCACCACGTTGCTCCGAACGAAGAACACCATACTGTCGCCGTCGGTGTGGCCCTGGGGATAGTGCTTTACCTCCACGGTCTCGCCATTGACGTGCAGAGCCAGGGAATCTTCATATGTGACCAAGGGCCAGGCTGAGCGTGGAGCGGGTTCCACGACCCGCTTGAACAGCTTCATGTCCTGCCGGGTGGAGAGCCGCTGACGCACATTGTCGTGGGCCAGAATCACGCTGCCGCTCTCTCCCCAGGCGGCATTGCCCCCGGCGTGGTCGCCGTGCCAGTGAGTGTTGATGATGAAGCGCACGCCGTCGTAGCCCAGGGCCTGCACCGCCTCCAGGTAGGCCGGCTGATACTGGGGGTAGTCGTCGTCGACCAGCAGAACACCGTCGCTGCCGGTGGAGGCCATCACGTTGCCGCCGCGGCCCTGCAACAGGTACAGGCCGTCCTTGATAGGGGTGGTGGTGACTGTCGGCGTATCCTGGCCATGGGCAGCGACTGCAACCATTAGCAGGATCAGGGTGCGGAAAATCATGGTGGGCTCCGGGCCGGTCGGGCTCAAGCGTTGAGATCGGGGATCAGCTCGTCCTTGAGCCTTTCGATAAGGTCCCTGAGCTGCAACTTCTTTTTCTTGAGCCGCTGCAACAGCAGCTGGTCGCGGTAGGGAAACTCGTAGAGCGTCTCGATTTCCACGTCCAGGGCGCGGTGCTCTTCCTGTACCTGCTGCAGGCGCGCCTCGAGGCTGAGCTCGTTGGCGGCTTCCACTTCTATGAGTTCATCAGGGGTGTTCGGATCACTCAACGACACAGCTCCAGGTAAAGCTGCTGGCGAGAGTGGATCATCTCGCGGCAGGTCTGCTGCATGGAGAAGTCGATGGCGTCGCTGCTGGCCTCAAGGGCGGCGAGCTGCTCCTCAAGTGCCTGGATTTCAGACACCAGCTTTTCCCTGAGCTGGGTGCTGCGACGTCTGTCCAGCGGGTTGTCTAGGCTGCTGGCAACATCCTTTTCAAGATTCAGGCAAGTGTAGTTGTTATCTGCCATTGTGGGTCCTGGAGTCCTGACCCTATTTATAGCTCATGAGCCGGCAGCGCGCGACGCTTGACAAGACTCAGCTAAGAATATTCCACAGCGACTGGGCAGGATCGGCCACTGCGTGGAAATGCGGGCTCAGCAGGGTATCGCGGGCGTTGTAGGTAAGCGGCTCGCCGTCCATGCCCAGCACCGCACCTCCAGCGCCCTCAACGATGGCCTGGCCGGCGGCGGTGTCCCATTCCGAGCAGGGCGAGTAGCGCGGGTAGAAATCCGCCCGCCCCTCCGCCAGCTGGCAGAATTTCAGGGCGCTGCCGGCATGATCGCGCCGCAGCCCCGGGTAGCGCTGCTCCAGCGCAGTCAGGCTGGCGTCGAGCTTTTCACCGCGGTGGCGGCGGCTGGCCACCACCACCAGGGTCTCCGCCTGGGGCAGACTGCGACAGCGAATTGGCACCCAGGACTCGGCCACCCGCTTCCAGGCGCCCAGCTCGCGACCACCGGCATACACCGCGCCGCCCACCGGAACGCCGATCAGGCCAAAGCTCACCTCATGACCCTCGATCAGGGCAATATTGATCGTGAACTCACCAGTGCGACCGAGAAACTCCCGGGTGCCATCCAGCGGGTCCACCATCCAGAACGCATGCCACTTGCGCCGGTCGACGGCTTCAGCAGCGGACTCCTCGGATAGGACAGGCAGGCCGAAACGGACGAGGCCGTCCAGCAGCATATGGTGGGCGGCGATATCGACCTCGGTCACCGGAGTGTTGTCAGCCTTGGACTCGCTTTCCACCTCTTCACCCGAGTGATAGTGACGCAGAATCTCCGCGCCCGTGTCCTGCACCAGGTCGTACAGGGGTTCGAGGATTTCATCTAGGGCGAATTGTTGGATGCTGCGCCTCCGGCTGCGGTTTCAAACAAGCATACCGGGTTGGCGCAGGAAAAGTCCTTCAGCTGCCCGGGCGCGCCGGGAGGACGCGCTTGGGATGCATGCCGTTGACCATGCCCATAAAGGGCGGGTGGATGGAGTAGCCCAGTAGCCGCAGCATATCCTCGGACAAATCCGCCACCGTCTCGCGCTCCACCGACAGGAAATAGTTTTCCTGGGTGCGCAGCCAGGGCTCACAGTATTGAGCGGTCAGCGCCAGGCGGGAGCCGTCGGTGCGGTTTTCGCCGCCACCGTGCCACAGATTGCCCAGGAACAAAATGCAGGAGCCGGCGGGCATCACGGCGGATATCAGCTCATCGTCGTCGCGCGGGGTACGGTCTTCACCCCAGCGGTGACTGCCAGGAATGGCCACTGTTGCGCCGTTGTCGGCGGTGAAATCATCAATTGCGAACACCGTCGCCGCGCTGAGTGCCGGGCGCGGGCGCGGCCAGGGGTAAAAGCCGTCGTCAATATGCAGTGGCTGGGCGGGGGAGCCGCCGAGGATGTTGATGACCTGGGCCTGGGACAGTAGGTAGTTGGGCATGAACAGGCGATCCAGGTGTGCCAGGATCAACGGGTGGGTGACATAGGCGTCAGCGGCGCGCAGCTTTTGTGGCAGACCGTAGATGCGCTGGGTGCGCTCGCCCTCAAAGGAATTGCGGCCGACCTTTTCCAGGTAGGGCGTCGCAGCCGAACGCAGGGCGTCGAGCGCCTCTTCGGGCATGAGTTTTTCGATAACGACATAACCGTCGCGCAGCAGTGTCTCGTGCTGCGCGTTGAGCAGATCCTGGTCGACCGCTGCCGCGGCTTCGCTGCGGGTAAAACCATGGGTGCGGGCCAAATCCCCTCGGAACTCTGCGAATGACTTTATCTCGCGGAACTGGGGGTCGTTGCGCCCGTTCGTGGGTTCACTCATTGCTATTACTCCTATAATCCAAGCCCAGCTCCCAGGAACTGCCAGATCTCGTCTGCCAGTGCGTCGGGATCAACCTGTGTATCCCGAGAAAGCTCGCTGGTGGCCGCGGCGCGTGCTGCGCCCAGCACCATGGCGGCCAGCAGGTGGCTGTCCTGCCGGGCACGGATCGCCCCGCGGGATTGACCTTCGGCAATATTGCGGGCGCCTTCGTCGATCAACCGCTGCCAGCGCCGGGCCTCTATTGCCGCCACC
>JANQGK010000353.1 GCA_028277365.1 Halieaceae bacterium | reverse complement strand
CCTGCTGCTGTTCATGGTGCTGGTGGTGCCCATCAGCCAGGCCGGTTACCACGTGTTTGCGGTGGCAGAGCAGCACAACCCCGACACCTATGTGCAATTGCTGCCGGTGGCGCTGGAGGCCGATTGGATTGCGGTGGCTGCCTTTATCGGTGGTATTTCCGCCGCCACGGGTATGGTGATTGTCGCTACCGTGGCCCTGGCCATCATGATTACCAACGAGGTGGTCGCCCCGCTGGTCATGCGCAGCAATGCGCTATCGCCGTCGGCGGTGCTCAAGCTCGGAGACAGCCTGCGCAGGGTACGCCAGGTCACCATCGCCGGCATCATGCTGGCGGCCTGGCTGGTGGCGCGCTGGATCATGGATATCCCCTGGCTCACCCAGATCGGTTTTATCTGCTTTCTGGCCGCCGCCCAGCTGGCACCGGCGATGCTGGCGGGCCTTTACTGGCGGCGTGCCCACGGCCGGGCGGTGTTGATTGGCCTGAGCCTGGGCTTGGCCACCTGGTTCTACTGTGGCGTATTGCCCGTGTTGTTACCCGTTGGTCACGCCTTGCTGGAAGCCGGCCCCTTGGGGATCGACTGGCTGCGGCCGCTGCACCTGTTCGGTACCGGCGGCGAGGCGCGGCTGGCCTATGCCACGCTCTGGAGCCTCGGCCTCAATACTCTGTCGATGGTCGCCTTTTCCCTGTGGCTGTCACCCAGCGCTGCCGACAGTCGCCAGGCCCGCCTGTTTGTGGATGAAGCGGGGCCGGGCGCCGACGCCGAGGATTTTTCGCTGAGCCTGATCCGGGTCAGCCAGCTGCAGGCGCTGTTGCCGCCCTTCGTCGAAGAGAGAGAACTGCGGCGCATGTGGCAGGCCTTCGAAGACCGCTACCAGCAGCGCCTGCTGCCCAGTGACCGCGCGCCCCAGTTCGTGGTCGCACAGGTAGAGTCGGTGCTGGCCGCGATGATCGGCGCCACCTCGGCCCACCAGGCCATGGAGCAGCTGGAAAGCGCCCAGCAGCTTGCCTATACCGACCTCGCCGGCATGGTCACCGATGCCAGCCGCCTCAATACCTTTAACCGCGAGCTGCTGCAAACCACGGTGGAAAGCCTGCTGCAGGGAGTGTCGGTGGTCGACAAGGATCTGCGGCTGGTGGCTTGGAACAAGCGCTACGAGGAGCTGTTCGACTACCCGGCGCGCTTCCTGTACGTGGGCTGTCCCATCGAGCGCGTGTACAAGTTCAATGCCGAGCGCGGCATTCTCAACTCCCGCGGGCGCCCGGAAAGCGAAGAGATCGCCAAGCGCCTGGGTTGGCTGCGAGAGGGCAACCCCCACCGGCTGGAGCGCACCCTGCCCAACGGCAAGGTGATCGATATTCGCGGCACACCGATGCCCCACGGCGGTTTTGTCACCACTTATATCGACATCACTGACTACCGGGAGGTGGTGGCCCAGCTCGAGGAGGCCAAGCAGGAGCTGGAGCATAAAGTAGCCACCGGCAGCCAGACCCTCAGTGAAAGCAACGCCGCCCTGCGCCGGGAGAACCGCCTGCGGGCCAGCGTCGAGGCCCAGCTACGCGATGCCAACCAGTCGAAGAGCCGCTTCATGTCGGCCACCAGCCACGATCTGCTGCAGCCGATCAACGCCGCACGCCTGTTTACCTCGGTGTTGCAGCGTCGGCTGGACGGCACCGACGACGCCAACGTGGCGCGTACCGTGGCGCAGATCGACGGCTCGCTGCAGCGGGCGGAGCAACTCATCTCGGAACTGCGGGAAATCGCCCGGCTGGATTCCGGGCGGGAAATTGCCGAGGCCTCGGACTTCCAGGCCGGCCCGCTGTTGGAAGAACTCGGCGCCGAGTTTGCCGCGGTGGCGGAATCCTGCGGTATCGAACTGCGGGTGCAGCCCAGCGCCCTGTGGCTGTATACCGACCGCGGCCTGCTTTATCGCATCCTTCAAAACCTGCTGGGCAACGCGCTCAGCTACACTGAGCGGGGCAAGGTCGTGATCGGCCTGCGGCGACGGGGGCGCAGCGCCGTGTTGCAGGTGCTGGACAGCGGCCCGGGTATCGCCGAGGCCGACCAGGCGCGCATCTTCGAGGAATTCGAACGCCTGCCGCGCCAGGGTGGCGACGTTGAGGAAGGACTGGGGCTGGGCCTGGCCATCGTGCGCCGCTATGCCCAGCTCCTGGAGCTGGACCTCGGCCTCCGGTCCATTGAAGGCCGCGGCACTTGTTTCTCCATTGCTGTGCCCCTCGGTCGCCCGGTCAGCGCCGAGGCGGGTGCCGGTGAAGAGTCGGTGCGCGGACTGGCCGGCCTGTCCTTGCTTTGTCTCGACAATGACGCCCGCATCCGCGAGGGCATGACCGAGCTGCTGGAAAGTCTCGGTGCCACGGTCCTCACGGTGAACAGCGGTTGGGCCCTGCGCAAGCAGTTGCAGGGCGGCGACCGGCCGGCGGTGATTCTCGCCGACTACCACCTCGATGAAGGAGAGAACGGGGTCGACGCCGTGCAGGCGGCTCAGCGCGACTACGGCAGTGAGGCGCCCTGCATCGTGATCAGTGCCGACAACAGCGTCGAAGTTCGCGATCGGGTGGCGGCAGCCGGCTTCCGCTTCCTGCCCAAACCCGTCCAGGCCGCCCGGCTGCAGGCGCTGATCATTGCCCTGGTAGAGAAATCCGCCGCCTGACTTTTCAGGGAGTTGCTTCGTAGGACGGGCGCGAACTGGTCGTAGGGTTTCTCGGACGCGCTAAAAGCATGACGTCCCTGTCTCGCTCGGCAACGGCCGTCCTGGCCGTTGACGGTCCGAGAAACCCTACGACCAGCTCACGCCCTCGTTAAATTTCGATCTTCACACTGAATAGGAAAAGGTGTCGCGGAGTGCCGTCGACGGAGCGCGTGTGGTGCCCGGGGTGTTTCCGGGACCGTGTGCGGCCATGGATGGCCGCACCCGAGCGAGACAGGGACGTCATGCTTGTAGCGTGTCCCGGAAACACCCCGGGTGCCGCACGTGCGGCCTCGGAAGCCATGATCGTGGATTCAAGAAAGTCCGCTAGTCTGGGAGTAGGCGGTGCACTCAGCTGACGGCGCGGTCGTCTGCGCCGGGTTCTACCGCCAACGAGGCCAGCGCCAGAACCGCCTGGGTGCGGGAGTTTACGCCCAGCTTGCGGAAAATCTCGGTCATGTGCGCCTTGATGGTGGCTTCCTTCACGTCCAGCTCGTAGGCGATCTGTTTGTTGAGCAGGCCTTCCGCGAGCATCGACGCCACCCGGAACTGCGACGGGGTCAGGCTGCCCAACGCCTCCGCCACGTCCAGCGCCTTCAACTCGGCGCCGCGGGCGGCGACGTCCAGCTCCGGGTGAATGCCGCGGGCGCCTTGCAGCACATCGGCAACGCCTTGCTCCAGCACGTCCGTATCGGCGGACTTGGAAATAAAGCCGGCGGCGCCGTGGTCCAGTGCGCGGCGCACGGTTTCCGGCAGGGTGTTGGCTGATACCACCACTACCGGGGTGGCCGGCCGCTGGCCGGTCAGCCAGGACAGTGCCGAGAAGCCGTGGGCGCCGGGCATATTCAGATCCAGCAGCACAACAGCCACGTCGCGCTGCTGCTCCACCACCGTTTGCAGGCCGGCCACGTCGGCGGCAGTGACGATCTCCATGTCGGGGAAGCGCAAGCGAAACACCTGTTCCAGCGCGCTGCGAAACAGGGGGTGATCATCGGCAATGATGAGTGCGGGCATCCCTTGGCGTACCGTATCTTTCTTGTTGTTGTGTGTGAACGATCTTCAGGAAGTGTAGCGGAAAAAAAAGGCCCGGGTGCGTGAGGCATCCGGGCCGCGGGGATGGGCTGTATCGCGCGCTAGTGTGCGGTCGGCGGCTGCACCCGGTCGGTGATCAGCGTTTGCACCACGGACGGGTCAGCCAGCGTGGAGATGTCGCCCAGCTGTTCACACTCGTTGTGGGCAATCTTACGCAGAATGCGGCGCATGATCTTGCCGGAGCGGGTCTTGGGCAGACCCGGCGCCCACTGGATTACGTCCGGGTGGGCGATGGGGCCGATTTCCTTGCGCAGCCAGCTCTTGAGTTCCGCCTTGTGCTCATCGCTGGGCTGCTGATCGGCACTGAGTGTGACGAACATGTACAGCCCCTGGCCCTTGATATCGTGGGGGTAACCCACCACCGCCGCCTCGGCGACGGCCGGGTGCGCCACCAGGGCGCTCTCCAGTTCGGCGGTGCCCATGCGGTGGCCGGACACGTTGATCACGTCGTCCACCCGGCCGGTAATCCAGTAGTAGCCGTCCTCGTCGCGGCGGCACTCGTCGCCGGTGAAGAACATGCCCGGGTAGGTGGTGAAGTAGGTCTCGATAAAGCGCTGGTGGTCGCGGTACACGGTGCGGGCCTGGGAGGGCCAGCTATCGAGGATCACCAGGTTGCCGGTCACCGCGCCGTCCTGCTCCCTGCCTTCGGCATCGAGCAGTGCCGGCCTGATACCGAAGAAGGGCCGCGTGGCGGAGCCGGGTTTGAGGTCGGTGGCGCCGGGCAGTGGGGCGATCATGACGCTGCCGGTTTCGGTCTGCCACCAGGTGTCGACGATGGGCAGACGGCTGCCGCCGAAGTTTTCAAAGTACCAGCGCCAGGCCTCCGGGTTGATGGGTTCGCCCACGCTGCCCAGCAGTCGCAGGCTGGAGAGATCCACGCCTTCAACGCACTCGTCGCCAAAGGCCATCAGGCTGCGGATGGCCGTAGGGGCGGTGTAGAAGATATCGACCTGGTGCTTCTCTATGATCTGCGGCCAGCGCTTCACGTCCGGGTAGTTGGGTACACCCTCATGCATCACTGCCGTGGCGGCATTGGCCAGCGGGCCGTACACCAGATAGGTGTGACCGGTAATCCAGCCGACGTCGGCGGTGCACCAGAACACGTCGCCGGGCTGGTAGTCGAACACGTGCTTGAAGCTCAACGCGGTCTGCACCAGGTAGCCGCCGGTGCAGTGCACCACGCCCTTGGGCTTGCCGGTGGAGCCGGAGGTGTAGAGGATGAACAGCGGGTCCTCGGCGTCCATGGGCTCCGGCGCGCAGTCGACGGGCTGGTCGGAGACCAGGTCGTGATACCAGACGTCGCGGCCCTCCTGCCAGGTGACCGCCTCGCCCATGCGCTGCACGGTGACGATATGACGAATACTGGCGGTGTGGGCGTGCTGGGCCGCCAGGTCGGCGCTGTCTTTGAGGTGAATCGGCTTGCCGCCGCGCACCGCCTGGTCGGCGGTGATGATGATCTCGCTATCGCAGTCATCGATACGCCCGGCCAAGGCCTCGGCGCTGAAGCCGCCGAACACCACTGAGTGAATGGCGCCGATGCGGGCGCAGGCCAGCATGGCGTAGGCCGCCTCCGGCACCAGCGGCATGTAGATGGTGACCACGTCACCCTTGCCCACGCCCAGAGACTTGAGCCCGTTGGCCAGCCTGCACACTTCCCGGTGCAGCTCCCGGTAGCTGATGTCGCGGGTGTCTTCCTCGGGGCTGTCGGGTTCCCAGATAAACGCGGTGCGATCGCCGTGCTCTTCCAGGTGGCGGTCGATGCAGTTCGCAGAGGCGTTCAGCACACCCTCTTCAAACCAGCGGATGTGCAAATCGTCTTTGTTGAAGGACACGTTCTTCACGGTTTCGAACGGGCGCATCCAGTCGATGGCCTGGGCCTGCTCGGCCCAGAAACCGTCCGGGTCGTCGAGAGAGCGCTGATACAGGGTGGCGTAGCCGTCGCTGTCAAGCGTCGTGGCGCGGGGAAAACTATTGGGGACGGGATAAGTGGTCGGGTTGCTCATTGTCTGGACCTCTTCAACTAAAGCTCAGCGCGCAGGATTGCGATAGGTCCAGTGTCGATGAGAGCAGGCCGGGTCGATATTAGACTTTGGTCGAAAACAGCTCGGGCCTTTGACTAAAGTCTAATGGGTGGACGTGATCCACCGGCACAATACTGTGCTTGCTCGCAAAACCTACCGAGGAGCACAGGACATGAAAACTATAAGAGCATTCACCGCAAAACCCCTTGCCGTGGCCGTATTGGCTGCCTCTGCATCGGCGGGCAGTTTTGCTGCAAACGAGGATGTGGAAGGCCGCATTGCCGAGCTGGAGCGCCAGCTTGCCGAGTTGAAAACCATGATGGCCAACAATACCGCCGCCATCGAAACCAACGCTGAAGAGATCGAAGTGGTGCGCCCGATTCGCAAGGGCACCGAGTTCAAGTACGGGGGTTACGTGCAGCTCGATTCCATCACCACGGACTACCAGGAGGGCGACCCGGGCAACCGACTGATCGATGACTTCCTGGTACCGTCGCTGATCCCGGTGGAGCCGAAAGAGGGCAGCGCCGACAACTACGTGGAAACCAACATCCACGCCAAGTCATCACGCTTCTACTTCACTACCGCGACCCCCACCGATGTGGGCACCGTCTCCTCGCGCATCGAGCTGGACTTCATGCTGAGCCGCAACGGCGACGAGCGCATCTCCAACTCCTGGAACTCACGCATTCGCCATGCCTACGTGAAGTGGCAGTACAACGAAGACTCCTCGATCCTCGCCGGCCAGACCTGGTCGACGTTCTTCAACGTGGCCGCGCTGCCGGACCTGCTCGACTTCGTCGGCCCGGTGGGCACCATCTTCGACCGCCAGCCCCTGGTGCGCTGGACCACCGGCCCCTGGCAGTTCTCGGTGGAAAACGCTGCCACCCGTCTCAACCGGGTAGTGGACGGCCTGCCGCAGATTCGCCTGGACGACGCCGAGGACCTGCCCGACATCGTCGCCCGCTACAACGGCAAGGTCGGCGATCTGAGCTGGTCGTTTGCCGCCATCGGCCGCGAGCTGGGCTACGAGGACCGCTCCGAGAGCACATCCTTCAAGCTGGATTCCGACGAGGAGTTCGGCTACGGCCTGAGTCTGGCGGGCAAGTGGATGTTCGGTAAGAACGATCTGCGTTTCATGGCCAGCTACGGTTCTGCGCTGGGCCGCTATATGGGTCTCAACTCTTACAACGACGGCTACATCGCCGACGACGGCACCATCGAGACCATCGACCAGTGGGGCGCCTTCGTGGCCTATCAGCACTACTGGGCGCCCAAGTGGCGCTCGACCTTCTCCCTGTCGGCTTCCGGTGCGGATAACCCGGATGTAGACGACTTCATGGATGCGGAATCCCTCAACAAGAGCTACCGGTCTTTCCACGCCAACCTGAACTACCTGCCGGCCCCGCGTCTGCAGATCGGCGGCGAGTTCGGCTACGGCTACCGGGAGCTGGAAGACGGGCGCGAGGGCGACGTGTATCGCGTCCATTTCGCCGTCAAGCACGCCTTCTAGGGGCTTGAGCTTTTAGGGGCTGGGTTCAGAGGTCCAGCGCCTTAGACCAAGGTCTAACGGAAATTTTGCGTCTGTGGCGCTAGGCTAGAGACGTTATTAATAAAAGCTAATACACAAAGAGTGCACCGGAGGTGTGTCATGTCACAACTAAGCGACGAACAGGCCAAGGCCTACTGGCAGCGCAACCTGGCCCTGATGGTCAAGCTGCTGGTGGTCTGGTTCGTGGTGAGCTTCGGCTTCGGGATCATCCTGGTCGACGTGCTCAACCAGTTCCAGGTCGGCGGCTACAAGCTGGGCTTCTGGTTTGCCCAGCAGGGTTCCATCTACGTATTCGTGGGGCTGATCTTCTACTACACCAAGAAAATGGGCGACCTGGACCGCGAGTTCAAGGTCGAGGAGGAATAAGGCCATGGACCTGAAAACGCTGACCTACCTGGTCGTGGGCGCCACTTTCGCCCTTTATATCGGCATCGCGATCTGGTCGCGGGCCGGTTCCACCAAGGACTTCTACGTCGCCGGCGGCGGCGTGCACCCGGTGGCCAACGGCATGGCCACGGCGGCGGACTGGATGTCCGCCGCGTCTTTCATCTCCATGGCGGGCCTGATCGCCTTTATGGGTTACGGCGGCTCCGTATTCCTGATGGGCTGGACCGGCGGTTTCGTGATCCTTGCCATGTTGCTGGCGCCCTACCTGCGCAAGTACGGCAAGTTCACGGTGCCGGAGTTCATCGGTGACCGCTACTACTCCAACGCCGCCCGCGCGGTGGCCGTGGTGTGCCTGATTATCTGTTCGGTGACCTACGTCATCGGCCAGATGAAGGGCGTGGGCGTGGCCTTCTCCCGCTTCCTGGAAGTGGACTACGGCACCGGCCTGCTGGTGGGTATGGCGATCGTGTTCTTCTACGCCGTACTCGGTGGCATGAAAGGCATCACCTATACCCAGATTGCCCAGTACTGCGTGCTGATCATGGCCTACACCATCCCGGCCATCTTCATCAGCCTGAGCCTTACCGGCAACCCGCTGCCCCAGCTCGGCCTGGGCAGCACCATGGCGGGCAGCGACACCTTCCTGCTGGACCGGCTGGACCAGATGGTGACCGAGCTGGGCTTCCGTGAGTACACCACCGATGTGCGGCTGTCAGGCCTCAACATGTTCGCCTACACCATGAGCCTGATGATCGGCACCGCGGGCCTGCCCCACGTCATCATCCGTTTCTTCACCGTGCCCAAGGTCCGCGACGCGCGTTCCTCAGCAGGCTGGGCGCTGGTGTTCATCGCCATCCTCTACACCACGGCACCGGCGGTCGCCGGCATGGCGCGACTCAACTTCATGCAGACCATCGAGCCCGAGCCCGGCCAGTATCTGGTCTACGAGGAGCGGCCCCAGTGGTTCAAGAACTGGGAGACCACCGGCCTGTTGGCCTTTGAAGACAAAAACGGCGACGGCCGCATCCAGTACTCCTCTGACACCAGCGTCAACGAGATGGTGAAAGTGGACCGCGACATCATGGTGCTGGCCAATCCGGAAATCGCCAGGCTGCCCAATTGGGTCATCGCCCTGGTGGCCGCCGGCGGCCTGGCGGCGGCGTTGTCCACCGCGGCGGGCCTGCTGCTGGCCATCGCCTCGGCCATCTCACACGATCTGCTGAAGGGCATGATTGCCCCGGATATCAGCGAGAAGCAGGAGCTGCGGGCCAGCCGTATCGCCATGGCAGTGGCCATTGCCGGCGCCGGCTACCTGGGCTTCAACCCGCCCGATTTTGCGGCGGGTACCGTGGCCCTGGCCTTCGGCCTGGCGGCGTCCTCGATCTTCCCGGCGCTGATGATGGGTATCTTCTCCCAGCGCGTGAACAAGGAAGGCGCCATTGCCGGGATGATCGCGGGCATCGGCGTCACCCTGTTCTACGTGTTCCAGCACAAAGGCATCATGTTCGTGGCCTCCACCGCCTTCCTGGGCGATATGCCGGCCAACTGGTTCCTGGGCATCGAGCCCAATGCCTTCGGCGTGGTCGGGGCACTCGTCAACTTCTCGGTGGCCTTTGGTGTCTCGGCGCTCACCGCCAAGCCGCCGGAGCAGATCCGCGATCTGGTCGAGCACATCCGTGTTCCGGTGGGTGCAGAGGCGGCACACAGCCACTGACATCCCGGCTCTTGTGGACAGAGCCATGACCATCCAGGTTCTACCTTGTGGGGCGTCGTATGGCGCCCCTTTTTTTTCAGCAGGAGCTTTGTAGACTGCAGCTACAGGCACGGAGAAACACCCGGTGTTCACCAATAAACACGTTGTTATCGCGCTGATTGTGGCGCCCATCCTCTCGGTGCTGGCCTGGTTCGCGGTCGGCAGCCTCACCGGCGAACAGGCCGCCCCGGCCGAGGCCGGTCGCGACTACCCGCTGGTGGCCAGGAGCAGCTGCCGCTGGAGCAGCGGCCGGTGTGAACTGGAAAACGAGGACTTCGAGCTGACCCTGCGCTATTCAGACACCGGTAACCTGCTGGTGCACTCGGCGTTCCCGCTGGAGGGGGTGGTGGTGAGCGTCTACGACCCCCAGGCCAGCGGCGATATTCCGCCGGTGGCCCTGCTGCCGGCGGACAGCGCCGGCCACGACTGGCGTCACCCGGCCAGCGACCTGCCCGCGCCCGGTGAGCGCATCCGCCTGGTGGCGGCCGCCGACGGCAGCCGCTACTACGGCGAAATGTCTTCGGCCTTTGCTCAAGCCCCGGAAGACGCCCTGCCGCAGCCGAGTAAATGACCGACGCCCTGCCCGCTGAATTGCTGGAGATCGCCGAATTCCTCGGTGCTTCACCGCCGTTCAACGAACTGGGCGCCGAAGAACTGCGGGTGGCTGCCGGCACCCTGCGGATTGCCTACCACCCCCGGGGTGAACGCTTCGAGCAGGGCGCCCAGCCCGGCGGCCTGCGTATTCTGCGCAGCGGTGCGGTGGATATCCGCGACGGCGAGGGGGCACTGCTGGACCGCCTCGGCGAAGGCGAGAGTTTCCACATCGACGGGTTGAATGCCGAGCAGGGTGGGGTCACGGCCACCGTGATCGAAGACGCCCTGGTCTACCTGCTGCCCGATGCGGAGTACCGGCGCCTGCGCAAACAGCGTTCAGTGGATCGCTATTTCAGTGGCCAGCGCAGCCGGCGGCTGCGCCGCGCCGCACGCTACGAACCCCAGCCCCACAGCATGATGCGGGAAGTGCACACGGTCATGGCCCGGGACCTGCTGACGGTCAGCCCGATGGAGACCGTGCAGGTGGTGGCCGGGGTGATGACCGAGCGCCGGGTATCCTCGGCCTTCGTGGTGGAGGATGGGCAACTGCTGGGTATCGTCACCGACCGCGATATCCGCGCCCGCTACGCGGCGGCTGGCCTTGATCCCGCCACGCCGGTGGAAGGGATCATGACCCCCGACCCGGAAGCTATCCTCGGCACCGACACGCTGTTCAGTAGCATGCTGTTGATGACCCAGCGCGGCTACCACCACCTGCCGGTGATGGAAGACGGCAAGCTCGCCGGCATCGTCACCACCAGCGACCTGATCCTGGCCCGCCAGGACGACCCGGTGTACCTGGTGCAGCACATCTCCCGCACCGAGAGCGTCGATGCACTGGCGGAACTGCTGAAGGGCATGCCCAACCTGATGGTTCAGTGGGTCAGCTCCGGCATGCGCGCCCAGCAGGTGTCGCGCATACTCACCGCAATATCCGACGCCGCCACGGTGCGGCTGATCCAGCTCGCGGAAGCCAGGCTGGGCCCGGCCCCGGTGGCCTATTGCTGGCTGGGTTTCGGTTCCCAGGCCCGCGGCGAACAGCTGTTGGGGGCAGACCAGGACAATGGCCTGCTGCTGTCCGATGAGTATTCCGAAGAACATGCGGACTACTTTGAGGCGCTGGCGAATTTCGTCTGCGACGGCCTCGACGCCTGCGGCTACGACTACTGCAACGGCAAGGTAATGGCCAGCAACCCGGAGTGGCGGGTGCCGCTTCCCACCTGGCTGGGTTACGTGGACAAGTGGACCCGCTCGCCGACGCCGGATGCGGTAATGCGGGTATCGATCTTCTTCGACCTGCGTGGCGTGCACGGCGACGCCGCTATGGCGGCCACCCTGCAGGCCCATATGCTGGAGCGCGCCTCCAGTAACAGCATCTTCCTGGCGGCGTTGGCGGCCAACGCCCTGGATGCCTCGCCGCCGCTGGGCATCTTCCGCCGCTTCGTGGTGGACCGCGACGGTGAACATCGCGACCGTCTGGACCTGAAGAAGCGCGGCATCCTGCTGGCCACCGACACCGCCCGGCTGCACGCCCTCGCCCACAAGGTCCCGGCGGTTAATACCGACGAGCGCCTCGAGGCCCTGGCCAGGGGTAAGCACATGGCCATCGGCGACAGTCGCAACCTGGCCGACGCCCTGCGCTTCATGCAACAGTTGCGCATTCGGCATCAGGCGGCTCAGGTGAGCCGCGGCGACAAGCCCGACAACTTCCTCAACCCCAACGACCTGCCGAGGCTTGCCCGGGAGCAGCTGCGCGACGCTTTCAAGATTCTCGACGACGCCCAGGCCGCCCTGCGCCAGAAGTACCGTGCCGGCCTCGGTTGAGCTGCGGCGCTGGCGCTGGAAGCGCCGCGCTGATGATCAGCTTCGGGCGTTCTGGTCGAAGCCTTTGCCCTCAAAGCGGGCCGACTGGCGCGAGCTGGAGTTTCTGGCCCTGGATGCGGAGATGTCCTCCCTGGACCCGGACGAGGGCGAGTTACTGAGCCTGGGCTGGGTGCTGATTCGCGACGGCGACATTGCCCTGGATACCGCCTGCCATCTGGTCATTCGCCCCGCCCAATCGGTGGGGCAGAGCGCCACCATTCACCAGCTTCGGGACTGTGAGGTGGCGGAGGGAGTGGATGCCGAGCAGGCACTCGATAGCTTGTTGGAAGCCGCACGCGGCAAGGTGCTGGTGTTTCACCACGCCCCGCTGGATCTCGCCTATCTCGACCGACTGAGCATGGCCAGTCACGGTGCGCCCTTGCTGCAGCCGCACCTGTGTACCCTGCAGATGGAGAAGCGCTTGCTGGAGCGGCGCGAGCAGGCCCTTAAAAAGGGTGATCTCACCCTGGGTGCCTGCCGGCGCCGCTATCACCTGCCGGACTACCACGGCCACAATGCCCTGTGGGATGCCCTGGCCACCGCTGAGCTGCTGCTGGCCCAGGCTGCGCACCGCGGTCGCGGCGCGCGCCTGACGCTGCGCCAGTTGGCGGGTTAGGCCGCGCTGCGGCAGATCGCCTCAATGTGGCGGTGATCGGTGCCGCAGCAGCCTCCCAGCACGTTGAGCGCGGGCAGAAGCTGGTGCATCTCGACGACTTCCGCGCCGAACTCCAGCGGGTTGCCGTCGTCTAGAGTCTCCGCGTTGTCCAGCTCCTCGTGGCTCATTTTCGAGGCGTTGCCGCGCACGCCGCGAAGTCTCTGCACCCAGGGTTCCTGCCGATTGAACAGGTGACGGAAATGAGAGGGGTGTGCGCAGTTGATCATGTAGTACGCGGGCCACCCGCCGCTCGCCTCATCCACTGCCTGGATGGCGGCGTCAACGCCCTCGCCCGTCGGCAGCTTGCCGTCGGTCTCCACGGTGAAGGAAACGCACAGGGGCATGTTGTGCCTTCGTGCGGCGCGGGTGATGCCCACTGCCTCGTCGAGGTAATTGATGGTCAGTGCGCCCACCATGTCCGCGGCGCTGTCGGCGAAGACCGCGATCTGTTCGCCGTGGTAGTCCTCGGCCTCTTCGGCGCTCATGGTGCTGTCCGGCGAGTAGCCGTCGCCCCGCGGGCCGATGTTGCCGCTGATCACTACCGGTGTCTCATCGCTGTCGTGGTCGGCGCGTAAATCTATCAGGAAATCCACCGCCGCCCGGTTGAGCCTGGCCAGGTCTTCCCGAGAATCGCCGATGATCTGTCCCCAATCCGCGTTCGCGCGCCAGGTGGGTGTCTCCAGCAGCAGCCCGACCCGGTAGGTTTTGGCGATGGCGAAGTAATCGTCGTAGTAGTCCTTGAGAAGCTGCCTGCCGGAATCTGTTTTCAGGAGATCGTAGGAAGCGAACTCCGGCAGTTCGATGTCTTTCTGGAAGCACATCACGGTTTCCAGGCCGCCGTCGGTGATGAAGCGGCGCTCGCCGAGTTGTGGAAGATTGTTGCGGTACTTGCTCATGGTTCTAATCCCTGAATTCCTCTGGCCAATCGTGGCTCCAGTGGGCGGAAATCCTAGGTTTAAGCGCGGCGCTTATCTAGTGAACCGCGGGTACTTTCTTTCAACTTTTCTAAAAACTGCTTAACTGTCAGTAAGATGCAGCGGTTTGAGCGGGTGCCGGCGGCGCGGTGAGCGCCGTGGGATCGAAAAAACTGCACTCACGGTACAGAAACTATGTCTACCAAAGGCCAGGCAACGCGTGAGCGGCTGCTGGATATTGCTGAACAGCACTTCCTCGCGCACGGATTTGCGGGCACCTCTATTGAAACCCTGATCACCGAGGCGGGCCTCACCAAGGGTGGCTTCTTCTATCATTTCGACGGCAAGAACGACCTGGCCCTGGCCCTTTTGCAGCGCTATCGGCGCAACGATGAGCTGCTGTTTCGCGAGTACTTCGAGCGCGCTGCAGAACTCACCGATGAGCCGCTCCAACAGATGCTGATCTTCGTGAAACTGTTTGCCGAGGGCATGGCCGACCTGGAGGGTTTGCACCCGGGCTGCCTGGTGGCCTCATTCACCTACGAATGGAAAGAGGTGAATGACGAGGTGCGCGGCGTGACGGCAGACATCGTTCGCGACTGGCGGCGCATCTTCAAGGAACAGTTCGAGAAGATCGACCGGCGGTATTCACCCCGGGACGACACCAACAGCGATGACCTGGCCGACATGCTTACCACGATTCTTGAGGGGGGCATCACTCTGTCGCGGGCACTGAACGACCCCGACATACTGGTGCGGCAGTTGCTGGAATACCGCCGCTACGTGCAGCTTCTCTACACCCAGGCCTAGCCGCGGCCGGCAGCAGTCAGTCCCCGGGGTAGGTGGGGACCACGGCTTCTGCCCCGATCAGGTCCTCAACCGGCTGCAGCAGGCCGACGAGATCGCAAACGTATACCTTGCCGTAGCTGCTGCGCACCAGCCCCGCCCGCTCCAGGCGCTTGATTTCCTGGCTGACGGCCTGGCGGGTACCGCCCAGCATATTGGCCAGCGCTTCGTGGGACAGGGACTCGATCAGTATGTCACCGTTGTCCTGGGCGACGCCCACGCCGTAGGCGGTACGTGCCAGCAGGCGCGCCAGGCGCTGTCCCAGGCTGAGGGCCCGGGATTCTTCGGCGTGCATGTAGAAGAAGCGCACCCGGTAGGCGAGCAGCCGGTTGAGCTGCCGGGCGATTTCCGGGTGGGCGGCATAGAGCCGGTCGAAGTCTGGCCTGGCCAGCACCAGTAGCTCGGTGTCGTCCACTGCCACCGCGCTGTTGAAGCGCGGCAGGGAGTCGATCATGCCCACTTCACCGATGCAGTCGCCGGTGCGCAGTTCACCCAGCGTAACTTCGCGTCCGGCGTCCGAGACGTTGAAAATGCGGACTCGGCCGCGCTCGATCATGTAGCAGGCATCGGGCGTCGAGCCCAGGGTATAGACCGCGTCCCCCGCCGCCAGGCTGCGGGTTGTCATGGCCGCCAGCACGGCATCACGCACCGCGTCGGGCAAGCCGGCAATCCAGCTATGCAGTCCTGGCAATCCCAGCATTGATGATTGTCCCGGTACAAAGCGGGAATTCTGCATCAGGCAGTCGCGGCTTGTAAAAGCCAATACCCGTGCGAATTGTCAGCTAGCAGACAGTCTTTCTTTCATCGGCCTGCTAGTCTTCATTATATATGCCCCGAAAAACCGGGGCCAGGCGAACCCTATTGACGAGGTTGAAGGAACTCCCGTGGCAAGCAACAGACGATCACGCAACATCACCCAGGGCGTCGAGCGCGCCCCCAACCGCTCTATGTTCTACGGCATGGGCTACACCGCCGGCGACTTCGACAAGCCGATGATCGGCGTGGCCAACGGCCATTCCACCATTACCCCCTGCAACTCCGGCCTGCAGCCGCTGGCGGATGCCGCCGCGGCGGCGCTCAAGGCAGCCGGCGCCAACGCCCAGATGTTCGGCACACCCACCATCAGCGACGGCATGGCCATGGGCACCGAGGGTATGAAGTACAGCCTGGTGTCTCGCGAGGTGATTGCGGACTGCATTGAAACCTGCGTCGGCGGCCAGTGGATGGACGGTGTGCTGGTGATCGGTGGCTGCGATAAAAACATGCCCGGCGGCATGATGGGCATGCTGCGCGCCAATGTGCCCTCTATCTATGTATACGGGGGCACCATCCTGCCCGGCAAGCTGGATGGCGAAGATCTCAACATCGTCAGCGTGTTTGAAGCCGTCGGGCAACACGCTGCGGGCACCATTGATGAAGACCAGCTGATTGCCATCGAACGTAACGCCATTCCCGGCACCGGCTCCTGCGGCGGCATGTACACCGCCAACACCATGAGCTCGGCCTTCGAGGCCCTGGGCCTGAGCCTGCCCTTCTCCAGCACCATGGCCAATGTGGAAGACGAGAAGCTGGTCAGCACCGAGGAGAGCGCCCGGGTGCTGGTGCAGGCGGTGGAGAAGAACATCTGCCCGCGGGACATCGTGACCCGCGAGGCCATCGAGAACGCGGTGGCGGTGATCATGGCTACCGGCGGTTCCACCAACGCGGTGCTGCACTTCCTGGCCATTGCCCATGCCGCCGGCGTGGAGTGGACCATCGACGACTTCGAGCGCGTGCGGCGCAAGGTACCGGTGCTGTGCGACCTCAAGCCCAGCGGCAAGTATATGGCCATCGATCTGCACCGGGTCGGTGGGATTCCGCTGGTGATGAAAGCGCTGCTGGATGCGGGCCTGTTGCATGCCGACTGTCTCACCATTACCGGCAAGACTATCGGTGAGGTGATTGAGTCTCTGGACCTTCCAGACTTCGATGCCCAGGACGTGGTGCGCCCGGTCTCGAACCCGCTCTATGACGAGGGCCACCTGGCGGTGCTGCGCGGCAATCTTGCCGAGGACGGCTCGATCGCCAAGATCACCGGCCTCAAGAACCCGGCCATTACCGGCCCTGCCCGGGTGTTCGACGACGAGCAGTCGGCGCTGGAAGCGATTCTCGCCAACCAGATTAAACCCGGGGACGTGGTGGTGCTGCGTTACCTGGGCCCGCGCGGCGCACCCGGTATGCCCGAGATGCTGGCGCCTACCAGTGCTCTGGTGGGTCAGGGCCTGGGGGAGTCAGTGGGTTTGATTACCGACGGGCGCTTCTCCGGCGGCACCTGGGGCATGGTAGTGGGCCACGTGGCTCCGGAAGCGTACGCCGGCGGCACCATCGCCCTGGTGGAAAACGGCGACTCCATCACCATCGACGCCCACCAGCAGTTGCTGCAGCTCAATGTGGACGACGCGGAAATCGAGCGCCGCCGCGCCGCCTGGGAATGCCCGCCGCCGCGCTACACCCGCGGCGTGCTGGCCAAGTTTGCCAACAACGCGGCCAGCGCCAGCCACGGCGCTGTGCTCGACCGCTACGACGACTAAAAAAGGAGTAATAAGGTAAAAAGGGGTCAGAGTCGTTTTTCCTTCCGAAAAACGACTCTGACCCCTTTTTCTCTTTTTCTAGAAGACCCTACGCCCGTTCATCCAGGTCTGGCTGATCTTGATGTCAGCGATGGTGGCGGGCTCCACCCGTCGCGGGTCGTCCTCCAGCAGCACTAAGTCGGCAAACTTGCCGGGTTCCAGACTGCCGATCTCCTGCTCGGAGTGACAGGCGCGGGCGGCATTGATGGTGACCGCGCGCAGAGCCGCTTCCACGCTCACCCGCTCATTCGGCGCCAGCACCGTGTCGGGCTCTTTCCACAGGTCGCGGGCCACCGCGGTGCGTACTTTCTGCAGGCTGCCCAACGGCGAGACCGGCGCGTCGGTATGCATCACCCAGTCGAGGCCGGCGGCCTCCACCGAGGCGCAGCGGTCCAGTAGTTGTACCTTCTCCGGCCCGAATACCTTGTCGCGCATCACGTGGCCCCAGTAGTGCACGTGGTTGATCAGAAAGCTGGGCACCATATCGAGCGCGGCCATGCGGGTGATGTGTTCGTCCTGCAGGATGGAGCAGTGCTCAATGCGGCAGCGCAGGGCATTCACATCGATACCTTCCGCCTTGGCGGCTTCCATGGCATCGAGAATGCTGTCGATGGCGGCATCACCATTGCCGTGGATGGCCATCGGCCAGCCCTGGGCGGTGCGCTGTGCCACCATGGCCTTCAGCTCCTCGGGCTGCACATAGAAAATCCCCAGGTCCTCGGTGCCGTAGTAAGGTTCGCGCTGGCGACCGGTAAAGCCCTGGTTGGAGCCGTCGGACACGATCTTCCAACCGGCCACGCGCATCAGCGCGTCGCCCTGACCGGCCGCAGTGCCCGCTTCATCCCACAGCGGAGCGGCGGAGCTGTACAGGTAGGCGCGAATGCGCGCCTTCATGGCGCCGCCTTCGAACATGGCGCGGTAACGGTCCAGCTCCGCCGGGCCGCTCAGTCCACCGGTGGCCATATCGCACAGAGTGGTGACACCGAGCGACGCGGCCAGGTCGCCCACCTCGCGGCCGGCGGCGATAAAGCCGGATTGCATGCGGGCGGTGAGCTGCGCGTTCTGCATGGACACCGGCAGGTGAGCCGCCGGCCCGTACAAAACGCCGTTGGGCCTGCCGTCCTCGAAGCGGCCAAAGCGGGCGCCGGCCGGGTCCGGCGTGTCTTTGCCAATGCCTGCCAGCTCCAACGCCTTGCTGTTGACGTAAGCAATATGCCCCGAGGCGTTTAAGACATAGATAGGCCGCTCCGCGGAGACTGTGTCCAGCTCGGTGATAGTGAGCTCCCGCGGCGGCTCCAACAGGATGGGGTCGAACTGGCGCGCCATGATCCAGCGATCAGCCGCCGTGTTGGCGGCCGCTGATTTAAGTGCCGCCAGCGCGTCTTCAAAGGTAGGCTGTTGGAAGGGGCCGATATCCGGCGTGTTGCCAAACGCCGCCAGCAGCGAGAAATGCATATGCGGTTCGATAAACCCCGGCAGCAGGGTGCGGCCGTCCAGATCGATCACCTCGTCGCCGCTGCCCACGGCGCGCTCGGCCGACTCGCCCACGGCGAGAATGCGCTTGCCCTGAATGGCGATGGACGACACCTCGGAAAAACTCGCACCCATCGGCAACACCGTGCCGTTTTTAAACAGGGTGACCTTGCCGGCGGTGCGCGGCTCCATAACCGGCGCAGGCTCGCGGCTGCAACCCGGCAAACCCAGCGCGGCCACGGCAGTGGCACCTGCCGCAACGAAACGCCGGCGGTTGAAAGGCATACGATCTCCTGTCTGGAAGCCTGATGGGCGTGATTGTTACTAGCATAACCCGTCCGGGCGGAAGGCACAGGCGGTACACTCCAGCGGTGTTTTTGCCAGCGCGGAGATGTGAATAGCTACTAGACATGACACAGGTCACAAAACGGTCCAACTACGACTTTCGTTGAGTTGCATTTATCCGCGCCCATGCCCAGTCTTCGCCCCATGCCGGAGCAAGGGGCCGGCGTTTGGCATTATGGCCGCATCAACAACGATATAAGGAGTGGTTATCATGAAGAAATTGGTATTGGCAGCCGCAGCGGCATTTACGCTGCAGGCCGGGGCAGTTAGCGCAGAGGATTTCTACCTTGGCGGCAAGCTGGGTGGCTACGACGTCGAAGAAGGTTTTGTCGACATCAACGAGCTGGCATTGGGTGCTTACTTTGGGTACCGCTTCAACGAATATGTCTCTGTAGAGGCGGAGTACGTTAACCTGTTTGAAGACAGCACGTTCGGTGTGGATGTCGATGGCGATCTTTGGGCCGTTTCTGTGCGCCCGACTCTGCCGCTGGACGATGAGTGGGAGCTGTACGCCAAGGCCGGCTGGGGTTGGCTGGACGTTGAAGCCGACGGCGGCTTTGTTTCCACCAGCGGGACCGACGATGACTTCATCTGGGGCCTGGGTATCCAGTGGAACGGACCCAACTTCCATGTGCGCGGTGAAGTGCAGTCCGACACCGACGTGCCGGACTTCCTGATCTACACCGTGGGTATCGGCGTCAGCTTCTAACGCTTCCTACCCGTAGCAGAAGGCCGGCATTCGCCGGCCTTTTTTGTTTCTATCAGTCTGTTATCAAGCGGCTGCACCAAAGTACAGCCGCAGCAATCCCAGCGTGTTGCCCAAGCCGTGGGCCAGCGCCGCCGGCCGAGAGCATGATCAGGAGAGGGCGCTTGCTTCCCTGCATAGGTCGCTTCTGCGGGGCAGCCGCTGACGAAGTCGATGTTGGTGCGAACTTCGGCAACAGTGTGGGCTGCTACACTGGAAACAGACCGCTTAGAGGGCCGCACCATGTCCGACAGGGTTTGCCTGGTAACCGGCGTCGGTGAAGGTACCGGCGCATCCATCGTGCGCCGTTTCGCTGCTGGTGGCTATCGTGTGGCGATGCTCGCCCGCAATGCGGACCGGCTTATAGCGCTGGAAGCGGAGTTGGAAGGTGCACGCGCTTTTGCTGTCGATATCGCCGACCTCGACCGGTTGCGGGCGACTTGCGACGTCATCACTCAAGACATGGGACTGCCGGACGTGGTGGTGCACAACGCGGTGCGCGCCACCTTCGCCACGTTCCTTGAGGCGGACCCGGAAGAGCTGGAGCTCAACTTCCGGGTAAACACCACCGCACTGCTGTACCTGGGCCGAGCCTTTGCGCCGGCCATGGTGGAGCGCGGCCACGGCGCGATCATGGTCACCGGCAATACCGCGGCGTTTCGGGGGGTGCCGACCTACGCCGTGTTTTCCCCCACCAAGGCCGCCCAGCGCAACCTCGCCCAGGCGATGGCCCGCACCCTGGGGCCCCAGGGAGTGCACGTGGCCTACTTCAATATCGACGCTGTGATCGACGTGCCGTGGACGCGAGATAAGTTTCATCCCGACAAGCCGGAAGACTTCTTTATCAAACCCGACGATATCGCGGGCGAGGTATTCCATGTGGCCCACCAGCCACGCTCCGCCTGGTCGTTCGACGTGGAGATACGCCCGTTCGGTGAGAAGTGGTAACCCCCGGGGCGCCCCTAAGGCTCGGCTGACTCCTCGGGCTTCTGAGGATGGCTGACGGCGACGATGCCAAGCGCGCCGCGGCTCAGGGTGTGAGCTTCAGTGTGCAGCCCGGGCAGGCGGCGATCTCGCGAGCCAGTTCAAAGGTGGTGACAGCACCCGCGTAGCGCAACACCAGCAGCGGCTCCAAACCCAGGCTGAGGCCCAGCCCGGCGCCGGCCGCAATACATAAAAGAAAACGATGCATGGCAGCCTCCTCAGCTAGACAGATTGCGTTGTGCCGGCAGGTCGCTGGCGTACTCGACGAATTCCACTTCGATGCCGTTGGGGTCGATAAAGTAGACGTTGCGGCGGTGGGGTTCGTCGGCACCGTCCTTGTCGACCTCGAAGCCGGCGGCGGCCAGCCGCTCGATAACAGCGTCGAGGTTGTGGGTGACAAAGCCCATGTGGGCCAGCCCCGGCTGGTGGCCGCGCAGGTCGCGGGCCTCACCCTCGCCGTTGTCGTTGAAGGTGAGGTAGTGATAGTCGTCGCCAAAGTGCAGCCAGCGGCGCGGCTTGCCGTACCAGGGGCTATCGCCCTGCTCGCGCACCCGCCAGTGGGGGAAGGCGGCCTGGTAGAAGGCGAGGGTGGTGGGAAGGTCGTTGACGACCAGGTTGAGATGTTCGAGCTGCACCATGGGGTTTGCCTCCTTGGGTGAATCTGCGCGCAGTCTAAAACCTCAAGTTAACTTGAGGTAAAGAGTTTTTTGATCTAGATTTCTGGCAAAGCCGTGTGGAGGAATCGTCATGCCGGAAGCCAACTTGACGCCGGGCAGAGTGGCCGAGCGCAGCGGGGTGAGCGTGCCTACCCTACATTTCTATGAGAGCAAGGGGCTGATCCGGAGCTGGCGCAATGCCGGCAACCAGCGCCGCTACAAGCCCGACGTGATGCGCCGCATTGCCGTGATCAAGGCCGCCCAGAAAGTGGGCATCAGCCTGGAGGAAATACGTGCGGCGCTGGCCACGCTGCCGGATGAACGCGCCCCCACCCAGAAAGACTGGGAGCGGCTGTCGCGCCGGTGGCGGGGCGAGCTCGACGCTAAGATCGCCTACCTTACGCGCCTGCGCGACACCTTCACCGGCTGCATTGGCTGCGGCTGCCTGTCGATGAAGAACTGCCCCATCTACAACGAGGGTGACAAGCTGGCGGCCCAGGGCCCCGGCGCGGTGGTGTTGGAGAGCGCCGCGGACGCAGCCCGCCGTAGCTAGACGTAGACAGCTATCCAAGCTGGTCTATAGTGCAATTGGGCCGGTCGTTCGACAATGGATTGAAGGATGGTCGTTTGGGGCGCGATGCGGGCGCCTCTACAACAGGGATTTCGCCATCAGGGAAGACTCATGCAAACACGACTCTGTGTAACGCTCGCAGTTCTGCTTTCACTCTCGCTGGTTACCGCCTGCGCGCCTCACCATCAGTATCGTCCATGTAAACCGAATCTCGATTGTTTCGAAGAAGCCCTCAGCCACGGCAGAGATTATTCTCTCGGCTTCATAGAGTTTGACGACCAGGGTCAGTTCTGGAAGCCCGCAGATGCCATGAGAGTTCTCGCGGAAATTGACCGCATGAGTCAGACGCGCGAAACCATCATCGTGGTGTTCGCTCACGGCTGGAAACACAGCGCAGAGGCTGAGCCGAAGGAAGACGGCAACATCCTGTCGTTCCGGGAGCAGCTGGAGCTGCTGGCCATCGAGGAGAGAACAATATCCGCCGAGCGCGGCAAAGTACCCAGGCAGGTGGTGGGCTTGTACCTGGGCTGGCGTGGCGGCTCGGTGGATGCGCCGATACTGAAGGAACTGACCTTTTGGGACCGTAAGAATACGGCTCACGAGGTGGGCGAAGGCAGTGTGCGTGAAGTGTTGGCCAGGTTGAAGGCCATCCGTGACCTGGACGCGGCGGGCGACCCCAGAACTGACCGAACGCGGCTCGTGGTTATCGGACACAGCTTCGGCGGCGCGGTCGTCTTCTCGTCGGTGTCCCCCATGTTGGAAGCCAACTTCGCGCGGGACTCCCGAAGAAACCAATCGATTGAGGGCTATGGTGATCTTGTGGTCATCATCAACCCGGCGTTCGAGGCGAACCGCTTCGCATCCCTGAGTGACATGTCAACCCGGGAGCAGTCTTACGGTGAGGAGCAACTGCCCAATCTGCTGGTGCTGATGTCTGAAGATGATATCGCGACGAGAAAAGCTTTTCCCGCGGGGCGATGGTTCTCGACGTTTTTTGAGCGGGAGCGAGACACCCTGCGTTACAACCCGGCGCTCGGGCGTGACGAAGAAATCAGCCAGCGCAAAGGAAACCTGAAAGCTATCGGGCATTTCGACAGCTATACCACGCATGATCTGCGGTACATCGATGATGACTATCAGCCTCCATCGAGCGGGAAATGCGATCACGCGAGTGTCTCCGCCGAAGTGAGTGCCCGGCGTGGCAGCCGCAAGGCGGTCAGCTCAAGCAAGGTATTGGAGAGTTACGCCAGGCTGGCAGACGCATGGTACGCGGATCGACCAGGCAGCAGGATTGAAACCGATGGCATCGCCCTTACCCGGCGTGACAACAGCGTGGGCCGGAACCCCTACCTGGTTGTGGCGGTCGACGGCCGATTGTCGGCGGGACACAACGAAATCTGCTCTCCTGACCTGTGGCGATTTGTCGCCGAACTGGTCCAGGTCTCCACCCAGGGGCAGGATAAAGCGGAAACAAGAAACCTTCTCCGGCAGCTCAACCTGTTCCGGTAAGCACGAGCTGATCCGCAGTTGGCGCAGTGCCGGCTACCGGTGCGGCGACAGGCGCGGCTGAGCCCCGCATCACAGCAGTGCATCACAACAGGAAGTTGCCTTTGTTATCTCGGCGCGCCGAGAAAGTTCCCGGCCACTTTGGCGCACTATTCACTGGCCGATACCTGCAACTGTGACGACTATGCAGTTTGCGGTGACTGCTGTAGAAAAGCTAATAATCACTAGCATATGCTCCACCGGACTTGGGCGAACGTTCAGCACCGAGAGGAGCAAAACCATGAAAAACCTACTGGCAATTCTAACCATCCTGGCCACCACCGTTGCCGTGGCGCCGGCCGGCGCGCAACAGCCCGCCCAGCCCCTGCCACAGCAGGAAAGCTACGAGTCCGAGCGTGACGCCGCCGTGCGGGAGAGAATCCGCGAGGAGCAGGAACGCCTCGAGGCCGAGCAGCGCGAGGAGGAAGCGCGGCGCAAGGAAGAGGAGATGAAAAAGAAGGAGGAAGAACGCGACAAGGAATGGTAAGTCGTAAGCTTTAGTTTCCAATCACTTCACTTCGAGCATCCCTGACCAGGGCATCAACCCCATGTCCGGTCAGGGACTTCATAAAGGCCACGAGCGCCTGTTTGTCTTCATCAGTCAGCTGCAGCGGCCGTATTCGCCAGTCCTGCCCCTCGTGGGGCACACCGCCCGCGGCGTAGTACTCCACCACCGCCATCAGGTTGGGCAGTGAGCCGTCGTGCATGTAGGGCGGCGTGAGCGCAACGTTGCGCAGGCTGGGTGTGCGGTACTTCCAGCGATCTTCACTGCGGCCAGTGGCCTCGTAGCGGCCCAGGTCATTGAACGCCGGCCGCGCAAAACTCACGGTGGGCACCACCTCCACGCCAGGCGCCAGGCGCACGGTGTCGGTCTGCTGCCCGATACCCATGCTGCGGGCGTAGCCGATGCCGGTATCGTGGAATTGCTCGTCGGTAAACTGCGCGGAATCGATTCCCACCTGGTGGCAACGCACGCAGCCCTTGGTCTGGAACAGCGTCCAGCCGCGCTGCGCCGGGGCCGACAGGGCATCGCGCTGTTTGCCGAAGTACCAGCGGTCGAAGGCGGAATCCCCGGCCACCAACGCCCGCTGGTAGTTGGCCAGCGCCATGCCCACGGTTTCCGTGCTGAGACCGGCGGGGAAGGCCGCCTCGAACAGGCCCGCGTAATCCTCT
>JANQGK010000315.1 GCA_028277365.1 Halieaceae bacterium | reverse complement strand
GCCATGCCGCGCTGTAGGCCAACGATATCCAGCACCATGCCGCCGTACAGCGGCCCCAGCGCCGAGGCGAGCTTCTGGGCAAACAGCGCGGCCGCAAACAAGGCGCCTTCCTGGCGACGTCCCTGGGCCAGGTCGTTTTCATCGGCGATGTCCGCCACCAGTGACTGACTGGCGATGCCGCGCAGAATAAAAAAGAACATCCACAGCAGCATCTGCACGAACAGGCTCCAGAACACCACCGGATGCCCGTTGTCGGGCAGCAGGCCCGCCAGCCGTGCGGCGTAGGGCCACACCCCGTCGATGATCATCAGCGCGCAGGTCAGCCGCAGGATGGTATGTTTGGCAAGCCGGCTACCCAGCCAGTGAATCGCAAACATGGCGCTGGAAACACCGATTAGCGAGGGTATGGCGAGGATCAAGGCGATATCCTGCGACGACAGCTCCCAGAAGTAGACTGACGCCAGCATGTGGGTGGCAATCAACACGCCGTAGGACACGCTGGCCGCCACGTCAAAGGCCAGCAGCTGGCGAAAGTTTTGAATCCGCAGGGTGGCGAAGAAGTCCGCTACGAAGGTCCGCAGGCCGGATGCCGGCTGCTTCGCCTCCGCTCTGTCTCCGCCGCCGCGAGGGCGCGCGTAGCGCCGGGTCGACCAGATGGTCATGAGGCCGACCGCCCAGGTGCCGATGCAGGACATCAGGCCGTAGAGCGGGTAGTTTTCGGGTTGAAAGCGCCCGTCGATGTCTCCGTACTGGTCGAACAGCAGCACCAGGGCGGAGGCGGGAATCAGCACCGTGAACAGGAACAGAAAGAACATGCGCGCCCCGAGAATGCTGCTGCGCTCCCGGTAGTCGCTGGTCATCTCCGCCGACAGGGCCAGGTGGGGGATTGCGAAGATCGACAGGGTGGTGCGAATCCAGATCGACCAGAAGGCCAGCCACAGGGCCAACAGCGCCTGGCTGGCCACCACCGAATCCGGTACCAGGAACAGGCCGATAAAGCCCAGTCCCATGGGTAGCGTACCCGCGACCATGAAGGGGTGGCGGCGCCCCCAGCGGCTGTCCAGGCGGTCCGACCAGGCGCCGATAACCGGGTCTGAGAGCGAGTCGAACACCACGGCGACTGCCAGTGCGACGCCTGCGGCGGTGCCGCTGAGCCCCAGCACCTGGGTATAGAACAGGATGACAAAGGCGCTGTAGGCGGCCTCCTTGATGGAGAACATCGCCCCACCGAGGCCGTAGCCCAAGCGCGCCTTGAAGCTGGTCATGAAGGCGCCGCGATCACCTCGACCGGTACGCCGTTAACGGCGGCGTTGCCAGACAGAGCATCGAGGGCCAACTCGTCTGTGACATCATTGACGCTGACCCCCGCATGGGCAACGGCAGTTTGCATCCGCACGCCGCTGCGGTCATGCCCATAGCCGTGGGGTATGCTCACCACGCCGGGCATGATGTCCTCGGTGGCCTCCACCGGCAGGGTGACCGCCCCGGTACGCGAGCTCACGCTGACCTGGTCGTGCTCGCTGATGCCGCGCTCCGCCATGTCCCTGGGGTGCATCATCAGCGTGCAGCGCGATTTGCCTTTCACCAGCCGCCGGTAGTTGTGCATCCAGGAATTGTTGGAGCGCACGTGGCGGCGGCCGATCAGCAGCAGGCTGTCACCGTCGCCGCGCATGCCCTGGCGCAGCCGCTCGATATCGGCCAGCGGTTCCGGTGTGTCGCAGTGAATCTGTTTATCGGCGGTAAACAGTCGCTCCGGGAGCTGCGGCTTTAGCGGGCCCATGTCCACGCCGGAAGGGTTCGCTGCCAGCGCGGCCAGGTCCAGCTCGTAAGGGCCCATCTGCAGCGCTCGGTCCACCAATTCCCGCGGCGCCGGTGTGGGCCGGGACTCCCGGTCCAGGTAGTCGGCGAAGCGCCGGCCCAGCTCATTGAAAATCTGCCAGTCGTGCAGCGCTCCCTCCGGCGGCTCGAATACCGGCTCGTTCATGCGCGCGGTATTGCGCACCGCGTTGACGTGGAAACCGATGTCATAGTGATCGTGCTCCAGCGGTGAGGTGGGCGGCAGGATGACGTCGGCGTGGCGGGTGGTCTCGTTGATGAACGGGTCTAGCGACACCATGAACTCGAGCTGGTCCAGGGCCTCGTCGAGCTGCCGGCCATTGGGCGTCGACAACACCGGGTTGCCGGCGCCGGTGAACAGGGCGCGAATCTGGTCCTGCCCTGGGGTAGTGATTTCCTCCGTCAGCACGGAGGCGGGCAGTTCCCGGTCAAACTCCGGCAGGCCGCGCACCCGGCTGTGGTGGCGGCCGAAGCCGCCGCGGCCGGCATTGGCCACGTTGTCGAAGGCCGGCAGGGCAAACAGCATGCCACCCTCCCGGTCCAGGTTGCCGGTGGCGATATTGATGATTTGTATGAGCCACTGGCACAGGCCGCCAAAGGCCTGGGTGGAAACGCCCATGCGGCCGTAGCAGATGCCGGCGCCGGCCGCGGCCAGGTCTCGCGCGACGCGGCGAATGGCCTCCGCCTCGATACCGCAGAAGCTAG
>JANQGK010000142.1 GCA_028277365.1 Halieaceae bacterium | reverse complement strand
GGCACCGCCCGTGGGTAGGTTTCTACCGCCACCGGCCAGTCGACCTCCAAATTGGCCAGGGTGGTCTCACTGAGCCGCTTGAACAGGCGCTGCATCGATTGCTGCACCTCGAGGATATTGCCGATCATCACCTGGTCACCGCGCCCCGCCTGGGCGGCCTTACGCATGAACCAGCTGTTGGGGGCTGAACCGATGCCAACTGTAAACAGGCGGCTGGCGCCCAGGCGCCGCTCGATTTCCCGGAACAGATCAGCCTCGTTACCTACTGCACCGTCGGTGATGAACACCACCTGGCGCAGGCGCGTGTCGCGCCGCTCGGCCAGCGGCAGGGCCAGCTCCATTGCACTCTTCATCTCGGTGCCGCCACCGGCGTCCAGGTGACGCACGAACTCCGAGGCGCGGGCCAGGTTATGGCGGTTGGCATCCAGCGCCTGGGGAAACAGTGCCCGGGCCCGGTTGTTAAACTCGATAATATTGAAGCGGTCCTGGGGCCGGAGCCGACCCAGCCCATAGGCCAGGCTGGCCCGGGCCTGCTCGATGGAACTACCGCCCATCGAACCCGAGGTGTCGATCACGAACACCAGCTCCCGCGGGATTGCCTCGCTCGCCACGCCCTGTGGGGCCGCAGCATCCGGCGGCAGCACCATCAGCAGGGCGTATTCGTGCTCCCCCACCCGCTCGTGAAACAGTGCCGCTCGCGGTGCACTGTCTGGCTGAGGCCGCCAGCTCAACTGAAAGTCGCGGTCCATGGGTGCAGATCCCTTGGCGAGGCGCACCTGGTAACGGGCCTGCTGTCGCGACAGGGCGATCTCGTGGTAGGGCGACTCCACTGTGGCCAGCGGCAGGCCCATGTTGATTTCGGCATCGATGGTGATCGGCTGGATGGGGTCCGTCTGGGTAGCCGGCCGCGGGTGCTGGAACTGCCAGACCTCCTCAGCGGCCGGGAAATCCGCGGGCGTGTAGCGCGGGGTGACCGTGGTGGGAAAACGCAGGCTGAACACGCCGTCCCGGTACTGTACACGTTCGATGTAGTGAAGCTCCACGCTCACCACCTCGCCGGGTGCGACGTTGGCGACGCGGTTGCTGAACAGATTGGGCCGGCGCTGCTCCACCAGGCTGGCCTTGCGACCGCTGGCCTTCGCCTGCTCATAGATTTTCTTCGCCGCCTGCTTTTCGCGAATCTCGCCCAGGATCACCCGCTCGCCGATCACCAGTTTCAGCCGGTTTACCGCAGCCTGGTCGGGCAGCGGGAACATATACTCCCCCTCCACCCAGTGTTCACTGTCGTTGCGAAAGGTCTGCTCCAGGGTGACGTGGGCGACCAGCCCGGTGACGCGCACATCCAGCTTCGCCTCCAGCTGGATAGCCGGCCGGTAGCCAAAGGGCCCCGCCAGCCTGAGCTGCCCGGCGCCTAAAGGCATTTCGGTCTCCAGGGCTGTCGGGTGAGTCAGGTCTGCGACATTGGCGCCGGCAGGGGCAGCCAGCAGCCAGCCCAGCAACAGTATCAGCACGGCCTTATGCATGGTGATCTCCTTGAGGATTTGGCGCTATTGCAGCAGCGAACCCGGGCGCGGCTCCGTGCAGGCTGTGGCAGGCTTGAGAGCAATTGTGATGAATTGTGGCGAGCGGTTGTGGGTGCCGGGAATTTTTGGAAGTATCGCGATTGAACAGAAGGGAAAGCTTATGTCGCGCCATATTGCTATCGTCGAAGACGAGCCCGCCATCGCCGCCAACTACCGCGATGCCCTCACCCGGCAGGGCTTTGCCGTGTCCTGCCACGGGGATCGCAGCAGCGCCTGGGCTGCCTTTGAGCAGCGCCTGCCGGACATGGCGATCATCGACGTGGGGCTGGACGACGAGGTGGAAGGCGGCTTCGAGCTGTGCCGCGACCTGCGCGCCAAGGCCCCCGAGCTGCCTATCGTATTCCTCACCGCCCGCGACACCGAGCTGGATGTGATCAGCGGTCTGCGCCTGGGTGCTGACGACTACCTTACCAAGGACATCAGCCAGGCCCAGATGCTGGCGCGCATCCACGCCCTGCTGCGGCGTGTCGATGCCCTGCGCCAACCGGTGCAGGAAGACGATGTGCTGGAGCGCGGCCGGCTTGCCATCAACCTGCAGCGCATGACCGTGAGCTGGCAGGAGCAGCCGGTGGACCTGACCGTGACCGAGTTCTGGATCGTACACGCCCTGGCCCTGCACCCCGGGCATGTAAAAAACCGCCAGCAGCTGATGGATGCCGCCAACGTGGTGTTGGACGACAACACCATCACCTCCCATATCAAGCGCGTCCGCAAGAAATTCCTGGCGATCGATACCGACTTTGCCGCCATCGAAACCGCGTACGGCATGGGGTACCGCTGGAAAGCGGCCTGACCAGGTGAATTGCACGGTATGACCCTGCGCCGCCAGCTACTGCTGGTCAGCCTGCTGCTTATCGCCCTGCCCTGGGCCGGCTGCCAGTACGTGCGGGAAATGGAAGGCGCCCTGCAGAGCGGCCAGGCCCAGGCGCTGCTGGCCACCACCCGGGCGGTGGCCACGGTGGTGGGCGAACGCCCGGAACTGCTATACCCCAACCCCGAGCGCAAGGCATCCGGCGAACCGACCCATGGGCAGCTCTATGCGACCCTCGCCAGCGGCCCGGTCATAGTCGACGGCTATGCCGACGGCTGGAACGGTCCCGAGCATGACCGCTTCGGACCGGCTGCCTATCGCGCCCAGGTGCGCGGGCCCCTCCTCTATCTGCTGTTCACGGTGACCGATAATCAGGTGGTCTACCACGACCCGCGGAATGTCTACCGGGCCAGCGGTGACCGCCTGGTGCTGCGCAGCGGGCGCGGCGCCGACTACATCATTGCTACCGCTGCTCCCGGTGCCGTGCAGGCCCGCATCGAACGGGAGGGAGCGGTGATGGGATTTGAGCCGCGCATTCGCGGCTTCTGGCAGGACAGCCTCGACGGCTTCACGGTGGAACTGGAGCTGCCCCTGGCGATGCTCGACGACCGGCTGGGTTTTTACCTGGTGAGGAACAGCGGCAACGCCAGTACCGGCACCGGTGATACCGTTGGTACGGTACTGCCCGGCACCCGCAACCTGCCGCCCTGGTTGGTCTATCCCTCGGCGGAGCTGGTGCAAGCGTTGGCGCCTTTTGCCTATGCCGGCATCGCACTGACCGCGGCTGACCGCTTTCACTGGACCATGGCGGAGGCCCGCAGCGAGGCCGACAGCTTGCCGCGCAGTGATACTCCCTGGCTGCTGCAGGCCCTATACCGGGCCATTCTAAACGGTGCCCCGCCCGCGCGCCTGCCCGAGGCTGTGCGCGTCGGCCAGGTCACACTGGATGAGCTGAACCAGGCGCTGGAAGGCAACGCGGCGGCCGCCTGGTATGCAGCACCCGAGGGCGGCGGTCGCAAACTGCTGGCCAGTGCCGCGCCGGTGCTGCAGGGAGATGCGGTGATTGGCGCAGTGGTGGCGCGCCAGAGCGGTGAACCCTACCTGAGCCTGACAGATCGCGCCTTCTCGCGTCTGCTCTACTACAGCCTGCTGGCCATGGGGCTGTCGGCGCTGGGCCTGCTGGGCTACGCGAGCTGGCTGTCCTGGCGTATTCGACGGCTGTCCCGCGCCAGTGCCCGGGTGATCCAGCCGGACGGCCGGCTCGACGACGCGGGCTTCCCGGTCAGCCACAGTCGCGACGAGATCGGCGAACTGTCGCGCCAGTACGCCGACCTGTTGGCGCGGCTGCGCGACTACACCGACTATTTACGCAGCCTGTCGCGCAAGCTCTCCCACGAGCTGCGCACGCCCATCGCCGTGATCCAGTCATCCCTGGACAATCTCGACGGCAACCCGGAAGACGGCGAGGTGTACGTGCAGCGTGCCCGGGAGGGCCTCTCGCGGCTCGGCAATATTCTCACCGCCATGAGCGAGGCCACGCGGCTGGAAGAAAGCGTGCACGGCAACACGCCGGAGCACTACGACCTGACCGCGCTATGCCGCGAACTGTTTGCCGCCTACCAGGGCCTGTACACCGGGCATGAGCTGCAGTTTGACTGCGACGCAGACAGCCTGCCGGCCTTCGGCGTGCCCGACCTGGTCGCCCAGATGCTGGACAAGTTGATGGACAACGCCGCCAGCTTTACTCCCGCCGGCGGCAGTATTCACCTGAGCCTGTCTTTACGAGGCGACAGCGCGGAGCTGTGCGTCAGCAATGAGGGGCCGCTGCTGCCAGCGGCGATGCAGCACCAGCTGTTTGATTCCATGGTGTCGGTGCGCGACAGGAGCGAGCGCGTGCACCTGGGCCTGGGCCTGCACATCGTGCGGCTGATCGTGGATTTCCACGGCGGCAGCGCCCGGGCGGAGAACCTGCCGGATCACTCCGGGGTGGCGTTCAGGATCACCCTGCCACTGGCAGGGTTGGCGTCTAAGGCTTGATAGCGAGCACGTCCGTGCGCAGTCTGGTGAGCACTTTCTCCGCGGTGTTGCCTAACAGCTGACCTTTTACGCCCTTGCGGCCGACGGTACCCATCACCACCAACTGGGCCTTGAGACGGGCTGACTCGCTGGTGATCACTTTGTCCACCGGGCCCTGCTTAAGCTTGATGGCAGACAACGGCAAGCTGTGGGTATGGGCCAGTTTCTGCACCTTCGGGTGCAGGTCCTGCTTCATTTTCTTGACGTGGGAGAACTCGTCCACCAGGTCGAGTTCGGTCAGCACGGCGGGGATGTGCAGGGCGTGCACCAGGTAGAGCTCGGTATCGAGCTGTTCTGCAAAGCGCTTCGCGGTGGCCACCACCTGGTCGTTGAGCTGTCGCACCACGCGGCTATTGCTGGACAGGTCTATGGCCGCCACGATCGGCTTGGTAGCGCGCCACTTCTTCTCCGCGGCGATCATCACCGGCGCCCGGCACTCGCGCAGCAGATGCCAATCGGTGCAGGTGTACAGGAAGGTCTCGGTCCGGTGTCCGGTTTTGATCACCGCGGCATAATCCTTGCGCTCGCACTGCTCATCAATCCACTGGTGGATGGCGTTGTGCCAGACCACGTTAACGGCGGTGCGCACCTCACCTTTGAACTTGTCCACCTCGGCCTGCACGTCGGCCTTGCGCTTGTTCAGCAGCTTCTTCTTGACTTCCCGAGGGTCGACGCCGGCAGACTTCAGCTCGTCGAGGTTTTCATAGGAAAAGCCCACCACCTGAGCGCCCCACCCCATCTTGGCAGCCAGTTGCAGGCCACGGGAAATCGCAACCTGGCGGTCTCCCGCTCGATCAGCAACGATCAGGACAATCGACATGGGTTTTCCTCTTTATTAGTTCTAAATGGCTTGTGCGCAGCAGCATAGCAGACATGAAACGCTCTCACCGTGATCCGGGTCAGCTCGCAGCGCTGTCGGCCAGCAGGCTGGCCCGGTAGTCCGCCGGCGCCTGGCCGGTCCAGCGCTTGAAGGCGCGGGAGAAAGTGCTGGGCTCGGAAAAACCCAGCAGATAGGCGATTTCCACGATAGAGCGCTGGGGCTGGGCGAGGTACTTGCGCGCCAGTGACAGTCGCGCGTCCTGCAGCAGGTCGATGAAGCTGGTGCCCTCTTCTTTTAGCTTACGCTGCAGGGTGCGGTTGCTGACGCACATGGCCTCGGCAATGGCCTTCTGACTGGGCGGGCCATCGGGCAGGCGCTCGACAATCTTACCGACCACGGCGCGGGAGGCGCTTACTCTGGTATAGGTCGCCAGGTAGGTCTCGGTCTGCTCGTCGTTGGCGCGGGCCAGCTCCGGGTTGGCGGAGGCGAGCTGCTCGTTGATATCGCTCTTGACGAAGGTGATACGCACCAGCCGGCTACCGAAGGAGACCGGGCAGCCGAACAGAGCCATGAACGCGTCGGGATCCTCCGGCGCAGGACGGCGGCACTGGCACTCGATGGGACTGAAATACTCCCCGAGGGTCAGCCTGCACATTACCACGATGACCCCCATGGCAAAGTCCTCACCCAGGGGGTCCACCTTGAGATGATCCGGGCTTTCGAACTCTCTGGCGAGGCCGATATCCAGATCCACCAGCTTGCCGCGCTCGTTCAGCCTGAGTTCAATGCCGGTGTGCAACACGCTTGCGAAACGCACCAGCCGCTTTAGCACATCGTAGATCGTGGAGCTGGCAAGCACTGCAAGGCCCAGACCATGGAGGGTTGCCGGCTGTATCTGCTCCGCGGCACGCAGGCCGAAGGCCTCATCATCAGTCGCCTCGGCAATGAGGTGCCACAGCGCGCGCATCTTCGTCATGCTTATCCGCTGGTCGGGATTGATCACCACGGCCGGGTCGATGCCAGCCTGCTCGAAGACAGGCGTAGGGTCCACACCCTGCAGCCGCAGAGCGCGAGCTATGGGCAGGATCATAGTGCCGAGGACGCTAGGGGATCTATCCATGTTGGGCTCTGCTCCTGTTACCAAAAAGTATAACGCGGCAGCACAAAAAAGCCCGGTAACACCGAGAGGGTGTTACCGGGCAACGGAGACCTGGTGTTGCCCAGGTCGAGGCCCGCAAGGGGTACGGGCCGGAGTACTTACAGGGCCGGTTGCGGCAGCGCCTCAACCTCGCGCCGAATCCGCAGTCCGAGCCCGAGGATCACCAGCACGAACAGCGGCGCGAACACTGCGACCAGCACCAGCAGGGTGCTGGCCACGCCGATGCGGTCCAGCGCCCAACCCAGCAGCGGGCCGGTGACAATGAACAGGCTGCGCACACCCAGGCTGACCAGCGAGTTCATGGTGGCGCGGAAGTCACCGTCCACGCGCCGGTTCAAAGCCTCATAGAACAGCGTAAGGCTCAAGCCCCGGCTCAGCTGGATGGCAAAGCCGAACATCACGCCCACCCAACCGCCGGCCAGTGCCATACCCAGCAGCCCGATCACCGGCAGCGCGGCGGTCAGCCACAGCATGCGGCGCCAGCCCAGCCAGGTCTCGATGGCGCCGGCGTACCGCGCCGCCACGCTCACGGTCAGTGCGAACACCGCCCAGATGTAGCCGAACAGACTCACCGGCACTCCGGCCAGCTCCCAGTACTTCTGGTAAATCCAGAAGGCGTAAAGTGCCAATAGCCCGAAGGCGGCGATGGCCAGAGCCGTCCAGAGCACCACCGGCTTGTCCAATACCAGGGTCCTGAGGATGACCCGGGCATTGCCCGCATGACCCTGGCTGAGGACCGGCCGCGGCGTCTCCACCAGCGAGAGGCCCAGCAGCAGCGGCACGAAACCGCAAACCGCCTGAAACTTGACCAGGGTGGCCATGTCGGCAAACAGCAACAGCAGGCTCGCGCAGATACCGGCCACTCCGGAGGCGCCCGCCTCGATCGAGATCAGCCGGCTCAGGGACTTACTGGCGCCGGCTCCCCCACCGCTTTCGGCCTCGAGCTGGGTTTCACTGTCATACAGCAGGGCGAGGTCAGCCCCGGAGATCAGGCTGATGCCCAGTCCTAGGAAGATCTCGTAGACGAGGAAGTCCACGAAACCGTCTGCCCACAACAGCCACAGAAAGCCCACGCCGTTGAGCGCGGAACCAGCCAGGATAGCCCGGCGCCGGCCCCAAACATCGGCAATGTAGCCGGAGGGCACCTCAAAGACCGCCACGGTCAGCGCGAACAGGGCCTGGGTCTGCAGTACCTGCGCCATGCTCAGGCCGTAGCCCTGCACGAGCGGCACGAATACGGGTATCACCACCATGAAGCTGTGGAAAAAACCCATCAGGTAGATGGCGACGATGTTGACTCTCAGTGACCGTTCCACGGTAACCACCTTTGCTATTCCAATGGCCTGGAACCCGGTGGTCGGAGAGCTTTTCAGGGGGCTCTTAAATCAAAGAGCAAAAAAAAGGCCTCCGAGTCTCGAGTTCTCGGAGGCCTTTTTCAAATATCTTCAGTTAATCAGATAACGCTTGCTTCCTCGAACCGTTTCCCACGCAACCCTTGACGCGAGGGATGGCGCAACCCGGCACAGACAGGCACAGGTCAAACGCCACCGCCAGCGAATGCAGGCTGCGTGCGGACATGGTCTGTGCTTGATAACGGGTCATCGGAGGTCCGTTTTCGTTAAACTGATCGAGCGGGTATCTTCCTCTTATCGGCAGGAGAGATCAATCGGTTTTTCGCCTAAGGCGAAAAAAACCCACGATAAAAAAAGGAAAAACGCTTCCCTTGCACATTCTGATAACCGGCGGCACCGGCTTTATTGGCTATCACTCGGCACGCGCCCTGCTCGCCGCCGGCCACCGCGTGCGCCTGCTGGTGCGAGACAAGGACAAGCTGCGGCGACTGTACGGCAGCGACATTACCGACTATGTGCTGGGCGATGTGACTGACGCCGACTCGGTAAACAAGGCGCTCGCTGGCTGCGAGGGCGTTCTGCACAGTGCCGCGCTGGTGTCCATCGACCGCCAGGATGCCGACCGGGTGCTGGCCACCAACGTGGGTGGTACCGAAAAGGTCATTGGCGGCGCGGTCAAACGGGGGCTCAAGACGATGGTGTACGTTTCTAGCGTGACCGCCCTGTACAACCCGAAGGCCGCTTACCTCAACGAGTATTCCCCGCCGGGCAGCGCCGCCAATGCCTACGGCCGCTCCAAGGTGGCCTGTGAGGAATACGTGCGCGGCCTGCAGGCCGAAGGAGCGCCGATTCATATCACCTACCCCGCCAGCGTCATTGGTCCAGAGGACCCTGGCTTTACCGACCCCCACCAGGGCCTGAAAGCCTATCTGGCGGCAGCCGCCCCGGTACTGCCCAGCGGCAACCAATGGGTGGACGTGCGCGACGTGGCGGAAGCCCACTGTCGGCTGTTCGAGCGCGAGCTACCCCCGGGCCGCTACCCGCTGGGTGGTCACTTCCTGACCTGGAGTGAACTGGTGGACACCCTGGCAACGCTCACCGGCCGCCGGATTCGCAAGATTCCTGTGCCCGGCGGCCTCATGCTCGGCGCCGGGCGGCTGGTGGACTGGTTCAACCGGGTGCGTGGCAGGGCCCTGGATATCCCGGTGACCCATGAAGCCATGGTGTATGCCACCAACTGGGTGAAGATGGATAACAGCAAAGGAGCCGCAGAGCTGGGCATCCGTTTTCGGCCGGCGGAGGAGTCCCTGGCGGATGCCATTCGCTCCCTGGTGGAGGATGGCCGCATCGATCGGGCCCAGGCTGGCTTGCTCGGCGATGCCTGAGTTGCAACTGGGCATCGCACCCTGGCGTATGGAACTCAATGCCCGGGCCATGAGTGCCCAGGCGGTCCAGGCCGAGGCCTGGGGCTTCCACGCTTTCTTCCTGCCCGAATCGCACTTTGTCGAGAACGCCGCCATTCCCGACCCGCTTCTGTTACTGGCCGCGGTGGCGGCGCAGACCGAGGCACTTACGCTAGGTACCACGTCCTGGTTGCTGCCGATTCGCCAGCCGCTGCTGGCCGCGGAACAGGCCGCCAGCCTGGACCGTCTCTGCGATGGCCGGTTGGTGCTGGGTCTGGGCCGCGGCTACCAGCGCGGAATGCTGGAAGCCTTTGGCGTCAACAGCGCTGACAAGCGCGACCGTTTCGATGAAGTCCTGTGTGCCATGCGATCAGCCTGGGCGGGGGAACCGTTTCTGGAGCAGATCGTTCACCCGCGGCCCTTGCAAACACCCCATCCACCGCTGTGGGTGGCGGCTTTCGGCCCCAAGGCCATTGGCCAGGCCGGTCGTCTGGGGCTGCCCTACTTCGCCTCACCGGTGGAAAGCCTTGCCGAACTGGTCGGCAACTACGCCCGCCACGAGGAGGCACTGGCAGAACACGGCAATGGCGCCGACATTGCGCGGCCGATCATGCGCACCGTATTCATCGCCGAGGACCCGGCCCGGGTTGCCATAGTCCGCGACAAGTTGGCAGCCCTGCCGTCGCCACCGTTCCGCAGGGGCCCCCAGCCCGCCCCAGAGGACTGGTGCCTGCTGGGCGGCGCCGCGGAGGTTGGCGAGCAGATTGCCCGCTACCGGGAAGCGTTGAATCCTACTCACCTGGTGGCCGTGCGGCCCCGCGTGCCAGGGATAGACAACGGCTGGCTCACCGAGTCTTTCGAGACCTTGGCGGAGATTGAGCTGGGTTAACGTCGAATCGGTATACCACCCGCCTTCCCGGGAATGACGCCATCGGCGTGGGAATGACGGTGGTGGCGCCGGGATGACGCTGGTGATTGCTGCAACTGACAGGCGCGTTGCCTGTGACGCGGCGCCTCCCTCATTCCTAAGGGGCTTTTTCCTACGGGGCTTTGTCCTCGAGCGGTTTTATAGCAAGCGATAGCCTGCGAACGTTCTCGGGCGAGGGATCCAGCTTGCGCTCAGAGAACACGGCATTGCGCGCCAGTGGAAGCCACTGCTCGATAGACCGGATCAGCAGCGGCATACCCTGCAGCACCAGTTGGCGTCGCGCCAGGGCGGTTTGCACGCTCATGTCGCCCAACCAGATTTCGGTCAGCGCCCGCAGGCCGACTTCGATGGCCAGGTCCACTTCCGTCCGCGGGGGTTCGGTATCGAGCTGCGCTTCGCGATCGCCGGGGCGGCCGTCGCAGGCTTCCAACGACAGCCACCAGCGGTTGGGCTCCGGCAGGTCAGTGATGTGGATTTCGATGACGGCGCCGGTCTCGGGCAGGAACTCGGCCTTGATGCGGCGGCGGATATCCCACATCAGCAGCTCCACGTCCAGGTCGGTATCCGGCAGATCACCGCGGCCCCAACGCATGCCCCAGATGGCGAACTGCCGTACCAGGGGCGCAAGGTCTTCGCCGGCGGGAGTCAGGTGGTAGTCGTGGTCGTCTTTATCAACCAGCCCGTTGGATTCCAGCTCCTTGAGCCGCTTATTGAGCATGGTCGGGGAAATCCCACCGATGGCGCGCTGGAATTCGCTGAAGCGGGTGCTGCCGTAAAGCAGCTCTCTGACAATCAGTAAGGTCCATTTTTCCCCGAGCAGCTCTGCGGCTTTGGCCACGGGGCAAAATTGTCCGTACTCCATTGGGGGTGTCCACGGGCGACGGCTTGCACACAGCCTAACGCGTTACTACGGATTTTGCACCCCCACTCTGTGGCGTGGTTCACAGTTGCAGTAGAGATGGCGATATCTGGCTATAAACCACCGTAAAACCAATAACTTACGAGTATTGCGGCGGTGATGCCCGCGGCGTCTGCGGTCAGTCCGCAGGCCAGCGCATGGCGTGTATGGCGAATGCCAGCGGCCCCGAAATACACCGCCAATACATAAAACGTAGTTTCCGTTGAACCCTGCATGGTCGCCACCATGCGCCCCTGGAAGGAATCGACGCCAAACTCGTTCATGGTTTCGATCATCATGGCCCGGGCGCCGCTGCCGGACAGCGGATTCATCAGGGCCGTGGGCATGCCATCGATCCAGCGCAGGTCGGAACCGGTCACGGCCAGCAGGCCGCGCAATCCATCCAGCAGCAGGTCCAGGGCGCCGCTGGCTCGAAACACACCAACGGCCACCAGCATCGCCAGCAGGTAGGGAATGATCTCGATGGCGGTGGTAAAACCACTCTTCGCACCCTCGATAAAGGTTTCATAGACGTTGATCCCGCGCCGGTGAGCCACCAGCAGGAACAACATGATCAGTCCGAGGATCATGATATTGGCCAGCAGGCTGGACTGGCGCTGCAGCGCGTCGGCACTCAGGGTGGCAAACCAGCTCACCAGCGCCAGCAGTATGGCAAAGCCTCCGGCCAGCCACGCCAGCACCACGGTATCGGTGAGCTTCAGGCGTTGCACCCAGGCGGTGACCAGCAGCCCTGCGAGGGTTGAACAGCTGGTTGCAATCAGAATAGGGATGAATACCTGGGCTGGATCCGGGGAACCCATCTGCGCCCGGTACAACAAAATCGTGACCGGGAACAGGGTGACCGAGGAGGTATTCAGCACCAAAAACAGGATTTGCGCGTTGGTCGCGGTATCCGTCGTCGGATTGAGCGCCTGCAGGTCTTTCATGGCGCGAATGCCGAGCGGCGTGGCAGCGTTGTCCAGCCCCAGTACATTGGCACTCAGGTTCAGGGTCATGGAAGAAATGGCCGGGTGACCCGGCGGTACGCCCGGCATCAGGCGCGTAAACAGGGGCGACATCAGCCTGCCCAGGCGATCCACAAGGCCACTGGCCTCTCCCAGCGACACGATCCCCAGCCAGAAGGCCAGCAGCCCGATAAGGCCGATGGCCAGTTCCACGGTGAGACCAGACATGTCGAACATGGCAGTCACCATGCGTGCGAACACCTCTGCGTCGCCATTGAACAGCCACTGGAACAGGCCGGCCAGGAACGCCAACAGGAAGAAGCCTAGCCAGATGCGATGTAGCACTAGCTGCCCGAGTGCGCCTCGGCGGCGGTAGAGAGAAAATCGAGAATCTCGGCCGCAGTCGCCGCGGGCTGCTCCAGCGGCAGCAGGTGACCGCCGTGGCAGACCCGCAGGTCGGCATGGGGCTGGGCCTGCCGCCACAGCTCAAAGGCCTCCGGTGCTGGGCCTGCGGGGTGAGAGCTCCGATACCCTGACACC
>JANQGK010000374.1 GCA_028277365.1 Halieaceae bacterium | reverse complement strand
AGCACTGCAATACCTGTCACCAGCGCTGCTGGCACAGCGCGCGCTTTACCGACTGGCGCAGGCGGACGCCTCGGCCAGTCGCCGCTTCCTTGCAGGCGCCGGCGTCCGCTTGGAAGACATCAGCGCGCTGGTCGGCCCGGCGGTGATCTCTCGCAATCGCATTTCCACGGCGCAGTACCAGACGCTGGCTCCCTATCGGGTTGACGAGTATAAGCCTGGTTTGGCGACTCTGTTCGGCGTGATCTACCTACTGCTACTGGCCGCGCTGCTCGGGCTGGTGGTGCGGCAGTCTGAGCAGCCAGCGCGGTAATCAACTGCGCTGGACGGGGCTTGCGCCGGCGCGATGGCTTGTCAAGCAATCACCGGCAAAAAAGCCGCCCTGGTTTAGCCAAGTGTGACCGCGATGCTTGCGCGACACGTCGCCTGCTATATGCTCAACCCTAGGGAATTTGCACACAACAGCACCATAAAGATAAAAAGGGGTTGTCTGATGTATCACCCGAAGCCGATGTCGCGTGCGCTGGCTCTAGCGCTCGCCTGTTCCGCCATACCCACGCTCTCCAGTGTCGCCAACGCCCAGGAAATGCGGGTGTTGGAAGAAGTGTTCGTGACCGCCCGGCGCCGCCAGGAAAGTATGCAGGAGACACCGGTGGCGGTGACCGCCCTCAATGCCGCACAGCTCCGGGATGCGGGGATTCGCAACCTGCAAAACCTCAACGAGGTGACTCCCAATATCGACGTTCAAGTCGCCAACGGCACCGCGCCGCTGGCCAACATTTATATTCGCGGGGTGGGGCAGCGCAATACCGAGGTAAACATCGACTCCGGGGTAGGCATTTACATCGACGAGATTTACATCGGACGGCCCGATGGAGCGTTGCTGGACCTGGTGGATGTCGCCTCGGTGCAGGTGCTGCGCGGGCCCCAGGGCACGCTGTTCGGTAAGAACACCACCGGCGGTGCGCTGGTGTTCACGACCAACAGGCCGGTGGAAAACGTCGAAGGTATGGTCGAGGCCCGGGTGGGCAACTACGACCGCCTCGACCTTGCCGGGGTGCTGAATGTGCCGCTCACCGACAGCCTGTGGTCGCGCTTTTCGGTGTCTTCGGTGACCCGCGACGGCTTCGTGGACAACAAGTTCCTGGATGATGACTACCTCGATGAAGACCGTATCAACGCCATCGCTCAGTTCCGCTGGCTGGCCACCGAGAACCTGACCCTGGACCTGAACCTCAACTACACCGACACCGACCAGACCACGCGGCCCCAGAAATGCCGCCTGGTGCCAGAGGTGCAGGGCTGGCAGGCGGCGCTGTTCGACATTATCGGCGTGGGCCCGTCCACCGGTCGCACGCTCAACGACTTCTGCCAGGATAATATCGACGCTGGCAATGCGCTGGAGGTCATTTCCGACCTGGACGGCCAGTACGAGGCCACTACCGAGATGGCCTCGCTGACTGCGGAGTGGGAGGTGACCGACGACCTCACCATCAAGAGCATTACCGCTTACCGCAACACCGAAGCCGGCCAGGACGATGACCTGGACCACACGGCGCTGCCCTGGCTGCACCGCACCCAGTTCACCCACCCTATCGGCAACGAGCGCGATACCGATCAGTTCAGCCAGGAGCTGCAGCTGATCGGCAGTGCCGTGGACGAGCGGCTGACCTATGTTGCGGGGGTGTTCTATTTCAGCGAGGAAACTGACGGCCAGCAGCAGACCGCGTTCCTGGGCCCCTACGATCCCGGCATCGGCGGCCTGTTTGCACTCAGCGCACAGTCCGACGCCCGTGAAACTGACAACGAGGCCTGGGCGGCCTTTGCCCAACTGGAATGGGCCTGGACCGACAAGTGGCGCTCCACATTGGGCGTGCGTTACACCGATGAAGAACGCGAGCTGACCCGCACCATTTTCACGCCGGTGGCCTCGACCATCGATGCCAATGGCGGCGCGGTGAATGAGCTGTTCGCCGGCGTGTACTCAGTGGACCGCAGCGTGTTCGAGTACAACCCCAACTTCGATTTTGAATTCAGCGATATCGGCACCGGCAAAACCAAGGACGACGACACCACCTTGATGGGCAGTATTCAGTACCTGCTGGATCCGGGCGACTGGATTGATACCGGGTCGATCTACCTGACCTACAGCGAGGGCTTCCTCTCCGGCGGCCTGTCGGAGTCGGCGACCGGCGAGCTGGAAACCTTCGAGCCGGAGGAGGTGGAGAACTGGGAGCTGGGCATCAAGCTCGACCTGTTCGATCGCCATCTGCGGTTCAACGCGGCCGCCTTCCACGCCGACTACACTAACCGCCAGCTCACCACGGTGGTGGTCAACCCGGAGCTGCTGAGCCCGGCGCCGGCGACCCTGAACGCGGCGGAATCCACCATCATGGGTATCGAGCTTGAAACCACCTGGATTCCCTCGCCCGACTGGATGGTGACGTTCAACGCCAGCTGGAATGACGGCGACGTGGACGAGTTCGATGACGTGCTGCTCACCGTGGGTGACGCCGCTACGGCACCCGATGCCGGCTGTGAGCGCTTCGACCTGACCCTGCTGCTGATCGATTCCTGCCCCAACGATCGCTCCGGGGAGAATCTGCCGCGGCTGCCGGAGGCGACGTACTTCCTGGCCGTTCAGTACACCTGGGATTCGCCGTTTGGGCCGGTGACGCCGCGCATTCAGGCGAGCCTCAAGGAAGACGTGGAGTACTGCTTCGACGCCTCCAGCTGCGCCAGCGGCCTGTGGCTGGAAGACGAGCAGTTCGACCTGTCGGCGCGCATCAACTGGATGTCAAAGGACGGCAAGTGGAGCGGCGCCCTGTATGGCACCAACCTGACCGATGAAGACTACATCGTCGGCGGCACTGCCATCGTCGACTCCGCCGGCATCGGCGGCTTCAACGCCGCCAACCCGCTGATGTACGGCGCGGAGCTGCGCTACGAGTTCTGACCTGAAGCTGGGACCGGGGACGTTTTGAGTCTGCCATCCCGGTATTCTCGCCTATGATTGTTGTCCCCGCCCAGCGTTGCCGCGCCCGTTGAGATTTTTCATCCCCGTGCAAGGTGGCGGTCCGCGCAGGGGGATCCAGTCGTCAAAAAAACCGAATTCTGGCACGCGCGGGAATGGCGAGGTGGCATTACACTGCAGGTGAAGGAGGTATTCGATGCCGGAACGCCTGGTGCTCAGCCTGGGGGGTAACGCTTTCACCCGCGAGGGTGAGGACTTTACGATGTCAGGCCAGTTCAGCTTCGCCGCCGATGCGCTGGCACCGCTGGCAGCTATCCTTGAGGGCGACACGGAGCTGTTGATCACCCATGGCAACGGTCCACAGGTGGGCTATATCCTGACTCGGGTGGAGGAAGCGCTTGGCAAGGCCTACCGCGTACCGCTGGAAGTGTGCGTCGCAGAGTCCGAGGGGGAGATCGGCTACGTTCTGCAGCAAACGGTCCACAACCTGAGCGGCGGCCGCCGCCCGGTGGCAACGGTGCTCACCCAGGTGGTTGTGGATGCCAGCGATCCCGGCTTTTCCCAGCCGGAAAAACCGATAGGGCCCTGGTTCGATCCAGCGCAGGCACAAGCGCTGGCGGCCGCGGGACTGGCGCTGGTTTATGACGACGCCGGCAGGGGGCGCCGGGTGGTGGCCTCGCCGCGGCCACTGAGGGTGGTAGAAACTGACATCGTCAAGTCTATGCTGGAACTGGGCATCGTGGTGGTGGCCGCGGGGGGCGGCGGTATCCCGGTCGTTGAAGCTGCCGGCAAGCTGGCCGGGGTAGAGGCCGTTGTCGACAAGGACCTGGCGACGGCCTTGCTGGCCACTGAGCTTGTGGCAGATGGCCTGATTCTGGTTACCGGGGTAGCGGGCGTGTATGAGAATTTCGGCGAGCAATCCCAGCGATTGCTCCGCAATACCAGCCCCGCAGAACTGACAAGGCTGGCTGCACAGGGCCAGTTTCCGGCGGGCAGTATGGGTCCCAAGGTAGGCGCCGCCATCCAATACGTGCAGGCTACCGGCAGGAGCGCGATTATCTGCCAGCCCGACGACATCGCGCAGGCGCTGCGCGGCAACGCCGGCACCACCATCGAGCCGGACCAGGATGTTTAACTGCATCATCATGGGGGCAGCCGGGCGGGACTTTCACAATTTCCGCACCTTCTTCCAACAGCATCCCGAGTTTCATGTCTGCGCGTTCACCGCGGCACAGATTCCCTATATCGATGCACGCAGTTTCCCGAGGGAGCTGGCCGGCGAGCACTACAGCGCGGACATACCGATTCACGATGAGTCGGAACTGGAGTTTCTCATCGAAAACCACCGGGTGGAGCTGGTGTTTTTCGCTTACAGCGACCTGTCTCACCGCGCCGTGATGCACCTGGCGGCACGCGTACAGGCGGCGGGCGCCAGCTTTGTGCTGTTGGGGCCGGGACAAACCGCGCTCCAGTCAAAGGCAAAGGTGGTGGCCATCACGGCAACCCGCACCGGGGCCGGCAAGAGCCCATTGACCCAGTTCCTGGCCAGGCAGCTCACCGATGCTGGCATTCCCGTGGTGACGGTGCGCCATCCCATGCCCTACGGCGATCTCAAGGCGCAGGCGGTACAGCGTTTCGCAGAACCGGCGGATCTCGATCGGCACCAGTGCACCATTGAAGAGCGCGAAGAGTACGAACCTTACGTTCGCCAGGGCCTGGTGATTTATGCCGGCGTTGATTATGCCGCGGTACTGGAGCGCGCGGAGCAGGAAGCCCGGGTGGTTCTCTGGGATGGTGGCAATAACGATTTTTCGTTCCTTCAGCCTGATCTCAATGTCGTGGTGTGCGATGCCCTCCGGGCAGGCCATGGACTGGACTACTACCCCGGTGAGACGAACTTTCGCAGCGCAGATTTGCTGGTGATCAACAAGGTGGCCAATGCTGCCGCCGGGGATGTGGTGAACATTCGAGAGCTTAAGCAGCGCTTCAACCCGGGCGCGGAGCTGTTGCTTTCCGATCTGGACATCAGTGTCGAGCAACCACAGCAACTTGAGGGCAAGCGCGTGATCGTTGTCGAGGACGGCCCCACGGTCACCCATGGTGGCATGAGCCATGGGGCCGGGTATGTGGCAGCCGGGCAGTATGGTGTGGCAGAGATCATCGATCCCCGGCCGTTCGCAGTGGGCAGCATCCGCGATGTCTTTACCGAAAACGCCCACCTCGACGATGTGCTGCCGGCTATGGGCTACGCCGAGAAGCAGCGCCGGGAACTATCGGCGACCATCGAGGCTTCCGGGGCGGAGCTGGTGGTCAATGGCAGCCCCGCCAACATCGAAGAGTTGCTGGCGCTATCGCTGCCTGTCGTTCAGGTCTGCTATCACTGGGTGCAGCGGGAGGGCCCGGACTTGTTTGCGCTCATCCGCCAGCGGCTAGGTCTGTCGTTCTGATCCCAAAGCGCATCCGCTAACGTGGGAAAGACTGGATACTCAAGACAACTGGGAAACGAGTGCAGCTACAGCGTTCTCCACCCGCAAGATTCGCGGCCCTAGACTCACCGTCTCACAGCCAACCGCTTCCAGCTTCTCTACCTCGTAGGGAATGAATCCCCCCTCAGGCCCAATCACCAGCAGCGTCGGCCGGCCGGCACTGCGGGGGCAGGGAGGGTAATTCCCCGGGTGCGCCAGCAGCCCCCTGCGGCCTTCCAGCAAGTGGGGCAGCTCATCCTCCACGAAGGGCTTGAAACGCTTGCGCAGGGCAATCTCCGGAACCACGGTATCCCGCGACTGGCTGAGCCCTTCCAGGAAGTAGTCCTCAATCACCGCCGGGTCGAGCACCGGCGTTTGCCAGTAACTTTTCTCCACCCGATAGCTGTTCACCAGGTGCAAGGACTCCACGCCCAGCTCCGCCACCATGCGCAAGATACGGCGCAGCATTTTCGGGCGCGGTAGCGCCAGCACCAGAGTCAGCGGCAGCTTTGGCGGCGGGTCGTCGACCAGCGCCACATCCAGCACCGCCTCGTCCTGGGCCAGTTTCACCAGTTCCGCTTCACCCATGCGGCCGTTGATCTCGCCTACCCGCAGGCTGTCGCCCTCGTTGGCGTCGATCACCTCGCGCAGGTGTTGCAGCCGGTGGTCGGTGAGACGAATACGGTCGGTGCCGACCCGGTCGAGGTCGGAGAAGAGCAGCAGGTTCACAGGTGGGTGTCAGCCAAGGGGGGCAGGAGGTCTGGAGCGGTCGTTGACTTCATCCGCGTAGTATAGGCCTGGTGCCCACCTGAAGTGCAACGCCGCCGGGCCGGGCTTGCGCCGGCGTGCCACTCCTCGCACACTGGCCACATAACAAGAACGGGGGAAATCCTGATGATTCATTCCAGCGCCGGCGTCATGTTCACCTTGATCGCCATCGCCGCATTTTGGTTCTTCGTCGAGAAGCGCACGCAGTGGACGCTGTTTGGCTACGTGCCGCCGCTGCTGTTCATCTACTCCACACCCATCCTGCTCAGCAACACCGACATCCTGTTCGGTATGGAGCAGAAAATCCTGGTGCAGAGCTCGCCGGTATACAGCGGCATGCGCGAGTTCGGTCTGCCCGTCGCCATCAGTCTCATGCTGCTGTCGGTGAATGTGCCCGCGGCGGTGCGGGTCATGGGCGGCGGGGTCGCGGTGATGCTGATGGGCACCGCCGGGGTGGTGATCGGCGGGGTGTTTTCCTACTGGCTGGTGCACGGCTTTCTGCAGCCTGATGCCTGGAAAGCGGTAGGGACTCTCGCGGGGAGCTGGATCGGAGGTACCGGCAATATGGCCGCGGCCCACGTGGCCCTGGAAGGCGGGCCGGAGCACATAGGCCTGGCGGTGCTGGCAGACAATCTGGTCTACGTGGTCTGGCTGCCGATCCTGCTGGGCTCACGCGCCTTTGCCGAGAAGTTCAACGCCTGGGCCCGGGTGCCGGAGGACCGCGTCGCCAAAATGGAGGCCGCCTCCGTGGAGCTGCATGTGGAAGAGCGCCTGGTGAGCATGACCGACTACTTGAACCTGGGTGCCATCGCCATGGGTGTCACCTGGCTGTCCTACCTGCTGGCACCGCTGTTGCCGGTGATCGAGAACGTACTGTCTACCTCCACCTGGGTCATCCTGTTGGTAACGACGCTCAGCCTGGTGCTGTCAGTGACGCCGGCGCGGCATATTCCCGGTTCCCAGAACCTGGCCATGGCGGTGATTTATGTGTTCGTGGCGGGCATGGGCGCCCGCGCGGCGCTGGATGGCCTGAGCCAGGCGCCCTGGTTTGTGCTGGGCGCCTTTGTCTGGATTGCCATTCACGGCGCCTTCTGCCTGGCCGGCTCCTACATCTTCAAGGTCGACGTGCACAGCGCGGCGATTGCCTCGGCCGCCAATATCGGCGGCGCAGCCTCGGCCCCCGTGGTGGCGGCCTACCACCGGCCCACCCTGGTGCCGGTGGCTATCCTCATGGCGCTGATCGGTTATGCGGTGGGCAATTACCTGGCGATCTTCACCGGCATCATGGCCGGCCGCATCGCGGGGGCGGGGTAGGGGAGTGACTAAACATAGAGGTCGTACTCGTCAGCGCCGCTGATCTCCGCCTCTACAAAATCCCCCGGCGCGAGATCTGTCACTCCGGGCAGGTGCACCAGCCCGTCGATCTCCGGCGCATCCGCATGGGTGCGACCGATCGCCCCCTCCGCATCCACGCTGTCAATCAGAATTTCCTGAGTACTGCCGATCTTGTCCTGCAGCTTCTGGCCGCTGATGGCCTGCTGGGTAGCCATAAAGCGCTCCCAGCGGTCCTGCATGGCCTCTGCCGGCACGTGGCCGGGCAAGCTATTGGCGGCCGCGCCCTCCACCGGTGAATACTGGAAGCAGCCGACCCGGTCCAGCTGGGCTTCTTCCAGGAAATCCAGTAATACCTCGAAGTCTTCTTCAGTCTCGCCGGGGAAGCCTACGATAAAGGTAGAGCGCAGGGTGATGTCCGGGCAGATCTCGCGCCAGGCATGAATCCGCTCCAGGGTGTTCTCGGCCGCCGCCGGGCGCTTCATGGATTTAAGGATGCGCGGGCTGCCGTGCTGGAAGGGGATGTCCAGGTAGGGCGTGATCTTGCCCTCAGCCATCAGCGGGATCACCTTATCCACGTGGGGGTAGGGGTACACATAGTGCATTCGCACCCAGACGCCGAAATCCCCCAGTGCCTCACACAGCTCCTGCATACGGGTCTTCAGCGGCCGGCCGTTCCAGAAGCCGGTGCGGTACTTAATATCGACCCCGTAGGCGGAGGTATCCTGGGAGATCACCAACAGCTCGCGTACGCCGGCTTTCACCAATCGCTCGGCCTCTTCCATCACGTCGCCAATGGGCCGACTCACCAGCCTGCCGCGCATATCCGGGATGATGCAGAAGCTGCAAGAGTGATTGCAGCCCTCGGAAATCTTCAGGTAGGCATAGTGACGGGGGGTGAGCTTGACGCCCTGTGGCGGCACCAGGTCGGTGAAGGGGTCGTGTTCGATCTGTGGGGCGGGCGCATACTGGTGCACGGCCCCCACCACTTCCTCATAAGCCTGGGGGCCGGTGACCGCCAGCACATCCGGATGTACCCGGGTGATGTCCTCGGCGTCCTTGCCCATGCAGCCGGTGACGATCACCTTGCCGTTCTCGCGCAGCGCCTCGCCAATCGAATCCAGCGACTCCTGTTTGGCAGAATCGATAAAGCCGCAGGTATTTACCACCACCACGTCGGCGTCCTCGTAAGAGGGCACGATGTCGTAACCGTCCAGCTTAAGCTGGGTGAGGATGCGCTCAGAATCTACCAGGGCCTTGGGGCAGCCAAGCGATACAAACCCTATGCTTTTACGTTCTGCTATGACATCTACCTCACTGATCGTCTCTCTCGGTGTCGTATTCGCCATCCATTATCGCGTAAAACCAGCCAGTCTCCTCAGACGCGGCATAGTCATCGGCATCAGACATCAGCTCGTGGCGTAAATCCTCTACGCTGCCTTCCTCAACATAGTCGACCTCAATAGAGCCGAACCCGTTTTCCCGCTCGAATACGTCCTCTTCTTCCGTGAAGTCCTCTCGCCAAACAAGGACATTGCAGTCACTGGCCACGGGTACGCTAACATAGTGCTGTGCTTCGCTGAGTCGTTTTCTCAGAACATCTCGGGTTTTGGGATCCTTGGCAAGCATGAGCCATGTGTCAGCACGTGGCGCTTTAAGCGCCTTTACCTCGGCACGTTGCTCGTCTGCCAGCGCTAATGCGGTCGTTACAGCATCTTCAAGGTCGTCGAACCAGGCGACGAGATTCGGATGCTCCATCCACGATGCTGTCACGTTCCGCTCCCCTTGGCGGGCTTCTTTTTGATCAATAGCACTGATAACTAGAGGTTTTCTGAAGACTTCCACCTTATTGTCGTTGAGCATCAGCAGGTTTGCCAGTCTGTAGGTATGCATGCCGACTGCGGAGCAAGAGACCCCGATCCTACACCGACCGCGGATTTGCTGGTTTCACCGCACGGGGTTACGTTCCTCAGCCTTCACCTTGGGCTTTGGAATAACCAGGTTCACCATCAAAGCTATACAGGTTCTCGGTTTTCACAATGTCCAGGCCCTGCTCATTCACGCGTGTCATCAAGCCTGGAATCTCCCGGGTGATATCCTCGTCGACCCGGCTTGGAAACCGACATCGCCAGTGATCAGTTTTCAGGGTTTCGGGGTTGCCATCCGGGTAAACCTTAACACCGCGATTCGTGATCATTTTCAGCTCAAAACTGGTGTCATTTGCAGCCTCTCTGAGCATGCCAGCCAGTGACTCGGGGTCGCGGTCATGGTCATCCCAGTTGAGGAACAGGTCGACTCCGACACAGTGCTTGCTCGGCCGTTTCTCTTTTGAGGGAACATAGTCGGGGAGAGTGCTCAGCTCGTTGTTTTGATAGTCAGCGTGCTGCAGGTTAAGGGGTACCCGCCCCAGGCGCTCGATGACATGGTCTGCGAAGGCCCGTGTACCCAGGAGGTCCTTGCTGAGTTCACTACTGAACATATCGCGAGTGTGATACCCGTCTTCGACCGTTCGTAACCAGGCGTTGTGGATGGTGTTGGCTATGCCGGCTTTGCCCATATAGACCATCATCATGATGGCACTCATGAGCAGTCCACTCGGGTTGGCGACGTTTCGGCCAGCGATATCTGGTGCGCTGCCGTGAACCGCTTCGAACATAGCGGCACCTGCACCCAGATTGAGACTGCCCGCCAATCCAATACTGCCGCTCACTTCCGCGGCAATGTCGCTGATGATGTCGCCGTAGAGGTTGGTCGTTACCACTACATCGAAATCGTGAGGGCGGCTGGCGATGCGCGCAGCACCGATATCGATAATCATGTGGTCGCTTTCAATGTCGGGGTATTGCTGGCTAATCTCGTCAAACACATCGTGAAACAACCCGTCGGTTATCTTCATGATGTTGTCTTTGGTCATGCAAGTGATTTTCTTGCGGTTGTGGCTGCGGGCGTACTCAAAGGCATAGCGGATAATGCGTTCGCAACCCGGGCGTGTGATCAGTTTCAGGCACTGGTACACCTCGTCACTCTGGCGGTGTTCGATACCTGCGTAAGTGTCTTCTTCGTTCTCCCGAATGATCACCACGTCCATGCCGGGATGGACGCTCTTGACGTAGGGGTGGTAGCTGATGCACGGGCGCATGTTCGCGTACAGGCCAAGGGTCTTGCGCAGCGTCACATTGACGCTTTTGTAACCACCGCCTTGAGGTGTGGTGATGGGGCCTTTCAAAAGTACGCCGTGGTCGCGGATTGCTTGCCAGGTGTCCTCGCCGACGCCTGCCGCAATTCCGTTTTCGTACGCCTTCATGCCCACGGTGGTGTAGGTAAACTCCAGGGATGGGTCAGCGGCTTTGAGGATGCGGACGGTTGCTTCTGTAATTTCTGGCCCGATGCCATCGCCGGGCGCTACAGGTACGGTCGTGGTGTTATGTGCCATTGTTGATGCTGCCTCCATAAGAACGAGAGGCAGTATCGGGATCGACCTACTATTTGTAAAATAGAATATCCGGAACGAAAAGTTCTATAAAAGAGAACCGAACTTGTTCGGCCGTCCAAAGGTACATAATGCGCCTGGTTCAGCTGCAGCGCAGCAAACTACGCTCTGTTTCGGGCCTGCTTCGCCCGAATCCTGATGGCATTGTGTACCCATGGCGACAAACTGGCCGTAGATATCCGCCCGCGTGTTGGTGCGCCTCGGGATCACCTCGCGCCTCTCTCTGGCGTGACGCGGGTGAGCCCCGGCGCTACACAGCTATCAATCCGCTTCGACGATCAGTGGCCCGGTCTCGATCAGCTTTTCGCGCATGGTGGCCACCTCACCCTCTTTTAACTGCGTCCAGCTTTGCTGCACCTCAGTCCACTCGCCGTAAAGCTTTTCGTAGACCTCGACGTACTGATCGGCGGGTTTGAAATCGGCTATGGCCACCGTTGTGGCCAGGTAAGCCAGCTTTTCCATCAGCATTCCGGGAACGCGGATCACATCCTGGCCCTTGCCGGTATGCTTCAATTGCAGCATCCGGTTTTCGATAGCGGTAACGTTTTTATCTAGCGCCTCCAGTTCCTCACGCATGTCTTCGTCAACCATGGGCATCAGGTCTCGTAGCTGTCTGCGAAGCTTTTCCGCTTCGTTGACGGCAATGGACAGCTCCTCGTAGTCCGCTCGAATCTTGTCGAGCAGTGCCTTTTGCTGCTGAATATCCGCAGCGCTCCCTGTTGAGTTGGGATCTTTCTTGAGCTCGAAGCTGTGTGTTTGCTCGAAGTCACCGGACTGCAGGGTGACGGAATAGACGCCCGGGCTCGCCAGCAATGACATGGGCTTGAGCAGTGGCTTGCGCGTCCGGTCATCCTTCATCGGGTACCAGTCGGCGTAGGTCGGCTTGGTGCGAAGCACCAGTTCGGTCGTTGGGTCCTCCTTGAAATCCCACCAGACCCGGTTCACACCCACGTCGCCTTCATGCTCGATGGTGCGTACGGTCTCACCGTCTGCATTTTTGATAACCAGAGAGACCTTGTCCTCCATCTCTTCTGACTGCCAATAGTGCAGCGAGGTGCCTGCGGGCGGGTCATCGCCAAAGGACGCCTCCTTGAAGAACTGCATGACGCTCGACACCGGGTGCAGCCGGTAAGCATCTTTCGGATCGAACAGGTGAAGCGCCGACGAAGCGACGTCGTCATCGAACTGCTGGATGGGTGTGAGATCGTCCAGGATCCAGATACCGCGGCCGTAGGTGCCCACCACCAGGTCGTTAAAGTGTTCCGGGATATCCATCCAGTACATGGGGCTGGATGGCAGATTGGTCATCAGCGATTGCCAGCGCTTGCCCTGATCGAAAGAGAAGTACAGGGCGTTCTCCGTGCCGAGGTAAAGCAGATTGGGGTTGGTCGGGTCTTCCTTGATCATCCGTGCATAGCTCAAGGGACTGTCTTCGATGCCGGCCGTGATTTTTTTCCAGGACCTTCCATAGTTGGTGGTCCTGTACACGTAGGGCTCGAAGTCTCCCATCTCGTGGGCATCGACTGTGAGGTAGGCGGTGCCCTCGTCGTGCTGCGAGGCTTCTATATTGCGAACAGCGCCGTAGCTGGGCATACCCGGAATCTTCCTGGTGACGTTCGTCCAGTTTGCGCCACCGTCCTGGCTCACATGCACCTGGCCGTCATTGGTGCCAGCCCACAGCAGACCGTTCTTCAAGGGGGATTCGTCGAGGGCATAAACCACGTTGGCGTACTCCACGCCAATGTTGTCGCCGGTCAGTCCTCCGGAAAACTGCTGTTTGCTAGCGTCATTCAGACTGAGGTCGGGGCTGATGATCTCCCAGGACTGGCCGCCATTCGTGGTGCGATGTACATACTGGCTGGCGACGTACACCGTGTTGTTGTCGTGGGGTGAAATCAGCAGCGGGAAGGTCCATTGGAAGCGATACTTAACATCTGCTGCGGGCGTGCCGGTCGTGAGTTCAGGCCAGACTTCCACCTGGCGAAACTGACCGTTCCTCTCATCGTATCTGACGACGACTCCGCCCAGGGCCCCATAGCCCGAGGCACTGGACCAGACGATGTTGGAATCAGTGGGGTCGGCGGTGGCAAATCCACTTTCGCCGCCGCCGACGTCGTGCCAGAGGCCGCTGCCGATAAAACTTCCGAAGAAGCTCTGCATGCGGCTTCTGCTGGGGCCTTTCATGGACGGCCCATCCTGCCGGTTGGTGAGAACGTTGTAGGGGACCTCTGTGTCGGTAGTTACGTGGTAGAGCTGCGCCACCGGCAACTGCACGCGGTGCCACGACTTGCCGCGATTCTGGCTGATCGACAGCCCGCCATCTCCCACCACGATTTGCCTGTCGCCGTTGGTCGGGTCCACCCACATTTCATGATGGTCCCAGTTGGGGGCGTCTATCGGTTTGGCCACCGTCGCAGTCTTGCCGCCGTCAATGCTTGTCGCGTAGGCGGCTGAGAAAAAATAGATTTCGTTTGGGTTGTCCGGTGAGGCGGTGCTGCGAGTGTAATACGCGCCGCGACCGGTCAGGTCGCGATCCGAGTTGACCAGAGTGAAAGACTCTCCGCGGTCCTCTGAGCGCCACAGTTCGCCGGTATTGGTCTCTTCTCCGTCCAGCGGGATGCCGTCGCCGGTTTCTATCAAGGCGTAGAGGCGACCTTGCTGCGCAGCGGTCATGGCCAGTGAGACTTTACCGACTTCTCCTTCGGGCAGTCCGTTGTCTTCGAGCTTGGTCCAGGTCGCGCCCGCATCCAGCGATTTGTAGATGCCCCCGCCTGGGCCTCCGCTCTTTCTTGTCCAGGGACGCATCTCCAGAGACCACATTCCCGCGAACAGGATGCGCGGATTGAAAGGATCCATGATCAGGTCAGACGCGCCGGTATCTTCATCTACATGCAGGACTTGCGTCCAGGTGACACCCCCGTCGGTGCTCTTGTAAACGCCCCGCTCCTTCTGCGGCGTGTAGCCGTGGCCCAGCGCCGCCACATAGACCACCTCAGGGTTCGTGGGATGGACAACGATCCGGCTGATGCGCCCGGTGTCTTTAAGTCCGATATGCGACCAGTTTTCGCCACCATCGGTCGATCGCCACACGCCGTTGCCCAATGAGACATTGGAGCGAATAAAGGATTCCCCGGTGCCGGCGTACACGATCTCGGGTTCACTCGGCGCCAGCGCCAGCGCGCCAATGGAGTGCACGCGCTGCCCGTCAAATACCGGCTTCCAGTTCAATCCGCCGTCGGTGGACTTCCAGATGCCGCCGGAAGCGGCGCCGACGTAGTAGGTCATTGGGTCCCCGGGGACGCCGGTCACTGAAATGAGGCGGTTGCCGATAGGGCCGATATGGCGGAACTGCAACTGCTCCATCTGTTCCGTGGTAAGGGTCTGTGCAAAGACCGCTGAAGACAGGAAGCAGAGAATGGCTGGCAGCAAATATTTCAGAAGTGAGTGCATATGTTTACCTGTTCAGTCGGCCCCGCCGATCAATGCTGAGATCGGTGAGGTGCCCGGTTAATCGCGTTGACTTAGACATCCTGAATGCCCAATTGATATGTTATAACATGACATGTAGGCTCGGAAGGAGTAACGTGTTCTGGCGGTCGCCAACGCCCATGCCTGGCCGTGCTGTGGTGACAGTTGGTCTTGCATAGGCGCAGCGTGTGAAGCCTATAGAGAACATGCTGATGTAGTAAGGGCGAGGCGTTCATTGGCGGCCTCGCCAAGATTCCCGCCAGATAGCAGTGGCGGCACGTTCACGTATCGCCGATGGCGCATCATTGCTACCCGCGCTCGAGGAGCTATTCAGGCTGACATCGCATGCTCTGCGAGATGGTATTGGCATCCGGGCGAGTCTCAGCGTGGAGTTTGAAGGGTCTCAAGCAGGTGACAGCAAGGTGAGTAAGATTTCCTCCGACCAAGATCCGAAGTATAGCCACACTCAACGTGAGGGCGAGCATGGTGACGGTCTTATGCAATGCACGCTGCACGTATGCACGTCTTGTAGGTCTCCGGGCGCCCCTCGTGAACCGCGGGAGAGCCGGCCGGGCTTCGTCCTGTATCAGCAACTCCTTGAGGCTTTCGGAAACACCCCTCTACGG
>JANQGK010000252.1 GCA_028277365.1 Halieaceae bacterium | reverse complement strand
CCTTCCGGGTCGAGGTATTGCCGCAGGGCGCCGATCCCATGGACGTGCGCTACAACGTCATCCAGTGGGTGCACCGGGCTACCCGCGGCTGGTCCTATGGCGCCTCGGTGCGCGACCCACGTACGGGGGAAATCATCAAAGGTCATGTGACGCTGGGCTCCCTGCGGGTACGCCAGGACTATCTGCTGGGGGAGGGCCTGCTGCAACCCTACGGCGATGAAGACCGCAGCGGCGCGGTGGAAGCTTTCGCACTGGCGCGGCTGCGGCAACTGTCTGCCCACGAGGTGGGCCACACCCTGGGGATAGCCCACAACTTCGCCGCCAGCGTGAACGATCGCGCCTCGGTCATGGATTATCCTCATCCGCTGCTGAAACTCGACGCCAATGGTGAGGTGGATATCAGTGACGCCTACGGTGTTGGCATCGGCGAGTGGGACAAGCGCGTGATCCTTTACGGCTACCAGGATTTCCCCGAGGGCGTCGATGCCGACGCGGCCCGCGCGGAGATTATCGCCGAGACCCTGGCCATGGGGCTCCACAACGTCGCCGACGCAGACGCCCGCAGCGTCGGCTCAGCGCACCCCTACGGCAGCCTGTGGGATAACGGCGGCAATGCCATGGATGAGCTCGACAACCTGGCCGCCGTGCGACGCACGGTGCTGGATAAGTTCTCCGATGCCGTGGTGCGGAAAGGCCGCCCGCTGGCACAGATCGAGGAGGCGCTGGTGCCTATGTACCTGTTGCATCGCTATCAGGTGCAGGCGGTGGGCAAGTACCTGGGTGGACAGTATTTCGACTACGCCCTGCGCGGTGATGGACAGAGGGGCACTCGGCCGGTACCCGCCGCCGATCAGCAGCGTGCCCTGGAACAACTGCTGGCAACACTGTCAGTGGACTTTCTGGTTCTGGATGCCGAGCTGGTGTCCAGGATTCCCGCCCGGCCACCGGGTTCCGCTGCGACGCGTGAACTGTTTGATCGCAACACAGGTTCGGTGTTCGACCCGCTGGCGGCCGCGGAGGCCTCCGCGGGTCTCACCCTGGACGTGCTCTTGAATCCCGAGCGCGCTGCCCGCATGAACAGGCTGGAGGGCGAGGAGCTACCGCGTTTTGTGGACGTGCTCGACACCCTGCTGTCGAGCACCTGGCTGGCGGGGTCGGACTACCGGCAGTCGGCACTGAAGCGCGCGGTCAATAACCAGGTACTGGCGGCCCTGCTCAAGCTGGCAAAGCACCCCGATGCCACTATGGAGGTGCGCGCCCAGGCGCTGTGGGCCCTGGAGCAGATTGAAAAGAGAGTGTCGAAGACTGAATCCGATCCCCAGTGGGAGGCGCACTACGATGCCGGGCGGCGCCTGGCGGAACAGGCGCTGGAGGCGCCGCTGCCGGAAGAGTGGGAGGCGCCCAAACCGCCGCCGGGTTCGCCGATCGGGCTGGAGTAGGTGGCTACTTGTCCAGCAGGTAGTGCATGACCTGCTGGATGATGATGGAGGAGCCCTCCCGCAGGGCGTGGCGCACCTGGGTGACGTTGGTCAGGGAGCGCTCCATCACCGAGGGTGGCAGCTTGTCGTCAATCTCGTCCTCAGGTATGCCCAGCTCCAGCTCAGAGCGGGAGGACAACAGCAGGAAACCGCGCTGGGTGAGTACCGCCTGGTCCAGCGCCTCCTCGCGGATAGTCTCGGTAAAGCTGACGTATCCGGCCTCGGCCATCCAGGTCATAGCGCTGAAGCAGGCCTGGTGGCGCTCGGAATGCAGGCCGAACTCGTCCGGCGTGTCCGGGCCACAGATGTCGTCCACGTAGAGCACGGTCTTGCGTGGAAAGGTCGCGTACAGGCGCAGGAAGATCATTGCGCAGTCGCGGTAGAAGTCGTCGATATGCAGGTCGGCCATGGTCCGGGCAGCGCTTACTGACTAAGCTTTTTTGTCATTGTTTGTTTTAGATTGTTCTACTTTTGGAGTGTACAGCACATGAGCAAAGATCTTGAAGACAACGAATACTGGCGCGACAAGCTGACGCCGGAGGAATTCCACATCACCCGCGAGAAGGGCACCGAGCGCGCCTTCAGCGGCGAGTACTGGAACACCAAGGACATGGGCGCCTACAAGTGCCGCTGCTGCGGTGAGACCCTGTTCCTGTCGGACAGCAAGTACGATTCCGGTTGCGGCTGGCCCAGCTTCTTCCAGCCGGCCGACGGTGAGAAAATCCGCGAGGCACGAGACACCTCCCACGGCATGATCCGCACCGAGGTGATGTGCGACAACTGCGGCGCCCATCTCGGGCACGTATTCGAAGACGGTCCCCAGGACGAAACCGGGTTGCGCTACTGCATCAACTCCGCCTCGATCAAATTGGACAAAGCCGAGGGCTAGCGCGGCGGCCGGCGCGCCGGCTAGCCCAGTAGCAGGTCACCCGCGCTGACACTGCGGGTGGTGGCGCGGTTCTCCATCAGCGTGTAGGTGGTGCTGTCCACGTTGGATACAAAATACCAGTCTGCGGTCGCGGCGGTCGGGGTGAAGGTCACCTCCATCCAGCCGCGGTCGCTGAGGTTGGTGTATTGCAGGTCGTCGATCAAGGTCACGATGGGCCCTTCAAACAGGGCGGCGGCGTCAGCCCCCAGCACACCCTCCAGGCCCGGTGACGTAACGCTGGCAGTGGCAAATTCGACACCGACGGGGTTCCCCTGTGTGTCAGTGAGCTGTGCCGCCCAGGCATTGTGGGTATCGCCCGCCAGTGTCACCAGCCTGGAGTTCACCGAAGCCGCGTGGGTGAGTACATCGTCGCGGTTAAAGCCGTAGCCGTCCCAGGCATCCAGGTTGTAGGGAATCGCCGAGTCCAGCAGCGCCTGCTGTTCCGGCGTGCGCTGGTCTTCAGGCGTGTTCTTGGCCGCCACTGAGGCCAGCACGGCGGCGACGCCGTCCTCCAGGCTGCCGCCGAATGAGGGGTCCAGTGCCAACAGGATCGACGCCGGCAGGTTGTAGCGGCCCACCAATACCTGCTGGCCAACCGCCTGCCAGGTGGTGGTGCTGCTGGTCAGGCGATCCTTGAGCCAGGCGTTTTGGTCTTCACCCAGTAGCTGGCGGTTGGGGTCGTTGATGGCTGCCCGTGCCGCGTCAGTGTCGATAAGGCCGCCGTTGATAAAGTCCCCGTAGCTCAGCTGCAGGTCGCGGCCAATCAGGCGGGTGTCCAGCATCAACAAGTCGACGAGGTCGCCGAACTGGAACTGGCGGTAGATCACCTCGCGGTTGCTCGACGGTGGGCGGATGGGCGACCACTCGTACCAGGCCTGCAGAGCAACCGCCACGCGCTCATTGAAATCACCCTCAGTGTCGGGCTGATGGTTTTCGGCGCCCTCGCGCCAGGTATCGTTGGTGATCTCGTGGTCGTCCCACACCACGTAGAAGGGGTGCGCGGCGTGGCAGGCCTGCAGGTCCGCAT
>JANQGK010000184.1 GCA_028277365.1 Halieaceae bacterium | reverse complement strand
TGCCTGCAGCTGGCTCGCAAGCCTGCTAGAATCGCGCCCGCGTCCGGCTGGCAGGAAACCGCCGGATTCTGTAACTTGACGAAAGCTATGAAACTGACGGCCCTGGGGATCAATCACAACTCGGCGACGCTGGACCTGCGGGAGCGGGTGGCGTTCTCGCCGGAGCAGCTTGTGGAAGCGCTGCAGGAAGGCTGCGACCGCCTGCAGACCGACGAGCTGGTGATCCTGTCCACCTGCAATCGCACCGAGCTGTTTTTCACCGAAGACGCCAACGGTGAGGTGGCGCTGGAGAACGCGCTGCAGTGGCTGGCCGAGTACCACAAACTCGACCCGGAGACGATTCGTAACAGCTGTTACGAGTTCCTCGGCGAACAGGCACTGGAACACATGATCCAGGTGGCGAGCGGGCTGGACTCCATGGTGCTGGGCGAGCCGCAGATTTTTGGCCAGTTGAAGTCGGCCTTCGCGGTGGCCGAGGAGGCCGGTACGTTGGGCCCGGAGCTGGTAAGGCTGTTCCAGCGGGTGTTTGCCGTTGCCAAGCGGGTGCGAACCGATACCGCGATCGGCGAGAACCCAGTGTCGGTGGCCTATGCAGCGGTGGATCTGGCGGGCCATATATTTGCCGACCTTAGCAATACCCGGGCCCTGCTGGTCGGGGCCGGTGAAACCATCGACCTGGTCGCCCGGCACCTGACGGAGGCGGGCCTGTCCCAGGTGGTGGTGGCCAACCGCACGCTGGGCAGGGCGCGGGAGCTGGCCGATCGTTTCGGTGCCGAGGCTGTGCTGCTGGCGGATATCCCAGAGGTGCTGGTCAACGCCGACATCGTTATTTCGTCCACCGGCAGCCAGCTACCCATCCTCGGCAAGGGGGCGGTGGAGCACGCGCTGAAACAGCGCAAGCACAGGCCCATCCTGATGATCGACCTGGCCGTGCCCCGGGATATCGAGGCCCAGGTCGGTGATCTCAAGGACGCCTACCTCTACACCGTTGATGACTTGCGAGACATCGTCGAGGAAAACCTTAAGAGCCGCCAGGACGAGGCTCGCAAGGCCGACGTGATCATTGCCGAGGGCGTGCGCGAATACCAGCAGGAGGAGCGCTCCCGCGACGCGGTGGATACCGTAAAGGCTTTCCGCAGCCAGGCCGAGCAGCTGCGCGACGCCGAGGTAGAAAAAGCGCTGCGCGCTTTGGAGCGTGGTGAACCCGCCGAGCAAGTGCTCAATGCGCTGGCGCGCTCGCTGACCAACAAGCTCATCCACAGCCCCACTATCGAACTGCGCCGGGCCAGTGCCGAGGGCAAGCCCGAAGTGCTGGAGCTCGCCCGCGGCCTGCTGGGCATTCGCGAAGCCGCCCAGGCCGGCGAGGACTAGCTCCATGAAGCAATCCCTCTTGGGCAAGCTGGAAACGCTTGCGGACCGGCATGAGGAGCTGGGCGCCCTGCTCAGCGACAGCGAGGTGATTGCCGACCAGGGTCGCTTCCGCGACCTGTCTCGGGAGTACGCCGAGCTCGAAACCGTGGTGCAGTGCTACGGCCGCTTTCGCCAGGTCGAAGCCGACCTGGAGGAGGCCCGCAGCCTGCTGGAGGACGGCGACGCCGACATGCGCGCCATGGCGGAGGAAGAAATCGCCAGCGGCGAGCAGCAGCGCGAGGCTCTGGAGCTGGAACTGCAGAAGCTGCTGCTGCCTCGCGACCCGAACGATACCCACAACGTGTTTCTGGAAATCCGCGCCGGCACCGGCGGCGACGAGGCGGCGATCTTTTCCGGCGACCTGTTCCGCATGTACGGTCGCTACGCGGAGCGGCAGGGCTGGCAGGTGGAAATTATCAGCGAGCGCCCCGGCGAACACGGTGGCTACAAGGAAATCATCTCCCGGGTGGCGGGCCGCGACGTCTACGCTCATCTGAAGTTCGAGTCCGGCGCCCACCGGGTACAGCGGGTGCCGGAAACCGAGTCCCAGGGCCGCATTCACACCTCGGCCTGCACGGTGGCCATCCTGCCGGAGCCCGACGAGGTGGACGAGGTGGAAATCAACAAGTCCGAACTGCGTATCGACACTTACCGCGCCTCCGGCGCCGGCGGTCAGCACGTCAACAAGACCGACTCTGCGGTGCGTGTCACCCATCTGCCGACCGGCATTGTGGTGGAGTGCCAGGACGAGCGTTCTCAGCACAAGAATCGCGCCCGGGCCATGTCGCTGCTGCACGCCAAGTTGATGTCCAGTGCCCGCGATGAACAGGCGGCGGCCCAGGCCGAGGAGCGGCGCAACCTGGTAGGTAGCGGCGACCGTTCCGATCGCATCCGCACCTATAACTTTCCCCAAGGCCGCATCACCGACCACCGCATCAACCTGACCCTCTACAAGCTGGACGAGGTCATGGAGGGTGACCTGGGGGCGGTGGTCGAACCGCTGCGCCAGGAGCATCAGGCCGACCAGCTGGCAGCACTGTCCGAGGGCGGATGACCAGCATTCGTGAGCTGCTCTCACAGCACGGCCTGCCCGGCGAGAACGGCAGGCTGGATGCGGAAGTGTTGCTATGCCACTGTCTCGACAAACCCCGCAGCTATTTATACAGCCACGGTGAACAGGCGGTGCCCACTGGCCAGCTCGCTGCCTACGAGCAGCTGTTGGAGGAACGCCGCGCCGGGCAACCGGTGGCCTACCTGACCGGTCAGCGGGAGTTCTGGTCCCTGGCGCTGGCGGTCAACGAACATACCCTGATCCCGCGACCGGAAACCGAAACCCTGGTGCTGTGGGCACTGGACCTGGCGCTGCCGGCAGGCGCGGTGGTGGTGGATTGGGGCACCGGCAGTGGCGCCATCGCCCTGGCCCTGGCCAGTGAGCGGCCCGACTGGCAGATCGCCGCCGGCGACCTGAGCCGCGGAGCGCTGGACGTGGCCGATCTCAATCGCCACCGGCTCGGGCTGGCAGTGCGCCTGCTGCAATCCGACTGGGGAGCGGCTTTCGCAGATGCCAACCTCGACCTGGTGGTCAGCAACCCGCCTTATGTGGCCGCGGGTGACCCGCACCTCTATCGGGGTGACCTGCCTTTCGAACCCCTGGGCGCGCTGGTGGCCGGTGATGACGGCCTCGACGCCATTCGCAGGATTGTTGTCGATGCGACCCGGGTGCTGAAGCCGGGTGGCTGGCTGTTGCTGGAGCACGGCTACGACCAGGCGGTGCGGGTGCGGGATTTGCTGGAGGAGGCAGGTTTCGGTGCGGTGAGCTCCCGTGAAGACCTGGCCGGTATCGCGCGGGTTAGCGGAGGGCAGCGGCCGTGATCGATGATGGGGAACTGCTGCGTTACAGCCGCCAGATCATGCTGCCGCGCTTCGATGTGGCCGCCCAGGAGAAACTGCTCGCCAGCCGTGTGCTGGTCGTGGGACTGGGTGGGTTGGGATGCCCGGTGGCGCTGTACCTGGCGGCCGCCGGAGTCGGTACTCTGGTACTGGCAGACGGCGATCAGGTTGATGAGAGCAACCTGCAGCGCCAGCTCGCCCACACGGAAGCCGATATCGGCTGCAACAAGGCGCAGTCTGCGGCCGAGGCCTGTGCCGCCATCAACAGCACGATAACGCTGCAAGCAGTGGCCGAACGCCTGCAGGGTGATGCCCTGCAGGCCCAGGTGAGTCGCGCCGACCTGGTGGTAGACGCCACCGACAGCTTTGTGTCGCGGCTGGACCTGAATCTGGCCTGCATTGCTGCCGGCAAGCCCCTGCTGTCGGGCGCCGCCATCGGCAGCGAGGGTCAGCTCACTCTGTTTGACGTTGCCGCGGGCACCGGCTGCTATCGCTGTCTGTATCCGGACGGCGGTGACGAGCCCAACCTGAGCTGTTCCGAGAACGGCGTGCTGGCACCGGTGGTGGGGGTGATTGGCTCCCTGCAGGCACTGGAAGCGGTGAAAGTGCTGGCGGATTACGGCGAGCCCCTGCGCGGGCGCCTGCTGTTGCTGGACGGCTGGAGCATGCAGCTCCGCGAGGTGGCGCTCAACCGGGTTCCGGGCTGTCCTCACTGCAGTGGGGCCCCGGCGCCAGCGGCCGCCTGAGCCGCACCACGTTCAGCAAGGCTGACCGCCACGCCGACGATCATCGCCCACCAGGAGCCGATGGCGGCCAGGTCTTCGGCCATGACAGTGTCGACCACGCCGGTGCCCGGCCGCGCAGACCGGCGCGCGTAATAGTGATAGAATGCGGCGCTTTTTTGACAGGGCGCTGCCCGACGGAGATTGATGAACAGCAAGGCAAAGGACGGCGTGGATCTCGCAGACTACCAGGTGCCGGAGAAAGAAGGCGAAAGCCGCTTCCTGGATCTCGACCTGCAATCGGACCTGCTGCGCGGCATAGCCCAGCTGGGATTCCAGTACTGCTCCCCGATCCAGGCCCAGGTGCTGCCACACACGCTCGAGGGGTTGGACGCCATCGGCAAGGCCCAGACCGGTACCGGCAAGACGGCGGCCTTCCTGATTACCATTTTCAACGACCTGATCTCCAATCCTCTGGAAGGGGAGCGTTTCGTGGGTGAGCCGCGGGCGCTGGTGATTGCACCGACCCGCGAGCTGGTCATGCAGATTGCCGCGGACGCCAAGGAGCTGGGCCGCTACACCGGCATCAAGATCGCCACCCTGATCGGCGGCATGGACTATCAGAAGCAGCTCAACCGGTTGCAGAATGACGTTGTCGACCTGGTGGTGGCGACCCCCGGGCGCTTGATCGACTTTATGGGCCGTCGCGACATCTACCTGGACCGGGTGGAAATCCTGGTGCTGGACGAGGCCGACCGCATGCTGGATATGGGCTTTATTCCGCAGGTGAAACGCATTGTGCGCGCCACGCCCCAGAAGTCCCACCGTCAGACTCTGTTGTTCAGTGCCACCTTCGACCAGGACATCATCAACCTGTCGCAGCAGTGGACCTATGAACCGGTGCACGTGGAGATCGAGCCCGAACACGTGGCCACCGACACCGTCGACCAGCGGGTCTACATGTGTTCCAGCGATGAACGCTACCGGGTCATTACCAACCTGCTGCAAACCCCTGAGGCGTCCAGCGTGATCGTGTTCGCCAACCGCCGCGACCAGGTGCGGCGCCTGTTTGAGCGACTCAAGAAGGCGGGTCTCCCCTGTGGCGTGCTGTCAGGCGAGGTGCCCCAGAACAAGCGCACCCGCACCCTCGACGACTTCAAGCGCGGCAAGATTAAGGTGCTGGTAGCCACCGATGTGGCGGGGCGCGGGATCCATGTCGAGGGCGTCAGCCACGTGATTAACTACAATCTGCCGGAGGATCCGGAGGACTACGTGCACCGCATCGGCCGCACCGGCCGCGCAGGCGCCACCGGGGTATCCATCAGTTTTGCCAGCGAAGACGACGCCTTCCTGCTACCGGATATCGAGCAGCTGCTGGGCCACAAACTCGACTGCGAGCACCCGCCCGAAGAGCTGCTGTCACGTTAGCACTCAGTCGAGGCCGAGTTGCCTGTGGGTCGACCGCAGCTCCTCACACCAAAACAGGGTGGCGCCACACACCGCCGCCGGCACCACGAAGAAATTTAAAATGGGAATGCCGGCTACCAGCGCGACGATACCCCCGAAACCGAGGCTGGAGAGGCGGCGCTCGCGCAGCACTTCCTTGAGGTCGGCAAAAGGCGTCATGTGGTTGTCCATCGGGTAGTCGACATACTGCACCGCCATCATCCAGGCGCCGAAGATGAACCACAGCGCCGGCGCCACCAGGTTGAAGGGCGGAATCCAGCTGATGATCAGCACGATCAGCACCAGCGGCAGATAGTAGGCGAACTTGCGCAGCTCCCGGGCAATCGCCCGCGGGAAAATCATAAACGCCTGGGCGATAGTTTCCGGCCCCTGCACTTCCTGGCCGGTGATCACCTCTTCGGCCTTTTCCGCCAGCAGGCCGTTGAAGGGGGAGGCAATCAGGATCGCCACCGCAGTAAATAGGTAGCCGGTGGCCAGCGCCAGCGACAGGCCTATCAGCGGCCAGATCAGCCAGGTCAGCCAATCCAACCAGTTGGGTAGCCAGCCAAGCAGACCCTCCATGCTGCCGGTCACCCAGGTAATGCTGTAACCGATCAGCGCGCCGAAGATCACCACGTTGACCGCCAGTGGAATGAGGATAAAAGGGCGCAGGCGCGGGTGCTTAAGCAGGCTGGCGCCGCGCATGAAATAACCGATACCCTCTGAAATGTTGCCGTTCACGTATACCTCCTTGAGACTTCTATAATACGCAGCACCATGAACGAAGACGAGAACATCCTGTTCCAGCAGGAAATGGCGGGGGTCAAGCCCCTCAACAAGCCAGACCGGGTTGCCCTCAGGCGCGAAGGCCTCAGCGAAGACAGCGCCCGGGCCCGTCGGGACGCCGCGGCTGCCGAGCAGGCCGACCCCAATCCCTTGAGCGACGAGGGTATAGCGCCGCTCGACCCCTGGTACGTGCTGGAATTCAAGCGTCCGGGGGTGCAGAACGGAGTATTCCGCAAGCTCAAGCAGGGCCGTTACGAGCCCGAGGCCAGACTCAACCTGCACCGCATGACCGTCAAAAAGGCTCGCCAGGAAGTCTTCGAGTTTGTCGCTCAGGCCAGTGAGCTGGGCCTGCGCACGGTGATGGTGGTGCATGGCAAGGGCGAGAACAGCAACGAGGAGGGCCGCCGCCAGGCGTCTGTGATCAAGGGCTTCGTCAATCACTGGCTGGCGGAGCTGGACGCGGTCCAGGCCTTCCATTCGGCTCAGCCCCGTCACGGGGGCACCGGCGCTGCCTACGTGCTATTGCGCAAGGGCGAGGATGCCAAACAGCGCAACCGCGAGCGCTTCCGGGACGAGCGCAAGTACTGAAGGGTGGGCCTACTCCGCTCCGGCCTGCTTAAGAATATCGGCGTACTCACCTGAGCGGCGGTGCTGCTCGACGATGTTGAGCACGGTCTGGCCATCCGGACCACGGCTGTTCACGCTGCGGCCGTCGGCGGTGAAGAAGTTCACGAACTTGGCAAAGTCTTCGGCGCGCATGCTCTGGTAGGCCTTGAGCAGCATATGAAAATCCTCCTCGACCTCATCAAATGAGCGTACATTCAGGAAGCTTTTCACTCGCTCCTCGGTCCACACTTCGTCGAGTACTTTTTCCTTATCCTTTTTCACGTTCAGGCTCTCACTATCCAGGTGCCCCCGTGGGGCTGATATTCAGGAGGACGCGTCCAGTTTCGCGGCCAGGATGTCATTGACCAGCTTCGGGTTGGCCTGGCCTTTCGAGGCCTTCATGATCTGTCCGACGAAAAAGCCGGTCAGCTTCTTGCGCTTGCCCTCATCGGCGGCGAGGTATTGCTGGACCTGTTCCGGGTTGGCGGCAATCACCTCTTCGACCATGGTCTCCAGGGCGCCGCTGTCGCTGACCTGCTTGAAGCCGCGGGCTTCGATAATCCCGTCGACGCTGCCGCCCTCGTTCCAGAGGATCTCAAACACCTGCTTGGCGATCTTTCCGGAAATGCTGCTGTCGTTGATGCGCTCGATCAGCGCGGCCAGCTCGGTCGCCGGCACCGGGCACTCAGACATGGCCAGGTCGGTTTTGTTCAACGCGCCCAGCACTTCCACCTGCACCCAGTTGGCGGCCGCCTTGGCATCGCCGCCGGCGGCCGCGGCCTCAAAGTAGTCGGCGATGTCGCGCTCGCTAGACAGCACCCCGGCGTCGTAGCTGCCCAGGCCGTACTGGGATTCAAAGCGCTCGCGCTTGGCGTCGGGCAGTTCCGGAAGCGCCTCGCGCAGGGCCTCGATATAGCTGTCGTCGATCTCCACCGGCAGCAGGTCAGGCTCGGGGAAGTAGCGGTAATCGTTGGCCATTTCTTTGCTGCGCATGGCGCGGGTCTCGTTGCGGTCCGCGTCGTAGAGCCGGGTTTCCTGCACCACGCTGCCGCCGTCCTCGAGGATATCCATTTGCCGCTCGGTCTCAATCTGGATGGCCTTCTCGACGAAGCGGAAGGAGTTGACGTTCTTGATCTCGGTGCGGGTCCCGAATTCAGTGGTGCCGTGCGGGCGCAGGGAAATGTTCACATCGCAGCGCATGGAGCCCTCTGCCATGTTGCCGTCGGAAATCCCCAGGTAGGTCACAATAGAGTGGATGGTCTTCAGGTAGGCCACTGCCTCTTCCGCCGAGCGCATCTCCGGTTCCGAGACGATCTCCAGCAGCGGCGTGCCGGCCCGGTTGAGGTCGATGCCGCTCATGCCGTGAAAGTCCTCGTGCAGGGACTTGCCGGCATCTTCCTCCAGGTGGGCGCGGGTAACGCCGATCTCGCGGCTGCTGCCGTCGGCAAGCTGAATCTGTACGTGGCCGCGGCCGACGATGGGATGGTCGAACTGTGAGATCTGATAGCCCTTGGGCAGGTCCGGATAGAAATAGTTCTTGCGGTCAAACACCGAGCGCTTACCGATCTCGGCATCGATAGCCAGCCCGAACATCGCCGCATAGCGCACGGCCTTCTCGTTGAGCACCGGCAGCATGCCCGGCATGGCAAGGTCCACGGCGCTGGCCTGTGAGTTGGGGCTGGCGCCGAAGGCGGTGGCGCTGCCGGAGAAGATCTTCGACTCGGTGGCCAGCTGCACGTGCACTTCAAGGCCGATCACGGTTTCCCAGACGCTGTCGCTCACAGGGCAGGCCTCCGGGTATGCCAGTCAGTCACCTGCTGGTAGCGATGGGCGGCGTTCAGCAGCCGGGCCTCACTGAAGTGGGGGCCGATCAGCTGCAGGCCCACCGGGAGTTCGTCCACGAAGCCCACCGGCACCGACATGCCCGGCAGCCCCGCGAGGTTGACCGACAGGGTGTAAATGTCTTCCAGGTACATGGCCACCGGATCGTTGACCTTCTCACCCAGGACCCAGGCGGGGTGCGGGGTAGTGGGGCCCATGATCAGGTCCACGCTGTCGAAGGCCGCCAGGAAGTCCTGCTGAATCAGGCGGCGAATTTGCTGAGCTTTGCGGTAGTAGGCGTCGTAGTAGCCCGCCGACAGGGCATAGGTGCCCACCAGGATGCGCCGCTTCACCTCGGCGCCGAAGGCCTCCTCCCGCGTGCGGGTGTATAGATCATAGAGGTCCTGCGGGTCTTCGCAGCGATAGCCGTAGCGCACGCCGTCGTAGCGGGACAGGTTGGTGGAGGCCTCAGCGGGGGCGATGACGTAGTAGGCGGGCACGGCCAGGTGGGTATGGGGCAGGGAGATTTCCACCAGTTCTGCACCCAGCGCCTGGTACTCGGCCAGCGCGGCACGCACGGCGGTGTCGATGCCGGCGTCCAGTCCGTCGCCGAAGTACTCTTTGGGCAGGCCGATTTTCAGGCCTTCGAGGTCCGCTTCGAGCCTGGCACTGTAGTCGTCTACCTCGTGCTCTGCCGAGGTGGAATCCGCTGGGTCGAAGCCCGCCATGGCCTGCAGTAGCAGCGCGCAATCCTCCGCCGTCGCCGCCAGCGGGCCGCCCTGGTCGAGGCTGGAGGCAAAGGCCACCATCCCGAGCCTGGAGACGCGTCCGTAGGTGGGCTTCAGTCCGGTGATGCCGCACAGGGCCGCGGGCTGGCGGATCGAGCCGCCGGTGTCGGTACCGGTGGCGCCGGCGGCAAAGCCCGCCGCCACTGCGGCGGCCGAGCCGCCGGAGGAGCCGCCGGGCACCCGCTCGGTGTTCCAGGGGTTGCATGCGGGGCCATAAAAGCTGTTCTCGTTGGAGGAGCCCATGGCGAACTCGTCGCAGTTGGTCTTGCCCAGGGTTACCGCACCGGCGGCCTTCAGGCGGGCCACCGCCGTCGCATCATAGGGCGGCACGAAATTGTCGAGCATCTTCGAGCCACAGCTGGTGCGGATTCCGGCAGTGCAGAAGATGTCCTTGTGCAGCAGCGGGATACCCAGCAGCGCCCCGGATTCCCCGGCAGCGCGGCGGGCGTCGGCGGCCGTGGCCTCGGCCAGGGCCTGTTCCGCGATAACGGTAATCACCGAATTGAGGGCGGGATCCTGTGCCTCGATGCGGGCCAGGTAGTCGCGGGTGAGGTCGACGCTCGATACGTCGCCCTTGCCCAGCCGGCGGCTGAGCTCTGCCAGTGTGGGTAGTGACATCTAGTCGATGACCTTCGGTACGAGGTAGAGATCCGACTCGGTAACGGGGGCAACAGCCTGGAACTCGGCGCGGCGATCACTCTCGGTGACCCGGTCCTCGCGCAATCGCTGGCTGGCATTGAGGGGGTTGGCGAGGGGTTCCACGCCGCTGGTGTCCACAGCCTGCATCTGGTCCACCATATCGAGAATGCCGGTAATGCGCTCGGTGAGCTCGGCGATATCAGTGGGGGCCACGCGAATGCGGGCGAGTTGGGCAATCTTTTCGATTTCCGCCTGGTCGACAGACATGGGCTAACTGGGGGTAAGTTTTTGAGAAATCGAAAGTTATCACATTTGTTCCTTGCCCAAAATCCCCGCGATTGGTAGAGTCAAGGGCATTAAAAACCTCGGTTATATAACAAAGCGCTGGGTTTATCCGCGGTCCTCGGGGCCTTGGAAGGTGACAGAAGGCGACAGTAGCGAGGGGATGCCGCTGGAATGTGCTGGCCTGAAACTGGCGTTGAAGGGGTATCGAGTGAAGCGAATAAAGTGTTATCGAGTTTTACAGTACCCGCTCGACGCTCGGCGAGCGGCTCACAAGGTAGTCAAAGTTAATGCTCAAGAATCTGCGTGGATTGTTTTCCAACGATCTGTCCATTGATCTAGGAACAGCCAATACGCTCATCTACGTCCGTGAACAGGGCATCGTCCTCAACGAGCCCTCGGTGGTCGCCATCCGTGTCCACAACGGCCAGAAAACCATCGAGGCGGTGGGCTCCGACGCCAAGCGCATGCTGGGCCGTACCCCCGGCAATATCACCGCTATCCGTCCGCTCAAGGACGGCGTGATCGCCGATTTCCAGGTCACCGAAAAGATGCTCCAGCACTTTATCTCCAAGGTGCACGAGAGCAAGTTCATCCGCCCCAGCCCGCGGGTGCTGATCTGCGTACCCTGCCAGTCCACTCAGGTTGAGCGCCGCGCGATCCGTGAATCCGCCCTCAGCGCCGGTGCTCGCGAGGTGCGGCTGATCGAAGAACCCATGGCGGCTGCCATTGGCGCGGGCCTGCAGGTCGGCGAAGCCACCGGCTCGATGGTGGTCGATGTCGGTGGCGGTACCACCGAGATTGCGATCATCTCTCTCAATGGTGTGGTTTACAGCGACTCCGCCCGGGTTGGCGGTGACCGCTTCGATGAAGCCATTGTCAGCCACGTGCGGCGCCGCTACGGCAGCCTGATCGGTGACTCCACCGCCGAGCGCATCAAGCAGGAAGTGGGCTGCGGCTTTGCCGGCTCCGAGCTGCGCGAGATCGATGTCCGCGGTCGCAACCTCGCTGAGGGTGTGCCGCGCAGCTTCTCACTCAACAGCGACGAGATCCTCGAGGCCCTGCAGGAGCCGCTGGCGCAAATCGTCCAGGCAGTAAAGTCTGCCCTCGAGCAGTCACCGCCGGAACTGGCAGCTGACATCGCCGAGAGCGGCATTGTGCTGACCGGCGGCGGCGCGTTGCTGCGCGACCTGGACCGGCTGATCTCCGACGAGACCGGCTTGCCGGTGATCGTGGCTGAGGATCCGCTGACCTGCGTGGCGCGCGGCGGCGGCCTGGCCATGGAAATGATGGACCGTCACACCATCGACCTGCTCTCTACCGAGTAGTA
>JANQGK010000172.1 GCA_028277365.1 Halieaceae bacterium | reverse complement strand
GTCCGCCAGCGCCGGCTGCCCCGCCGCCACCGCCAATTCGGCGGCCACGGCGCAGCCCCATCGCGTTGCCGTGTCGGTTCGACCGCGGTAGTGCTCGTGCTCGAGAACCTGCTGCAGGGCCGCAAGTGCTGGACCGTGGTCGCCGTTGGCGAGCGCCAGCCGGCCGCGACAGGCCAGCGCTGCTACCGGATCGATATAGATGCTGGCCTGGGCACAGGCGTCCCGCGCGGTGTCTATGTCTCCTTGAACGGTGGCGATGGACGCCAGTTTTAACCAGGCATCGGCATGATCGGGGCGCTCCGCCAGCAGATGCCTGAGCGCGGCGCGCGCCTCGGCAAACCGGTGTTGAGATTCCGCCACGGTCGCTTCCTGAAGCAAGGCCCGTGTGCCATGGGCGCCGGCACCGGCAGTCATGCAAAGCAGCACCGTCGCCAACACGCATTTACAGCGAAAGAAGGTCATCGAAGCCTCCCGCGTCCTGCACAAACTCCAGCGCATTGATTTCCAGGGGCTCGTCGTTGGCATCCAGGGCAAATACGCCGCGTACGAAGCTGTCCACCGACGTCAACGCCGGTACCACGGTGACCAGGAAGCTCTGTTCGGCAAACTGTGCCGCGGCATCCTCAACGCGAAGCGTGATGATCGCCTCGCCCACCCGGTCTGAAAGCGGTGTGACGATGAGGGTCCGGTCGGTGCCACTGCCGCCCAACGCGACTGCGTCTACCGGCACAAGATCCGGGTTGTCGCTGGCAACGGTCAGCACCAGCGCGTCTGCGTCAGTAATGTCGTCGGTGACGGAAAAAGTTATCGAGTCAGTGGCGCTGTTTGCCTCCAGCGATTGATCGGCGATAGCACTCAGGGTGGGGGCCGCGTTCACCGGGCTGACCGGCCGATCATTGTTGTCGCTGCCGCAGGCAGCCAGCAGCAGTGAGAGGCCCATATAGAGGGATAAACGCATCATAATCAATCCTCCGCCTGCGGCAGCGGCGCGCCTATCGGCGAACCCGGGTACGGGGTGAGCAGGTAAGGGAAGCTGTTGTTAAGGTCCGCAGCCGCCAGCGGAGCTCCGTCGGTGAAGGCCACATTCCCCACCGGGGCATCCTCAGGGGCGCACAGTCCCAGATTGACCGGCGCTCCGTTCTCGCCCAGGGGCAGGTCGTGGCAGAGCGCGCCCATGACCACCCGCAAAGCAATGTCCACCACGTCATCCCCCGGCCGACGCCCGTTGGGGAATCCAGCCAGATCACCCGCCGCCAATCCCAGCGGATGCTGCTGTGCCCGCGGCGTGGCAGCAATGGCCGTATTGAGCCGCAGCATCTCGCCGGGGGTGGGGTTGGCGAACTGGTTCACGCCGGCAAAGCCTGTCAGAAACGCCGTCACCAGATCGTTGCGCGGGAAGTTGCCCGGTGCAAGATCCGTGAGCGTTGTCCCCAGCGTCGTGTTCACGGCATCCAGGAACAGGCTGTTCAGTATCACGGGCAACACCGGGTTGGTCACGAAGGTCAGGAACTGTGTATCGCCGTCGGGATGACTCGCGTTGAAGGCGTCCTTGCGGTCGTAGCCAATCACCAGTTCGTTAACCAGCGGTGCCGACAGGCGCGACAGCTGCGTCAGGGGCCCTCCACCTACCTCGGGCCTGTCGAAGCTGGGCGAGGGATTGAGGATAGAGGCCTGGGGCAGGCTGGCGGCAGTCCACGCACCGATAACATCCTCTTCACCGGCCAGACAGTCCCGGTGGACCTCCAGCGCCAGCGAAGTGATGTTATTTCTCGCCAGGATATTGCGCTCCTCACTCTGTGAAACGCCTCCTGGAAAGCCACCGCCATCGCCCGCCCCAGGCGAACTGTCGCCCTCAATGGGCACAAAATTCACCAGGTCGAAGACCTCGCCGAGGCTGATCTTGAAGGCCTCATGGCGCTGCCCCACGAATACCCGGCCGGGCATGTTGCAACCGGGAATATCGATACTGTGAATAAAGGACCTGGCGTACTCAGAATACTGGCCGGGGCCACCGAAGCTCTTGGTGCCCGCGTAGTCAAACGGCTTGCGGAAACTGCTGCTACCGCTTTCCGCGTCGGTGACAGGGGCGGCGTCGCCGCTGCGCCGGTCGCCCGTGACCATGGTCAGGGTGTAGCTTTCAAGATGGTTGAGCCCTGCCTCGCTGCCTGCGGACTGCACTCCGATGTTGCGCAGCACCGAGGATACCGCCACGCCGTCGACGTCTACGGTGATCGAGCTACCGGCATCGCCCAGGGTGTCGGTAAACCGGAACTGAAAGGTGATGTCCTCTACCACGTCCCCGTCGTTGTCGATCAAGATTTCGTAGACACCGTTGCTGTCCAGCGGGAAGTAGTTGGGGCCGCCATAGGCCGCCTGAACCGGCAGATAGTTGGCGATCAGCGTCACATAGTCTTCGCGGCCGGGCTCGTAGGAGTTAAACAGGTAGAAGTCTGCCGCATCGACCTGGGGGTACTTGGTAATGAACGGCGCTTCCCGGTGGCTGGAAGCCCAGCCCGATGTGCAGAGCGTGGATAAGAGTGAGAAAGCGGCCAGCGCCGCCACGGTGCGTGTTGTCATGGTGTATCTCCTGTGGTGTGATCAGCCGAAGCTGTTCGGCGCCATATACGGTCCGGACAGATTGCAGATGCACTGCATCTGCTTGGCGGGGTCGGACGTACATGGCTGATAGCTTTTGTGGGGCGAATGGCTTTTATTGGGCTAATGGCTTTTATTGGGCTAATGGCTTTTGTCGGGCTAATGGCTTTCCGCCGAAGACCCGGGAGATACAGGTGGCGTCAGAGCAAAACGAACTGGCAACGTTGATCGGCAAGGTCGCCGTGGGCGATCAGGTGGCGTTCAGGGAACTCTACGACCGCACGTCGCCGAACCTGCTCGGTCTGTTGATGGGCATCCTGCGGGATCGCGAGCAGGCGGAAGATGTCCTGCAGGACACCTACCTCAAGGTCTGGCACCGGGCAGCGGACTATCACGCAGGCCGCGGCCAGGTGAACACCTGGTTGTCGTCAATTGCCCGCTACCGGGCTTTGGACCTGGTCCGGGCGAGCAACGTACGCGGAGGGGAGATTCTCCCGGCCGCCGAGCAGCTGGACGAATTGACACCCTCCGCGCTGCAGACCCTGGTCGACACGCTCGATCAGAGTCTTCTCCGCGCCTGCATCGAGACGCTCTCCAGCGACCAGCGCCAGAGTATCGGGCTGGCGTTCTACCGTGGGTTCACCCACGAGCAACTGGCCCAGCAGCTCGCGGTGCCGATTGGAACGGTGAAGGCCTGGATTCGCCGCGGGCTCAACAAGCTGCGTGAGTGTCTAAAAGCATGAAGTACGACGATCCACAGCTTGTCGACCGCCTGGCGGCAGCCTATGTGCTGGGTACGCTGCACGGCGGGGCGCGGCGGCGCCTGGAGGCACTCGCCAGGGAATCCTTGAGCGTACAGCAGGCCATATGGCGATGGGAGCGACGCATCAATCCGATGGCGGACTCCGTGGCCCCGGTTCAGCCGCGCACTGAGGTGTGGGGGTATATCGAGCAGAAAATTCAGTCCGGCTCGAAACACGAGCCCAGGGTCGGCCAGCGGTTGCTGCCCTGGCGCGCCCTCAGCGCCGCCTTGGGGCTGGCGGTACTGGTGTTGCTGATCCCCCTGTTCCAACCGGGGGCGCCGCAGCTGGTCAGCGAGCAACTCGCTCTGATCCAGGACAGCGAGCAACAGCCGCTGTGGGTGGTCAGCGTGGACCTGGACGCCGGTCTGATCCGGTCGCGGGCGATTAACGCGCCCGCCCGCGAGGTGGACCGCGTGTTCCAGCTCTGGATGTTGCCTGCGGAGGGCGACCCGCAGTCCTTCGGTTTGCTACCGGTGGCGGGCGGTGATCGCGCCCAATTTGAACTCTCCCCCGCGATTGTGGCGCTGTTACAGAGTTCGAAAGGGCTCGCGGTCAGCATCGAGCCCGCAGGCGGTTCACCGACGGGTCTTCCCACCGGTCCCGTCGTCTACACCGCCCCCATCCTTGAACTGTAGAAACCAAACAGAAAGTCAGCCACCTGCGTAGCAAACGGCACTGGTGCTCATCGCGCCACTCGCTAAATACGCCAGGCGAGAATGGGGAAACGGAGACACCCTTGAAACGACGCGATTTCCTGTTGGGCGGCCTGCTGGCGGTGCCGGTCCTGCAAGGCCTGCGGCCCGCGATAACGGAGGCGAACGTAGCGGCTTTTTTTCCGCGAGATTCGAGTGTGATGCCAGCTTTCCTCCCCTAGCATTACCCCCAAAGCATCCTTTTGAGGGCTGAAGCAAGCCTTTGTCCCTGAACGTTTAGAGGTGCTCGTCGGGGGGGAGGCTTGTGACGATGGTGGCGTCGAGCGCCTCGAAGTCCCCAAGCCCAATTGTGTTGTACAGCTCGCTGCGAGTCTGCATACGCTCGAGCATGGCGGTTGTCGCGCCATCGCGCGCGAGCGCCGCGTACAGGTTCTCCTGCGCCTTGTTGGCCACCCGAAGCGAAGACACCGGCCAGATCACCATGTCGTAGCCGAGCTCCTCGAACTCCCGCGCCGTCAGCGATGGAGTGCGGCCGAACTCGGTCATGTTGGCGAGCAGCTTGACACCGGGCAGGGCTGCGCGCACTTCACGGAACATCTCGACGCTGGTCAACGCCTCGGGAAAAATGGCGTCGGCACCGGCCTCAAGATAGAGCCTCGCACGGGCGACGGCGCCTTCGACCCCTTCCGAGGCCGCCGCATCGGTGCGGGCGATAATGACAAGGTCACGGCGGGCACGGGCCGCCGCGGCAACCTTCGCCGCCATGTCGGCCGGTGTAGACAGCTTCTTGTCGTTGAGATGGCCGCACTTCTTAGGCAGCAGCTGGTCTTCGAGGTGCACCGCGCCAGCGCCGGCCTCTTCAAATACCCGCACCATGTGCATCACGTTCAGCGCCTCGCCATAGCCGGTGTCACCGTCCACCAGGAGCGGCAGATTCGATGCGTGCACAAGCTGACGGACGAAGAAGGCGACTTCGTCTACGGTGATGATGCCGAGGTCCGGCAGCCCCATCGAAGCGGTCATGGCCGCACCTGACAAGTAAAGCGCGTTGAACCCGGCTGCCTTCGCCTGCAGTGCTGCCACGCCATTATGCGCGCCCGGGAGGCGGAGGATGCCGGGCGCTTCGAGCAGCTCGCGAAAGCGGCGACCCGCGGGCACGGTCGGCAGCTCCGAAGCATCGAGATAAGGCATTCCAGTTATCCTCAGGCCGCGCGATGTGCCGGTGGGCGGCCGCGTTTCCCTAGCGGAACGAAGCAGCGATGCTCAGGGCCCGTGTAGACGGCGGAAGGCCGGATGATCTTACCGTCAGCGCGCTGCTCGACCACGTGCGCGCCCCAACCCGAGGTCCGCGAGATCACGAACAGAGGCGTGAACATAGCAGTCGGTACGCCCAGCATGTGGTAAGACACGGCACTGAACCAGTCGAGGTTGGGGAACATGCTCCGTTCCTCGGCCATAACCGCCTCGATCCGGGATGCGATGTCGTAAAGCTTCGTGTCGCCCGCCGCTTCGGACAGGGTGCTCGCAACACGCTTGATAACAACGTTGCGCGGGTCGGCGATCGTGTAAACCGGGTGGCCAAAGCCGATCACAATTTCCCTGGCCTGCACCCGCGAGCGGATATCCTCACCGGCCTCGTCCGGGCTGGCATAGCGAGACTGGATCTCGAAGGCGACCTCGTTGGCGCCGCCATGCTTCGGCCCACGCAGCGCCCCGATCGCCCCAGCAATCGTCGAATACATGTCGGATCCGGTCGAGGCAATCGAGCGCGCCACAAAGGTCGAGGCATTGAACTCATGCTCGGCATAAAGGATCAGCGAAGTCTGCATCGCCCGCACGTGCGCGTCGGATGGCGCACGGCCGTGTAGCAGGCGCAGGAAATGCGCAGCGATCGAGGTTTCGCTGCCCTCCACCTCAATCCGCCGTCCATTGTGGGCGAAATGGTGCCAGTAGAGCAGCATGGATCCTAACGAGGCCAGCAGCCGGTCCACGATATCGCGGGCCCCGGCGGGGCTGTGATCATGCGCTTCGGGAAGCGCGCAACCCAGCGCCGAGACACCGGTGCGCATCACATCCATCGGATGCGTGGCCGCGGGCAATAATTCCAGCGCCTGACGCACGATTGCCGGCAATCCGCGCAGTCGCGCGAGCTTGGCCTGATAGGCCTGCAATTGCGGCGCATCCGGCAACTCGCCGTGCACGAGCAGATAGGCAATTTCTTCAAACGTGCAGGTCTCGGCGATATCAAGGATGTCGTAGCCCCGGTAGTGCAGGTCGTTACCGCTGCGCCCGACGCTGCAAAGCGCAGTGGTACCAGCTTCGACCCCGGAAAGGGCGACGGATTTCTTGGGCTTGGCTGCCATGACAGTCTCCCTCATGTCTTAAAGTCGAAAATGCCCGCGGGGCGGGCCGGCCCCAGGAAATCGGGCGCGACGGCGATATTCAGTGCACCCAGATCACCCGGCTTCAGTTCTGCCAAGCCCTCGGCTGCATCAAGGAAGCGCCGCTGCTCTTCCGGCGCAACGATCCCCTCGGACAGGGTCAGAAACTTCTGCCTGTAGTTCTCACGCACGAAGGGCCGCGCCCCATCCGGATGGGCATCGGCCAGGGCGAGCTCGTCCTCAATCACCCGACCGCCCTTCAGCGTCACCACGACACGTCCGCCGAAGGCTTTCTCCTTGGGGTCGCGCGCGTGGTAGCGGCGCGTCCACTCCGGATCCTCAATCGTCGAGACCTTGTGCCATAGGGCGACCGTGGACGAACGCCCCGCACGTTCGGGCGTGTAGCTATCCACGTGATGCCAACCGCGGTCCTCCAGGGCGACGGCGAAGATGTACATGATCGAATGATCCAAGGTCTCGCGGCTGGCCTTCGGGTCCATCTTCTGTGGGTCCCCCGCACCAGTGCCGATCACATAATGGGTGTGATGACTGGTGTGAATGACGATGCTTTCCACCGCGCTCAGGTCGCCAATCTGCGGTCCCATTCGGCGGGCGAGATCGATCAGCGCCTGGCTCTGGTATTCCGCCGAATGCTCCTTGGTGTAGGTGTCGAGAATGGCGCGCTTGGGCTCGCCCGGCTCGGGCAGAGGCACGCGATAGAGTGCGCCCGCCCCTGAAAGGAGGTAGGCGATGAAGCCGTCCTCGCCTTCCCAGGCCGGGCTTGGCGAGCCCTCGCCGCGCATCACACGGTCCACCGCTTCGATCGCCATCTTGCCCGCGAAAGCCGGGGCATAGGCTTTCCATGACGAAATCTCGCCCTTACGGCTCTGCCGCGTGGTCGTGGTGACATGTAGCGCCTGCTGGACGGCCTGGTAGACCGTTTCGGTCTCAAGGCCCAGCAGCGTGCCGATTCCGGCAGCGGCAGACGGTCCCAGGTGCGCGATATGGTCGATCTTGTGCTCGTGCAGGCAGATGCCCCGCACGAGATTCACCTGGATTTCGTAGCCGGCGGCCAGTCCCCGGATCAGGTCGGCACCGGATTTACCGGCGTGCTGTGCGACCGCAAGAATGGGCGGGATATTGTCCGCTGGGTGCGAGTAGTCCGCCGCGAGAAAGGTGTCATGGAAATCGAGTTCGCGCACTGCGACGCCGTTCGCCCAGGCGGCCCATTCGGGGCTGACCCGCGTTTCGGGGCCCATGCCGAACATCGCTGCACCGGGCGAGTAAGGGTGACAGAGCGCCTGCGCTCGTGCCGAGGTAACCGGACGGCGCGCGAGTGACGCGGCAGCCACCGCCGTGTTGTCGATGATCCGGTTAACGATCATCTCCGTCACCTCGTTCTCGACGGCGACGGGATCGGTCGCGACTTCGGCGATCTTCCAGGCGAGCTGATCCTCTCGCGGGAGGTGCTCGGCGGATGGATAGGTCCTGACGGGGTAAGTCTTCATGCGGCGGCTTCTTTCAAGGTGGGAACGGGAACGGGGCGGCCGTCGCAATCGACAGCCACCATGGTGAAACTGGCCTCAGAAACCGGGGTAACGGTCTCCTGCCCGGGACGCTCGCAGGCACCCTCGACTCGAACCAGCATCGAGGTCCGCCCCACTTCGACAACCGTCGCTGTCAGCAGAAGAAGGCTGCCCACTGGGACCGGTGCGCCGAACCGCGCGTCACGGCAGGCCACGAGTACCACCTTCTGCTTTGCATGACGGCTCGCCACCACAAAGGCAGCGCGTGTCATCAAGGACAGGCCGTTGCCACCGAAGAGCGTTCCGTAATGGTTCGCCTGCTCTGGCAGGATCATCTCGGTGAAAAGCGTGGAGATAGTCATGGCATAGAACGTTCACAATATTTGCTAAATACGTTGCCACATGCTGGAACACCAAATAAACTCCTGAAAATGCGCCGGTTCGCGAAAGCAAATCGGTAAATTTGCGAATTTTGCGAAGATTGAATCAGAAAGAATGCGCCCTGAACTGAAGAAAGCGCCCCAGAGGAAGCAGCATGGAAGCGCCGCGAGGGCAACGCGATGAGAAAAATCTTCATGGGCGTCCGCCTGCGTGTTCTGCGGGAGGAACGCGGCCTGACCCAGAGCGGGCTTGCCAAGATGCTCGGCATCTCGCCGAGCTACCTCAACCAGATCGAGCGCAACCAGCGCCCGCTGACCGTGCCGGTACTTCTGCGTCTCAACGAAGTACTGGGACTCGACGTGCAGCTTTTCGCCGAAAGCGACGAGGGGAGACTCGTAACCGACCTGCGCGCAGCACTTGGTGACGAGAACAAGTCGCCTAGCACAGCGGAACTGCGTGAACTGGTCGCCAATATGCCGGATATCGCGCGTGCGATCATCAGCCTTCAACGTCGGCTTCGCGAGGCGACGGAGCGCGCCGACCTCCTCGCCGAGCGGGTATCGGTCGGATCAAACGTGCCCTTGCCACCCACGCCCTTTGAGGCCGTACGGGACTGGTTTTACGAGCGACGCAACTATGTTGGCCTGCTGGACGAGGCGGGTGAAGCGATCGGCGAGAGTCTCCCAGCGGGCGGCATGGCCGACGGACTGGCCGCGAGGCTCGCCGGACGACACGGCATTCGCCTCAGCTTCGACGATGATCCCGCCACCCTCCGCCGCTACGACCAGGCGTCGCGAGTCTTGCATCTCTCCCGGCTCCTCTCGCCGGGACAGCGCGCCTTTCAGCTGGCGACGCAACTCGCGTTCATCGAGCAGGACGCCGCAATACGAAATTTAGTGGCCGAGTCGGATCTGAATCCGGAGGCGGCGGCCAACCTGCGGATCGGACTTGCCAGCTACTTCGCGGGTGCCGTCATATTGCCTTACCGCACCTTCCTCAAGACAGCAGAAGCAAGCAACTACGACATCGAGCTGCTCGGTCAGCATTTCGGCGTGGGGTTCGAGACCGCTTGCCATCGCCTGTCCACCTTGCAGCGGCCCGGTGCGCGCGGCGTGCCCTTCTTCTTCATCCGCGTGGACCGCGCCGGCAATATTTCCAAACGCCAATCAGCCACGGATTTCCATTTCTCACGCTTCGGCGGCTCCTGTCCGCTCTGGAAGGTTTATGAGGCCTTCACGCGCCCCGGTGAGGTATTGACGCAAGTGGCGGAGATGCCCGACGGTGGTCGCTATCTCTGGATTGCGCGCACCGTCGCGCAGGGCCCAGGTGGGTTCGGCGCAGAACGGAAACAGTTCGCCGTGGCGATCGGTTGCGACCTGTCGCACGCGGGTCGCCTCGTCTACGGCCGGGGGCTGGATGAAAATGCACCAGACGCTGTGACGCCAATCGGCCCGGGCTGCAAGCTCTGCGAGCGACCCCGCTGTCATCAGCGAGCATTCCCCATGATCGGCCGACCGCTCGGCGCCGAAGACACAACGCGCAGCTTCGCACCGTATTCATCCGCCTCAAACAAGGACTCCATTACTGAGTGAGCGCGCGAGCGCCAAGAAGGCGCGCAGGTAGTCGGTATCGGCATCTGCCTCCCGAATACCCAGATGGATTTGCTTGTTGACGCCACGCGGGCCCAGTGTCACTGCAGCAACGTCGAACTGGGCTGTGCTCTCCTCGACCAACCAGCGCGGCAGGGCCGCTACGCCACGTCCGCTGGCGACCATCTGCAGCATGATGTCAGTGGTCTCGATCACTTTGTGTCGCTTTGGGCTAATGCCCTGGGGCATTAGAAACTCGGTATAGATATCAAGCCGGTCGATCGCGACCGGATAGGTAATCAACGTCTCATCCGCGAGTTGCTGCGGTGTCACATAAGCAGCTCCACGCAGGGTATGCCCCGGACCCACCACCAGGACCTGCTCGTAGTCGAAAACCGGCTCAAACTTCAAACCCGACTTGTAGAGCGGATCCGGCGTCACCAGGACGTCGATTTCGTGGCCGAACAGCGCGCCAATGCCGCCGAACTGGAACTTCTGCTTGACGTCCACATCCACCGACGGCCAGGCCGCCAGATACGGCGCCACAATCTTGAGAAGCCATTGATAACAGGGGTGGCATTCCATGCCGAAGCGCAGCGTGCCGCGCTCTCCACGCGCGAACTGGCCGAGAACTTCTTCAGCATGTTCCAACTGGGGCAGCTGCCGATTGGATAGCTGGAGCAGGTAGTCTCCGGCCTGGGTCGTGCGCAGGTTGCGGCCTTCGCGATGCCAGATCGACACACCCAGTTGGTCCTCGAGCTTGCGTACCGCATGACTCAGCGCTGACTGCGTGAGGTGAAGGTGCTGGGCCGCGGCAGTCAACGAGCCATGCCGGTCTACCGCGCGGATTATCTCCAGATGAGAGCGCTCCAGAATAGCCATTGAGGTCCCGTTGTACATGAATGTTATTCAAAGATTGATGAGATAATAACATTTTTATTCATGTCAAGGCCTACCTAATATGGCGGAGCATTCAACAATCACAGGTAACCGTCATGGCATACACCCACAACCTCGGCTTCCCGCGCATCGGTGCAAAACGCGAACTGAAATTCGCCCTGGAATCGTACTGGAAGGGGCATTCGTCCCGCGACGAGCTCGAGACGATCGGCGCCGACCTCCGGCTTCGCCACTGGCAAGCCCAGACGGCGCTGGATTTAACGCCGGTCGGCGATTTCTCCTTCTACGATCAGGTGCTGGACATGAGCTTCACGCTGGGCAACTTACCCGACCGGGTACGCTCATTCACCGGTCACGAGCTCGACAACTATTTTCGCGTGGCGCGGGGTCGCTCGGCCGAATCCCCCGAACAGCACTTCGAAGGTGTCTCCGCTGGCGAGATGACCAAGTGGTTCGACACCAACTACCACTACATCGTCCCCGAATTCACCGCGTCGACCCACTTCGAATTGGAGCCGTCCCGCCTGCTCGGCCAGGTGAGGGAGGCTAGAGCGGAGGGGGTTAAGGCCAAGCCTGTGATCATCGGCCCGGTTACCTACCTGTGGCTGGGCAAGGTGAAAGACGGGTCCAACAAGCTGGCTCTGCTGGAGCGTTTACTGCCGGTCTATGCCCAACTGTTGGAACACCTGGCCGCCGAGGGCATCGACTGGGTGCAGATCGACGAGCCCGTCCTGGTGACCGAGCTGGACGCGGACTGGAGGAACGCATTTAAGCTGGCCTACGACCACCTCAAAGCCTGTCCCGTGAAGCTCCTGCTCGCCACCTACTTCGGCAGGCTACAGGACAACATGGACCTGGCCGCAAACCTGCCCGTTGCCGGCCTGCATGTCGATGCAGTCAACGCCCGTGACGAGGTAGCCAATCTGCTCGGTCAACTGCCCTCACACAAGGTCATCTCGCTCGGCGTAATCAACGGCCGCAACATCTGGAAAGCCGACCTGAACGCTCTACTCGACTGGCTCGAGCCGCTACAGGCGCAAATTGGTGAACGCCTGTGGATTGCACCATCGTGCTCGTTGCTACACGTACCCGTAGACCTGGACAGCGAAACCAACTTTGATGACGAGATTAAGTCTTGGCTCGCCTTCGCCATGCAGAAGCTTGACGAACTGCGCGTGCTCGTTGTGGCACTGAACGAAGGCCGCACCGCCGTCAGGACGGAACTGGAGGCAAACCAGGCCGCCATCGCGACGCGCCGCAACTCGCCGCGCGTGCACAACCCCGCCGTGAAGGCCGCCGTTGCAGCAATCGATGCCAGCCTGGGCCAACGCCAGAGCCCCTACCCGATCCGCGCTGAAAAGCAGGCCGCTGTATTAAAGCTGCCTCGCTTCCCGACAACCACCATCGGTTCCTTCCCGCAAACCGCGGAGATCCGCGAGGCCCGCAGCCAGTTCAAGAGCGAAAAGATCGACGCGTTAACCTACGCCCAAATCATGCGCTACGAAATCACGCGCTGCGTGCGCAAGCAGGAGGCGCTGGGGCTGGACGTTCTGGTGCACGGCGAGGCCGAGCGCAACGATATGGTGGAGTACTTCGGGGAGCAGCTCGACGGCTACGCCTTCAGCCAGTTCGGTTGGGTGCAGTCCTACGGCTCAAGATGCGTCAAA
>JANQGK010000154.1 GCA_028277365.1 Halieaceae bacterium | reverse complement strand
CGCCTGTCCGTCAGGCCGGCAATGGACCGCAGCGCCGGATTTCTCTCCGCGTCCAGCGAGCGCAGCGTCTGCACGAAGATGATCTCGGCAAGCCGCCTGAGGATCGCGTCGCTGCCCGGCTGGCCGCTTTCTGCCTCGTGGGCGACGAAGCGCAGTGCGCTTTCCAACCAGGAGTAGTCGACGCCCTCGGCAGCAGGTATGTGAAGGACTTCGGGCAGGCTGTCCAGCAGCGGGTGCTGGACATCAGCGTCAAACGCGAAATGTCCGCACACCAGCTTACAGGCAGCGCCGCCCTCTCCGCCGCCGTACACCAGTGCACCCTCGCCGCGAAATCCGCTCTTCTGAATCACGTCGTCCAGCGCCGCCGGCGCGCGCTTCGGGTCGTCCTTGAGGACGTGCGCCGCACCGCGGGGGATGACCACCAGGTCACCGGGGCCTAACTGCAGGCTGCTGATGTGGCCTTGAACCTGTACCCAACACTCGCCGCGGGTGACAAAGTGAAAACGCGCCACTTGCTCGAAGGCCGGGACCTGCACGGCCCAGGGCGGCGAGAACTGGGTGCGAAAGTACAGGCTGCCGCGCAGGCTGATTAGATCGAGAATGTCACTGAGAACGTCCAAGTGGTACTCCAGGCTAAGCAAAGAGCCTATTTATAGCTCAAATTATTATGAGAAACGTGCTTACGGTGATGATTGGTACGCGCAGTCAAAACCTCGGTACCGACGGTCAAGTGCCGCAGGAGCGATCTCCATAGACTGCGCTGCGATATCCGGGAAGACCGGAAACCCACGCCTACACGGAGACTGATAATGAAATTTCTGACCCCCACCCTGCACGGGGTTGGCGACTACGCCGCCGCCCTGGTACTCATCACTGCACCATTCGTACTGGATCTCACCGCAGAATCTGTCGTCGCCCACTGGTTTTCGGTGGCCGGCGGCGCCGGCCTCATCCTGTACAGTCTGCTGACCGACTACCGCTTCAGCGCGGCCAGACTGCTGTCTTTCAGGGTTCATCTACTGTTGGACGGCATCGCCGCAGCCGCCTTTCTCGCCCTACCCTTCCTCCTGGGGCTTAAGGGCATTGCGCAAGCCTACTTCCTGGTCATGGGCGGCGGTGTGGTACTGGTGGTGGCAATCAGCCAGGGTGCACCTACCATCGTAGAGACATGACGATAGCGATTATCGACCGGGGCGGTGCGCCACAGGGCGACCGTCCCGCGCTAGACTCCCCGCGCGATAATCCGCCCCTCATGCTTGCGAAGGTTGACCGGGTAGGCGCTTTGCTGGGCGAGACCGGTAATGCGGTCGTAGCGCTCGTGAGCGGGAATCAAGGCCTGCACGTTGGTGCCTTTTTCCTCCACCGGCCGCTCGTCGGCGGGATCTCCCCAACCGTGGGCGATACCGAGGGTGCCTGAGGCCACATCCTCCGAGGCTTCCAGGATGCCTTCCTGCTGGCCGTAGCCGGAATCTACGATTACGCACTCGCCATCGGCAAAGCCGTGGGCCGCGAGGTCGTCGGGAGAAATCAGCACCGGGTTGTAAGGCCGCTTCTTCTCGGCTCTTGGCAGGTTGTGCCCGGTGGTGCAGTACACCTCCGGCATGCGGTAGGTAATGGCGCGGAACTGGAAGTCCCCATCGGGGCTGTAGCTGCCCGCCACCGGTATGGGCTCGGCGCGCACCTCGCGCAGCTCCGCCATCGGCTGCGGGTTGCCCACGGCGATACGCCGGTCGGCGTGGCCGATCATATTGGGAATCACACCGCCGACCTCGGTCTCGCGGTCGCCGTACAGCTTGCCGCTGGGGCTTTCCTTCAGGTCCTCGAAGGGCGTACGCGAATTGGCGTTGAGCGCCTGCATGATTTCTTCGGCCTCGGGCTTGCGGTCCTCGGGCAGGCCCTTGATATTCGCCCGGAACCCGAGCCGCTCGCCGATCTCCCAGAAGAAATCCCACTCCTCGATGGTGCCCGCCGGTGGCTCCACCAGCTTGTCGGTGTACTGCATGAACGGCTGCGGGTAGAACATGTTCATCATGTGCGGAATGTCGTTGCGCTCGAAAGGGTGCTTCACCGCCATGATGTAGTCGGCGTAGCGCGCCGTGGCCGACTCGAACAGGTCCAGGCACACCAGCAGGTCCAGGCTCTTGAGCGCTTCTACCGTGCGCTCGGTGTTGCTGAACACCAGCGCCGGGTTGCCGCCGTTAACGATCAACGCCCTTACCTGGCCCTCACCGGGCGTGAGGATTTCATCGGTGAGGGTATTGGTGGGCATCTCGTTATAGCCAAACAGTCCGGACATGCCGCGAATGCCGCGAATCCGTGACACCTCACCGCTGAAGGTGGGTATCGGCAGCGGACCCATGTTCTCCTGCAGCGGCTGCGACAGGGCGCCGGTGATGCGCGTCATGCCACCGCGGCGGTCGTAGCGGCCGCAGATGGCATTGATCACCCATACCAGGAACACACACAGATTCTGGTGCGCCGCCATGTGCAGGCCGGTGCCGGTCTGCGCGGCGCCGCTGCCGGCGGTGGCGAACACTTTCGCGCCTTCGACAATGCTTTCTTTCGGCACCGTGGTGCGGGCTGTCGCATAGTCGAGATCGAAATCGGCCACCGCCGCCTTGAGTTCTTCGAAGCCTGAGCAGTAGGCCGCCACGTACTCGCGGTCATACCAGTCGTTGTCGATGATCACCTTGATCATCGCCGCCAGCAGAGTGGCGTCCTCGCCGGGCTTTACCTGCAGGTGCACATCGGCGCGGCGCGCCACGTCGCATTTGCGCGGGTCGATCACCACCAGCTTCATGCCGCGTTTCAGCACATTCTTGAGGCGGGTGGACGGGTTCGACTGCGGCATGGTCCACAGGTGGGAGACGGTCGGGTTGGTGGCCACGTACATGGCCACCTCGGAATTCTCGATGTCCGGCGAGCCGAAGGGCATCGGCGCACCGAATAGCCAGCCGGTGGCAATCGACAGGGCCGGTGAATCGATGGTGTAGGAGGTATACATGCCCCGGGAACCCAGCGCCTCCAGCCACTTACCGACAAACCAGGGGCCGCCGGCGGCGGTGCGGTGCCCGCCGCAGCCGGAATAGACCGCCACGGCGTGGGGGCCATGCTCGGCGACGATAGCCTGCAGGCGTTCGCCGATGTCATCCAGGGCCCGGGTGGTGTCTACCGGCTGCAGCCGCCCCTCCACCCGCTTCTGGCAGCCCAGCAGACGCTCGGGGTGATTAATGCGGTCGACTTCGCTGCGACCCTTGGGGCAGGTGTAACCCTCGGAGATGGGGTTGTCGTAGTCGCCGCGGACGTCGACGACCTTGTCGCCTTCCACATCTACTTCCATGCCGCAGAACACGTGGCAGAAACGGCAAAATGTCTTCTTTGTCTCGACAGCCATTGTTGTTATCTCCCCGGTCCCAGCTAAGACCGTTCCGGCATCGAAGGGGTAACCTAGCAAAGGGTCCGGACAAAAACAATCTGAGCTGACGGTATTCTATCCGGATCGAGTGCTGGCCAAATCTCCTGGAAGCACCTACCGTTGACACTCGGAATCCGCCGACTCGACAAGGAGCATGATCATGGCACTGACTTTCTACGACACTACCGTAGCCAGCTACCTGCAAACCCTGGGCGGTGTGGCCAACGTGATGGCCAAGGGCGAGGCCCACGCCGCAGCGGGCAACCTGTCCCTGGAAGAACTGGTGGGCTACAAGCTGCGTGACGACATGGCGCCCTTCAGTTTCCAGGTGGTCTCGGTGTGGCACCACTCCATGGGTGCCATCCAGGGCCTTAAGGCGGGGTTGTTTGAACCACCCCCCAAGATGTCCGACATGACCTGGGACAGGTGCAAAGACCTGGTGGCTGAAGCTACCGCCTACCTCGAAGGGGAAGCCGAGGGTGAGATCAATGCGCTCGGCGAAGCGTCCATGGTGTTCCGCATCGGCGGCAACGATATCCCCTTTACCAATAGCGACTTCGTCCTTTCCTTCTCCCTACCAAATTTTTATTTCCACGCCGCCACCCTCTACGACATCCTGCGCATCCATGGCACACCCCTGGGCAAGATGGATTACCTGGGCCGCCTGCGCGTGGCCGGAGGCTGAACCTTGGCACTGGAGCTGTGGACCTTCGCCACACCCAACGGCTGGAAGGTTACTATCATGCTGGAGGAGCTGATCGAGGCCGGCATCGAGCTGCCCGAGGTGGAAGTCGTCACGGTGAACCTCATGCGCGGCGACCAGTTCGAGGAGCCCTTCACCAGCATCAATCCCAACCAGAAGATCCCCGGGCTGCGCCACGGCGACACCACGCTGATGGAGAGCTGCGCCATACTGCTGTACCTGGCCGAGCAGTTCCCCTCCCCCCTACTGCCCCAGGATGACCGCCGCTGGAACGTGATCCAGTGGCTGATCTGGCAGGCCGCCAATATCGGCCCGGTGTTCGGCAACAAGCTGAGCTACACGCGCTACATGGACGATGTGCCGACAGAGCAGAAGAGCCACCCGCTTGAGCGCTTCAATAACGAGGCCCAGCGCCTGTTGCGGGTAATGGACCAGCAGCTCGAGGGCCGTGACTACCTGTGCGGTGACAGCTTCACCATCGCCGACATCGCCTGCTACCCCTGGGTACGGGGTTGGAAGTGGAGCAAGATTGATATCACCGGCCACGTCAACGTGGTGGCCTGGGTGGACCGGGTGCGCGCCCGGCCGGCGGTGGAGCGCGGCCTGGCCTACGGCTTCGAGCAGGAAGAAATCGACCAGTGGAGCGAGGAGACCAAAAAGCGCTACGCCCGCGGCGGCGCGACTATTGCCTCCAACGAAAGCATTGCTCGCGAGTAGCGCCTAACCGCCGCGCTCCTCGCGCAGGGCCAGGCGGCGAATCTTGCCGGCCTCGTTGCGGGGCAGGCTGTTTACGATCTCGAAGGCGCGGGGCACCTTATAGCGCGTCAGCTCCTTCAGACACAGGGCCTCTAACTCCGCGGCGTCCAGCCCGGCCGCCTCGCGCGGCTCGACAATGGCATGTACCCGGCGCCCCAGATCATCGTCCTTAAGCCCCACCACCGCCACATCCTGCACCCCGGGATGACTGCTGATCACTGCTTCTACTTCGGCGGGGAAGATATTGGCGCCGCCGGAGATGATCATGTCGGTGCGCCGGTCGGCCAGGTACAGGTAACCCTCCTCGTCCAGGTAGCCCAGGTCACCGACGCTGACAAAACCGTCGCCCACGGTCTCCAGTTGCTTGGCTCCCAGGTATTGGTAGGCCGGCGTGCCGTCCCCAAAGCGGCTGAAGATCTCCCCCACCTCACCCGGCGGCAGCGCTTTGCGGTTCTCATCGACAACGCGGAACTCGGTAAGCACGCCGCGACCGACGCTGCCGGGGTGCTCCAGCCACTCGACCCCGTCGATCACCGTGATGCCGGTGGCCTCGGTGGCGGCCCATAACTCCAGCACCTTCTCCGCACCAAACAAGCCGATGCAGCCGCGCTTGGCCCAGTCCGGGCAGGCGGCGGCGTAGTGCCAAAGCAGGCGCACCGAGCTCAGGTCCCGCGACTCGACGCCGGGTTCGCGCAGCAGGCGCTGCATCATGGTCGGGACCAGGTTGAGTGCCGTGGGCCGGTATTCCTCGATCAGGTCCAGCATGTGGGCGGCCCGAAAGCGCTCGTTGATGAGGATGCGGCCACCGTGGAACAGCATCACCTGGGTAAAGAAAAACGGCCCGTTGTGATATAGCGGCCCCGGTGAATACAGCAGGTCGCCAGGTTCGAAGCGCAGCAGTTTGGCGGTAGGATGCTCACCCTCGGGAAACTGGAATGGCCCCGGGGTGACGATCAGCTTCGGCTTGCCGGTGGAACCACCGGAGCCCAGCGCCTTGATGGGGTTTGGCACACCGGCTTCCGGCGGGGTGTCCGGGTAGGTTCCCAATGCCTGCATATCGGCGCGGCTGATGGCGTCCAGGTCGTCCATGTCGCCGATAATGCACCGGGGTGTGGCCAGGGCCAGCAGGCCGTCACGCTCCTCCGGCGGCATGCTGACACTCACCGGCATGGGCGTGCCACCGGCCTTGTAGGCCGCCAGCGTGGCCACCAGGTGTTCCACGCAGTTGGGTAGGATCACAGCCACGAAGTCTCCGGGGCGCACGCCCGCCTCCAGCAGCCGATGGGCCAGGCGGTTGGCCCAGGTATCGAACTGCCGGCGGGTGAGAGTGTCCGCGCCACCGTCCTCCCGGGCGCAGATCACCACTACCTCCTCGGGCGCGCGGCTCGCAAAGAGTTGGGCGGCAGTGCCCGCCGTCAGCAGCTCACTCATAGCCGGATGCACTCCTATAGTGACAGAGCGTAAAGAACATCTACGTAGGCCTTCTCGATCTCTGCCAGGCCGGCAATATCGCTGCCCTCGTTCGGCTCGACCACGAAGTACTCATTGGGCGCATGGGCGCCGCTGCCATGGCCCAAGCCCGCCGGCAACATGGGCAGGCCCAGGCGCTCGGTGAACTGGTAGAACGGCGCGCTCCCAAAAATGCGCGGGTTGACCGTGGGTGGGTCGCCGTACTTGTTGGCCACCTGGATTACCGATTGCACCAGCTCGGTGTCCACCGAGGTTTGCGCCGCCGGGTAGCCACCTAGCATGCGCAGCTCGATGTCCTCATAGCCCTGGGCATCCAGGTGGGCGCGAATCTTGGCGAGCTGTTTCTGTGGGTCCTGGCCGTAGGGCATGCGGGTGTCGATCTTGGCGGTCGCAGTGTGCGGCAGGATGGTCTTGGTGCCGGGGCCGGTGTAACCACCCCAGATGCCGTCGATATTGAGCGAGGGCGTGTAAATCGCCTCGACAATGGCGTCGCGGCCCTCAAGATTGTCGATCCAGTGGTCCACGTCGTACAGGCCCAGGCGCATCTCGTCGTCCCAACTGGCCGCCAGGCCGTTGATCAGGGTCATTTCTTCTTCGGTGGGTGCGCGCACGTCGTCGTAGAAGCCCGGCACCAGCACCGTGTTGCCGTCCTCACTGACCAGGGTGGAGAGCGCCTTGACCAGGCGCCAGACCGGTGAGTCAACAATCACCTTATTGGAGCCGTGAATCTCCGCCGTGCGCGGACCGCCCCAGTCGCCGCCAGTGGCCTGTGCCTCGAAGTAGACAATACCTTTCACGCCCAGCATCAGGGTGGTCTTGCCCGCCAGGTTCTGGCCGGACATGGGGAACAGCACGCCGTCCGCGGTTTTCAGGCGCTCCTCGTACTTATCGACAATCTGCGGGTAGTTGGGCGAGCCCAGCTCTTCCTCGCCCTCGGCGGTGATCATGAGGTTGACCGGCAGTTTGCCCTCGATGGCGATGATTGAGGCCAGGGCATTCAGGAAGGCGCGCTGGGGGCCTTTCTGGTTGGTGGCACCTCTGGCCATGATGGCGCGGCCCGCCTTGTGCTCCACGATATTGGCCTCAAAGGGCGGCGACAACCAATCCTCCGGATCCACCGGCTGCACGTCATACATCATGTACACCGCCAGGGTCTTGTCGGCACCGGCGTCGTAGTAGCCCCACACCCCCGGGTGGCCGTCGGTCTCCACCAGCTCCGCCTCCTGGAAGCCGAGGTCGACGAAATCCTGACGCACCATCTCCGCCATGTCCCGCACGCCGATGTTCTGGGCGCTCACCGAGGGCTGGCGCAGCCAGCGCTGCAACTCGGCCACGTGGTAGTCGATATGCTCGTCGATATGTGCATAGATCGCATCATGTGAGCCGGCGTAGGCGGGAATATCCGCGGCGCTGAACACCGCCTCGGTGGTGATCTGGTAGCGGGGACGCTCAATGGTGGCGGCTGCGGCGGACTCAACCTTGGCCGGCGTCGGCGCACTGCCCTCCTGGGCGCAGCCGGCCAGGGCGCAAAAGGTCAGAACACAGAACAGTCGATGCAACATGGGGCTTCCTTACGGGAACAGCAACACAGCTCCCTAGAGTAACCGATGCGGTCCCTGGGCTGGCAAGCCCCATGCGCGACCAGGCCAGGCCGTTCAGATCTCCATCACGATACGCCCGGTAATGGTGTTGGCACGCATGGCGTCGAAGATGTGGTTGATGTTATCGAGGCTGTCCATGCTGAAATGTGCACCGACCTTGCCTTCGGCTGCAAAACTCAGAGCCTCCTGCAGATCCAGGCGAGTGCCAACGATGGACCCTCGAATCGTCTTGCGGCTGAGGACGGTATCGAAGATTGGCAGGGGGAAGTCGCCAGGGGGCAAACCACATAGACTCATGGTGCCACCGCGGGCCAGCATGCCCACACCCTGGGAAAAGGATGCATTGCCAACAGCCGTCACCAGCACACCCTCTGCACCGCCGCCGGCCTGAACCTCGGCCACGACATCCGTATTGGCGGCGTTGAGCACGATGTCCGCACCCAGCTCACGGGCCAGATCCAGCTTGGCGTCATCGATATCCACGGCGATCACGTGCATCCCCATCGCGCGCGCGTACTGCACCGCCAGGTGACCGAGCCCGCCGATTCCCGATACCACCACCGTCTGCCCGGGCTTTACCTCGGTCTCCTTGAGACCTTTGTAGACCGTCACCCCAGCGCAAAGAATCGGGGCGGCGGGAGCGAACCCGAGTTGATCGGGCAGGTGGCCGACAAAGTTCGGATCCGCCAGCACATACTCAGCAAAGCCGCCGTTCACGCTGTAGCCGGTGTTCTCCTGGGATTCGCAAAGCGTCTCCCAACCCCCGACGCAGTGGCGGCAGTGTCCACAGGCAGTGTGCAACCAGGGCATGCCCACCCGGTCGCCTTCCTTGACTGCGGTGACACCCGCGCCTACGTCCGCCACCACCCCGACACCTTCGTGTCCAGGAATAAACGGCGGTTCCGGCTTGACCGGCCAGTCTCCCTGCACGGCGTGCAGGTCGGTGTGACAGACACCGCTGGCCTCGACTTTTACTACGATTTTTCCGGGGGATACTTCAGGTTTTTCGACTTCAGATACATCCAGCGGCTCGCCGAACGCACGGGCAACTGCAGCTTTCATCTTCATGACAAATACCTCCAACGCGCATGAACACTGTCCAGTTACGGTACCAGACCAAAATGCTGCAGCGCCTTGATCAGTGTCAGGAGACTAGCGACGGATGCCCGGTGACTCCATCCCGAGACCGCGCGCCCGCCAGGCCAGGTACAGCTCCAGGCTGATGTAGATCTCGGATCCGGGCTCGTGAGGTTCAGCACGCACACCCGCGTCGCAGTCGCGGATACGGCGGTGCAGGGAGCCAAAGGTCTGCCACTCCAGCCGGTAGGCCGGCCAGGCGTTGGGGTGGCCCTGGCTGATGGTGTCGCCACGCAGCCTCTTGCCCCAGTTATCGTCGTGGCACTGGTTGCAGGCGAGGTTGAGCTGGCCGCGACGTTGGAAGTAGTAAGCCCGTCCCTGCTGGAAATACGCCGCCGCCTCAGCGTCTATGGGCACATCCATAGCCAGTCCCTGGGACAGACTGGCCACATAAGCTGTCAGGGCCAGCAGATCCTGAGATTCGTAGGTCAGCGCCGGCTGGTCCTGGTAGCGCTGCCGGCACCGGTTGATACGGCCTTCCAGATTGATCAGGGTGCCGGCCCCGGCGTCGTACTGGGGATAGCGGGTCGCCGCACCGGCCAGGCTGCGGTCACCGGCTGCGGCGTGACAGCCTGCGCAGCTTTTCTCACCTTCACTGAAGAGCTCACCACCCCGCTCCACCCACAGGTAACCCGGGTTGGCGAAATCGTCGGCCTGCAGGGCGCGTGTCTCTTCGGTAAGAAAGAGGCGGCCGGATTGCACGGCGTCGGCGGACAGGTCGGGACGGTCGGCGAAGCTGCGGGTCTCGGCGCTCGCCTGGTTCACCACCAGCACCACCAGCAGCCAGAGCCTCACTTCACCTCCAGCTGCACCGATTCTCTGTAGACGCTCTCATCCTGTCCCAGCCAGCGGAATTCCAGCGTACCGGATTCAGTGGCCACCGTGTAAAAGGTGAGAAACGGATCGGCCGCGGTGGCGCGGAAGAACTCGGCGCTGAACACCACCTCGCCGTTATAGCGACATTCGAAGCGGTCGAGGATGTCCTCGGGGATCTGCTTGCCGTAGAGATCGCGGCGGTAGCCGGTCTCCATGGGGTGGCGAATCATGGCCTTCAGTTCCATGACCTCGCCACGGCGGGCCTGGCCCGGGGCCTTGATGCGAATGGTGTTGCTCATGCCGCGTGCCCCCCGCTACTGAATAACGCAGGCCGCCAGCGTGACGATGCTGAAGGTCTCGGTGGACCACAGGGAGCCGTCACTCAGCTCTGCAACGGCACGGATTTTCTGCGAGCCGCCCATGCGGATGCGGGTCTGGATGCTGGCTCGCCCGGCGCGCGGGCCGAGAGTAAAGCGAGCAATGTTGGGTTGCGGGTTCTCCTCGGCGAACAGCACAATTCGGCGCACATGCTCCTCCGCCGTCATGGGGCTGTCGACTTCCACGGTGAGCGGTACCGAATAACCGTTCTCCACGATCGGCGGCACCTTGAGAGTAACGCGGCCTTCCTGGATCGGCCGGTCGCCGAACAGGCCCGCCAGTTCCAGCTCCACCTCCGCGGGGCTGGCAAACACTGCCGGTGCCAGACTGACGCTCGCCAGGGCGGCGCCCCGGGCCAGGAACTGGCGGCGGTCGATCCTATTCGCCATCGGCTTGTTCCAGGCTCGCGAGCCAGGCCACCAGATGTTCGATCTGCTCGGCGCCCAGCACGGTGGCATCGCGATAGGGTTTTGCCACCTGCTCCAGCCCCTCGCGACGGTAGTAGGGCGGCATAATGGTGTCGGGGTTGAGGCGCGAGGCATCAGCGATGCGCAGGCGAATCTGTGCCGGTGTCAGGCGCGAGCCTATGCCCGTCAGGGCCGGACCGAGGTTCCCCTGGAACGGCGCATCGAGACCCGCCACCCGGTGGCAAAGCACGCAGTGACCGGCTTCGCGCTCAGCAAAGATGCGCTTTCCCTCGGCGGGGCTGGCCGTCAGCGCCACCAGCGGTGGCAAGCTGTCCGCGGCCACCGCGAACCGGCCGGCAAAGAGCAGGGCCAAGACAGCAAGCTTCTCCATCTACAGGAAGGCCTCACGGGTGACGGCGGTAAACCAGTCTGCCGCCTGCCGGCCTTCCCGCCGGCGGAACTCGAGACTGGCGTCCGCAGGGCTGACGCCGCCCGCCCCCGGAACGTTGCTGAACTGGCCGTTGGTACTGGCATACACACCGGAGACCGAGATAGCCGACTCCGGCGTGGTGTAGGAATAGCAGGTGTTGGCCAGGGTGGTGGGCTCCGGTGCCAGGCCGCTCAGCAGGCGCGCCACCTGAATGGCGCAGACCTTGGCCTGCTGGTTGGCGGAGAATGCGCTCTTGGGCATGGGTGCGGCGATGGTGGCATCGCCGATGACGTGCACGTTGGGCACCAGCGTAGAAGCAAAGCTGGTGGCATCGATGGGGCACCAACCGGTGGCGTCCACCGCACCTGCCAGCCGGGCGATCTTGCCGGCCTGCTGGGGCGGCACCACGTTGATCACGTCGCCCACCTCGGAGTCAAAGTCGGTATGCAGGCGCATGGCGTTGGCATCGGCGCGTATCACCCGGCCGAAATCCGCAGCGCCGCGCCACTCGATCATAGTGCCGTAGTGTTGTCGCCAGGCTGCCTGGAACAGGGCCTGCTTGGAGAAACCGTCATTGCTGTCGAGGATGATCAGCTTGGCGCGGGGATTGCGGCGCTTGAGGTAGCCGGCCACGAGGCTGGCGCGCTCGTAAGGCCCCGGCGGGCACCGGAACGGGGCCGCCGTCACCGATATCAGCACGGTACCCCCCTCGGGCATGCCTTCGAGCTGTTCTTTCAAAAGCATGGTTTGCAGGCCCGCCTTCCAGGCGTGGGGCATGCGCTCTGCAGCCCTCGGCGTGTAGCCTTCCAGCGCACCCCAGCGCAGGTCGATGCCCGGCGCCAGGATCAGCCGGTCGTAGGACAGCTTGCTGCCAGAATCCAGAGAAACGCTGCGCTTTGCAGTATCTACCGCAGTGGCCCGGGCGTGGGCCACGGTGATGCCCTCGCGCCGCAGGGCCCGGTATTGAAACGTCTGGGCGCTCATATCCCGCAGCCCGGCCACCACCAGATTGCTGAACGGACAGGCGATGTATTCGCGGGAGACTTCCACCAGGGTGACGGACGCCTCCGGCAGCAGGCGTGTCAGCGCACGGGCGGCGGTGGCACCGCCGAAGCCGCCCCCCACGACCACCAGGCGGGCGCTGGCGGTCTGTGCCCGGAGTGCGGGCGACAGCAGCGTGCCCAGTCCCAGGGCTGATAGCGCCGCCAATAGTTGCCGGCGCGAAACTGGTGGCGACGTCAGCTTACTCAGCTCTTTCACCTAGGGTACTCGCTATCAGGGCAATCTGTTCATCGCTGTACCCTCGTGCCATGCGGTGCATGGCAGACCCGCCATCGGCATCGTTGCGATAGGCCAGCAGTTTGGCTTCCAGTTCCGAGGCGGCCATGCCGTCCAGGGAAACAATGGCCCGGCCTCCCGCCGCGTGGCAGCCGGAACAGCTCGCGGTCAGCAGGGCCGCCTGGTCAAGGGCCATCGGTGCCTGCACTAGCCCGCCGCAGCCTGCAAGCCACGGCAGGGAGAGAGCCAGCGCCAGGCGGTAGCGCACCGCGACTCAAGCCTTCTGTAATTGGTCTTTCAGCGGCAGGCGACGAATGCGCTTGCCGGTGGCGGCATGGATGGCGTTCAACACCGCGGGTGCGGCCACACCGATGGTGGGTTCCCCCACCCCGCCGTAGAAACCGCCCGAGGGCATGACGACGGTTTCCACCTCCGGCATGTCCTTGATGCGCATAGACGGATAGGTGTGGAAATTCTGCTGCTGCACTACACCGTCAGCATAGGTGATCTCCTGGTATAGCGCTGCCGACAGACCGTACACGAAGGAGCCTTCCACCTGGGCCTCGATCTGCTGCGGGTTGACCGCGGTGCCACAGTCGGTGGCCGCCACGATGCGGTCAATCTTCAGCTCGCCGTCGTCGCTGACTGTGACATCGGCACAGGCGGCCACATAGCTGCCAAAGCCATAAGTTACCGCCAGGCCGCGGTGCTTGCCATCCTTCGCCCCCCAGCCGGAACGCTCCGCCACCGCTTTGAGTACAGCGGCGCCTTTAGGATTGTTCTTCATATGCGCCAGCCGGAACTCCAGCGGGTCGCGGCCCGCGGCGTAGGCCAGCTCTTCCATGAAGCATTCCATGTAGATGGCGTTCTGGTTCATGTTCACACCGCGCCAGAACCCGGGCCGGATCGGCGGGTTGCGCATGGCGTGATCCACCAGCAGGTTGTCGAAGTCGTAACTGATCTGGTGATCGTCCATTTGCGGGCTAACACCGCCTTTGAACAGGGTCTGAAACGCCAGCGGGTCCATACCGTCCTGTAGCGCGTGCGGCATCAAGCCGGCGAGAATCGACTGGCCGGAGATGCGCAGATGCAAGCCGGTAAGGTTACCGTCTTTGTCGAGGCTGCCGCGCATTTTCGCCATGGTCGTGGGGTGGAAGAAGCCGTGTTTCTGATCCTCCTCACGCGACCACTGCAACTTGATCGGCGTACCCGGGAAGGCCTTGGCAATGGCCACCACCTGGTGCACGTAGTCAGGGGCGCCGCGCCGGCCGAAGCCGCCGCCGAGGATGGTCTTGTACACTTCGCACTGTTCGATAGGCAGGCCCGCCGCGTCGGAGGCCGCTGCCAGGGCCGATTCGCCGTTTTGGGTGGGACACCAGACCTCGCAGCGGTCTTCGCTCCACACCGCGGTCGCATTCATAGGCTCCATAGGGGCATGGTTCTGGGAGGGCACCTTGTAGACGGCTTCGACCATCTGATCGGCGCTGTTGAAGGCGCCGTCGATATCCCCGGCCCAGTTGCCCTTGAAGGCCTCGTCCGCCTCCAGCCCGTCTTCCAAAAGCGCGGTCAGGGCGTCGTCGTCGAAATCGACATTCGGACCCAGATCCCACTCGATGGGCAGCCTCTCCAGGGCCTGGTTGGCCCGCCACCAGGTATCGGCTACCACGGCCACGCCGCTGGTGCCCACGGTGGTTTCCACTTTCACGACACCGCGCACGCCGGGCATGTTCTTGACGGCGGCCTCGTCGTAGCTTTTCAGCGTGCCGCCCATCACGGGGCAGTCTTTGATGCTGGCCAGCAGCATGCCGTCGAGCTGGATGTCGGCGCCGTAAACCAGCTTGCCGGTAAGCTTTTCAGCCGTATCCAGCCGTTTGACCGGCTTGCCCGCCACGGTCCACTCGGATTCGCTCTTAAGCTTCACCTCGGTGGGCGGCGCGACCTTGCTGGCGGCATCAGCGACCTTGCCATAGGTGGTCTTGCGACCTGATTTGCTGTGGCGGATGACGCTGTTCTCGGCGACACATTCGGCCGCCGGTACGCCCCACTGCCCGGCGGCGGCCTCAATCAGCATCATGCGGGCGGCGGCACCGCCCTCGCGCATATATTGCTGGCTGCCGCGCAGGCCGCGGCTGCCACCGGTGGAGAAGTCCTTCCACACCCGCTCACGGGCCAGGTTTTCGCCCGGGGTTGGGAATTCCCAGGTCACTTTCTCCCAGTCGCATTCCAGCTCCTCGGCCACTAGCTGGGCCAGACCGGTGAGGGTGCCCTGCCCCATCTCCGAGCGGGCGATGCGCACAGTAACGGTATCGTCTGGGGCGATGACTACCCAGGCGTTGACCTCGTCCAGATGCCCGTCAGCCGAAGCCCGGCTCGCCGGCAGGATTCCCAGCGACAGGCCTGCGCCGGCCACCGAGGCGCCGACAATAAACTTGCGGCGCGAAATTTCAATTCCATTGACCACGTTATTCATATCGCACCCCCTCACGACTTTTTGGCGGCAAGGTGAATGCCCTTGCGCACGCGCTGGAAGGTGCCGCAGCGACAGATATTGGTGATCTGCTCGTCGATCTGCGCGTCGGTGGGATTGGGCGTGTCGTTGAGCATGCCCGCTACCGCCATGATCATACCGGGCTGGCAGTAGCCGCACTGGGGCGTGTCGAGTTCGGCCCAGGCCTGCTGTACCGGGTGGTCGCCGTTTTCCGATAGGCCCTCAATTGTGGTGATCTCGTTCTTGTCAGTCACCGCGCTCAGGGGGTAGACGCAGGAGCGCACTGCCCGGCCGTCGATATGGATGGTGCAGGCGCCGCACTGGGCAATGCCACAGCCAAACTTGGTGCCGGTCATACCCAGTTGCTCGCGGATCACCCACAGCAGCGGGGTGCCCTCGTCGGCATCGACTTTGATGCGCTTGCCGTTAACCTTGAGTTTTTTCATGCCTCGTCAAACCTCGCGACGTCTTTTCATGAAGAGATGCGTGAATCGGTGCGTGAATCGCTAGTGAATACTATAAGTGTGGCCCCGTAGTGTGGCTGTGTCGAGTCCGCGGCGTATAGATGAATAGCTTTTCGAGCGCTGCGCCCGCCAGCGGCACGCGTTTTCTCCACGCGCCTGTCGACACTACATAAGGTTGTCATCAGTGTCTGCCCGCCACATTACCTCCCTGCTGCTGGAGTCACGCTGGGCTGGCAAGGGTTTTGCATGCGCTCCGTCATAGCGAGCACAAGGAAGGGTCAGGCTGCGGCTTGAAGCTCTATGCGGTGCCGTATGGATTGACGGTAGCCGACTGACACGCCGGTCGGCGGCTTACTTAGAGCCCAGGCTCTTACGCTTTTCCTCTACCGCCTGGTCCAGCACCTTCAGCATCTCGATGCGCGTTGACAGCTCGTCGTTCTCTTTTTTGAGGCTGGCATTGGCTGTCTCAGATGCGGCCAGCCTGGCTTCCAGGTCGGATATGCGCCCTTTCAGGCGCAAGGTTTCCGCCGAGTGTTCCTCCATCGATATGGTGGCCGGTTCATCACCTATCTGCGCACAGCCGCACAGAAGGATTATCGGGAGCAGGCCTGTCGTTAGTTTGGAGTAATGCATTGGGATGCCCCGCCTACACACTTTTCACCTTGGGTTTGCGGTCTTTCCGGCTGCCACCACGGGACTTGCGGCGCTCCACCATGAACACACTGCCGGTCTTGGCTTTCGCGTGTTCTTTCATCTCAGCGGCGACCTCAGCAAACTGGATATGGTTTAGCGATTTGTTGTCTTTGTTGGTGACCACCGCGATGGAGATGGTCGCCAGAGGGAACTGCACCTCGTCGCCCTGACGGTTTTCCCCAACGATGTAACCGCGCTTCTTATCGCTGCTATTGTAGAAGCCGGGAACGGTCTCATCAAAGTTATCCACCACCGCCTGGCAGATGGCCTCATAGGCCTCCGGCATGGTGATCACTACGAAATCGTCACCGCCGATGTGGCCGATGAAGTCTTCTTCACCACCGTGCTCGGCCACCGCCTGGCTGACAATATCCGCCGTGGCCTGGATCAGCTCATTGCCCCGCGCATAACCGTAATGATCGTTGTAGGCCTTGAAGTTGTCGATATCCATCAGGCAGAAGGCCAGCTCCGCCTCAGCCTCGATGCGCTTTTTCATCAGCGCCTCGATGGTGGTGCCGCCGGGCAGACGGGTGAGCGGGCTGGTGTCCAGGTTGGTTTCTTCCAGATGCTTGAGGCGCTCCGCCATGGACACGAAGGCATCGGCCAGGTCGCCGAGTTCATCGGCATTGCTGATGTCGGGTTTGATGTCGAACTCACCGCGGGCAATCATCTCCGTCGCGGCGCGCAGCTTGTTGATGGCGCCTGAGATATTGCGGGTAATCAGGCCAGCGGCCGCCAGCGACAGCACCAGTCCCGCCCCACACAGCACGGCGGCGGCCTTGAAGGCCAGTGAACCGATACTGGCAGTGGTGTTGGTCTTCTCGTCCTGGTCACGGCGGGCCTCTGCCGCCATGTCGCGGATAACGACAATCAGCTCCTCCTGCTGCGTCTTGATCTGCTCGTCGTAGCTCGCCGCGAACTCGGTGGAAGACGCGGAGGTGGTGGACGCGGTGGCCTCCAGCAATACCTGCACGTACTGCTCGTGCATGCCGGCAATCTGTTCCACCGGGAAGTCTCGCTCCTCGGGCACCGCGCGGATGCGCTCCAGTTGGATTCTGAATTCTGCGCCCCGCTCCTGGAACAGTTCCATCACTTCATCGGTGCCAAACACTGCATAGCGCCGGCTGTACAACTCCTGGCTGAAGATCAGGTCGACCATCTCGTCGGAGGCGAGAATTACCGGCAGGTCGGTGAGCAGGATACTGTCGTTAATCGAGTTGAGGCGATTGAGGTTGGTGAGCGCATAAGCGGAAATAAGGATCAGCAGCGCCAACAGGGAGCTGAAGCCCAGCAGCAGCTTTTTCGCAATGGTCAGGCGCAGGAACTTGGACACGAGCCCATCAACCAGTCGGTTGATCACCTGTTCCCTGGGGTGTTCCTGCGTCTGTTCGCCCGTCATCGCGCTTGCGGTGCCCAAATATGCCTGTATTTGGGAAACACAGTAGAGTAGTGCCGCGCGGCTTACATCATAAAAATGTAAGTTATGTGTACTATTCAACAAGCGGCATGGAAAACATGAGATGCAGGCCGCAGTTTTGCGCGATTTACGGCACCAGATGGGTGTTCACGAAGGAAATGACATCCTGTTCGTACTGTTCCAGCACGCCCTCGCCTGCTCCCTGATACCCCGTGAACGCGATGGCGTCGCCTCTGCGTACGCTGACTTCCTTAAGGGGCCCCTCAAACAACAGGTGCCCGGCGTTTTCGTAGAAAACAAATCTCACAGGCCGGCCGGCTTCCTGACGCGACGTCACCCAGTCTTCGATCGAAACGGGCGAGTTGGGGTAGGTTCTCGTCCACACATAATCGGTTTCGGATTTCCCTGCCCAATTGTCCAGCTTACCAAAGGGAATGAGGGTGGGAACGTTGTAGTCGCCAAGCGTAAAGCCGGTGGCGGCGGGCGCTTCTGAGACAATCGCTCTGATACGACCGTTGGCGATCTCGGACCCGGCGAACAACACTACCCGACCGCCATTTGAACCACCGTACAGAACAATGTTTCGATTGTCCCAACCGTTGTTTGTCGCGGCGTGATCGACGGCGCCCTTGAACACGCTCCAGATCATGTTTTGCTTGCCGCGGTTTGTCACCCTGCGAGTAACGAACTGCCAATCGTCGAGCCCATTCATCTCATAGGCGTCAAAGGATATGGTGGCAAAGCCGTTTCGACGGAACATTTCGACTCGAGCACGATCATCCTCGCGATACCCGGCGCCGCCATGCGCATAGACCATCACGGGTGCCCTGGGTGCTTCGCGCGGCGTCCAGATCTCGACCAGTGCATTCTTGGGATCGAATTCGGCATACGGTCCTACGGTGGTAAACCAGCCTCTCGAACCGACCGCTTTCAGAACCGCGCCAGCGGGTTTCTCCGCCGGGTTTGGCTGGCCGAAAGACGCCGCGGCGCAGAGAGCGAACAGCACCGCCGGGATAAACTTGTGATTCATCATTCCAGTACTCCGATTCGCGGAACCCGGCCCTTCCCGACTCGTTACAGGGCGAACACTCAATGGAGTGCTGCGCGATTATAGCGCCGGCCAGCCGCTACCCAGGAATCGCCGGGCGTCTGGCCACCAACCGTGAGAGGGCCGCCGGGCGCCCGTCAGGCTCGGTGAACACCCCCTCCTCCACCGACAGGATTTCCAGTCCCTGTGCAGCGGCAGCCAGCGCGCCGGGGGCGACCCGGAACGCGGGATTGCCGGGGCCAATCACGTCGGCATCACTGACCATGTGCTCTTCGCAGATCAGCCAACCACCGGGCGCCAGGTGCTTGCCGAGTTGCTGCAACAATGGCAGGTCCACATAGCGGATCATAAGGATGAGCTGGTAATCAGCGGCCAACTCGAGGGGCTTATCCAGGTCGTGCTCGATCAGCTTGATTGACAGTCCGCGCTCATCGGCCGCCTGCCGGATTCTCGCCAGCCCGCTCGTGGCAATATCGACGCCATCTACGGTAAACCCACGTTCGGCCAGCCACAGGGTGTTGCGGCCGGCGCCGCAGGCCACATCCAGCGCCCGGCACGGCGCGATCTTGTCGATCCAGGATTCCAGCAAGACGCTGGAATGTGTGCGCTCCGCGTAGGCACCCTCCGCATAGCGTTGGTTCCATTTGTCGCGATCGGCATCACTCATGGGGCTGCAGCTTACACGCATACGCTCGGCGAGGCATGCTGCGTATTACAGGACATCCGGGCAAAAAAAAGGGCGACTGCGCTGTTTGGCGCGGCCGCCCTCCGGTCCGGAGGCAAACCGGAAAGTAGCCCGGGCGTAGGCGTTTGCCATGCCCGGGTATTACCTGGATGGGACTAGAAGATGAAACGAACCCCGGCTTCGATCGATTCACCCGCTTCCGGCGCGAAATTGCGCAGGAATGAGGTGCTCAAACGGATCTGATCGTCGCCGATGTTCTTCCACTTCACGAACAGCTGCGCTTCGCTGCTGTCAGCGACCTGGAAGCGGTAGTCCGCGCCGATATCCCAGCGGGTCCAGCCGTCGGTCTCGGTTTCGAAGTCACCGGGATCGTCCTGATCCGCGGCGTTGAGCACGCTGACGTAGGTGTGGAAGTTCTCTCCACTCCAGCTCAGCTGTCCACCGACGCGGACCGGGGGCAGACGGGGCACATCGCCGGCGTCATCGAATTCGCCGGAGATAACGTCACCACGCACACCCAGATCCACCGAGCCGGGGCCGATGTCCATGATGTGAAAGCTGCTCTCCAGCTCAACGCCATAGAACTCCGCATCGTCCTGCTCATAGAGGTAGACCGGCGTCTCGTCGACCTCTTCGCCGCTGTTTAGCAGGAAAATGTAGTCTTCGAAGCTGTTGTAGAACACCGAGAGCTCCGCCCAGGAACGCTCGCCGTGCCAGTGCAGGGAGATGTCGAAGTTCAGCGATACCTCTTCGTCGAGGTCGGTGTCACCGATCTCGATCGCGCCCGTCGCCGGGTGAGTCACGAGCTCCTCTTCGTTTGTGGCCTCGACGTTGGAGAACAGTTCCTCCGTGGACGGGGCGCGTTCCGAGCGCGACAGGGCGATACCTGCCTGCCAGGTATCATTGATTTGCCACAGCGCGGAGCCCGAGAGGCTGAAGGCGGTGAAGTCTTCTTCGGAGGAAGCCACTGTGTCGGGATCACGTTCGACGTAATCCACCCGCGCGCCGACCTCATAGATCCAATCGCCACGGTGCCAATCTTCCAGGACAAACAGGCCGAGCTCGGTGCTGTCGGTACGAGGCACGTAGCCCTCTTCACCGACGGCCTCGAATTCATCGGCCCGCGCCTGCAATCCGATCACACCGTGGTCGCCGAGGAACGCGCCGTGCACGAGTTCAAGACGTGTTTCCCAGGTTTCCCGGTTGAACTGCGTACCCACTTCACTGCCTTCCAACTCGTCGTGGGAATAATCGGTGTAGGTCAGGAAGCCACGGACCGCCTCAGCCCACTCAGTGGGGTTTTGCAGGTGCAGCATGGCGTCGTAGCGGGTCTGCTCCATGTCGAGGCGAACGACTTCTTCTTCCTCCTCGTGATCCTCATCGTGTTCTTCTTCATGCTCATCTTCGTGTTCATGATGGGCGTGAGCGCCGGGCGGGAGACCATACTCACTCTCCAGGTGGCTGACCGAGAAGCCCGCGAAGCTGCCTTCGCCAAAGTGGAAGCTGAAGCCGGCATTTATGACATCAGTTTCGCTGTCCGTGTTGGCGATGAAACCGTCGGTGTTCTCGGTTTCTTCCTCGTCATGCTCCCCCTCGTCGTGACCGCCGAGCAGTTCCTCCTGCTCCTCGACCGCTTGCTCGTCAATGGCAAAGCCGGGAATATCAAGATCGTCCGTTTCCCGCGTGGTGCCACTCAGGTGGAAGGAAAACTTGCCGTTGCCGCCTTCCAGGCGCCCCACGCCGGCGTCCATGTCCGATGCTTCGTCGTAGCGGTACTCGACCGCGCCTTCAATGCCATCGATAGCTTCCCGCGGGATGCGATTGTCGATCACGTTGACCACGCCGCCGATGGCACCGCCGCCGTACAACAGGGTTGAGGGCCCTCTCAGCACCTCGACGCTGTCTGCCAGCAGTGCCTCCACGGTCACCGAGTGATCGGGGCTGAAACTGGAGACATCCGCAGACAGGATATTGTTCTGCAGGGTAATCGCCCTCGGGCCCTGCTGGCCGCGAATGACCGGCCGCCCGACACCGGGCCCAAAGGTAGCGTTGGCGATGCCGGCCCGGTTGCCCAGTGTTTCACCGATAGTGGTGGCGGCGGCACGCCGCAAATCCTCCCCGGTCAGGATCGTGACCGGCAATGCGGTGTCGGCTTCCCGCCGTTGAATGGGCGTCGTGACGAGGACGTGTTCCATGCGGTCCTCTTGCGCCGACGCCGACGATGCCATTTGCGCGGACGCCATGGCGACCGCGATGCTCAGTATGCGTTTCATGCTTCTCTCCTGGAATCAATAACAACAGATAAGGCTGGGTATCAGGAGAGTGAGGGCGGCCCTCGTACATCGTAGGGGCGGGACAAGACCCGGCTGAGGGTCAGGGTGGATTCACTCGTGTCGCCGGCGCCGGCGTCAATCGCCGTCGCTGTGCAAGACACCGAGTGGCTAATGCCTTCGCCTGTGGAAGACGAGCAGACCTGGCAGACGTCGGCTTCGCAATGATCGGCATGCGTCAGCTCTGCCAGGGATGCAGCCAGCAACAGGAATATGAGGCAGGCGGCCAGCCGCAGGCGACGCCGCGGGGAAAGCAGCCTTGAGATCCTGTAACTGTTTGTCATTGAGAGTGCCGTTGTGGCGTGCTGTCGGGGCTGAACCAGGCCGCTTGAGGGCGCCCTGTTGTCAGCCCGATAGCTTAACAGCATTGTGTAATGTTACAACATATCATTTAAGGGTTGAGCACGAATCACGTAGTCACGGCCGTAGGCAAGCCCGTCATGTTGATCGATAAGCGCCTCGCCACGCCGCCGCATCTGGGCGATGTGCTCAAGCAGGGCAGCAGCGAGCGCGGGGTCTGCGAATTGCCCCACGCGGCTTTCACAGATGTCCAATTGGCCGGCGAGGAACTGTTGGCGGTAGCGAATGCGAAAGTACTTGGTATCGGTCACCGTCATGCCCGCCTGTTGCAGCTGCGCCACAACCCACTGCGCCGGATATTCACGGTAGGGCCGGTCTCTGGCCAACAGCTGGCAGGCGTCTCGGAGCCTGCCCAGGTCACCGACGAATGCACCGACCTCCTCATCGGCAACGACGGGCACGTAGGGCTCGAGCCCGATGACATAGAAACTGCCCCGCGTGCGGGCCGCCAGCTGATGCAACAGCGCCTCCTGGAAATACGGCGCAAAGGCGTCGACCGCACCGATCAGGTAGTCCAGCAACACGGTGTCGAAGCGTTCGCCGGGCAGCAGGCCCCCGTCGGCCCAGTTGCCGATAACAATCCTGTCGCATTTCCTGTGCGGGGATGTGAGCGCCCGCCGCGCGCTATCGGCCATGCTGGCCTGAGCGGTGACGGCAGTCCAACGCTCACTCGGCAGTGCGGCGATCCAGGGCAAGGACTTCGGTCCAGTGCCGGCATCAAGTATATGGCCCCAGGGCTGACTGCCCTGCAGTTTTTCTATGTGTTTAAGGAGCGAAGATGTCTTCAAGAGCTGTCTCGCAGCGTGTTGATAGTAGTAAGAGGATGGTTAGAAAGCGTTGAAACCGCGCGCACTCGATTATGGGGCGCTCGAAATTGCCGAGCAAGGTGGGGGTCGAGTTGCCTGGCACGATTGGAGACCGAGTTGCCTGGCACGATTGGGGGCAGAGTTGCCTGGCACGATTGGGGGCAGAGTTGCCTGGCACGATTGGGGACCGAGTTGCCTGGCACGATTGGGGACCGAGTTGACTGGCACGATTGGGGACCGAGTTGACTGGCACGATTGATCAGAACAGCCTTTGGGCTGTTCTGACCCTCCGGGCGTCCTCGCGCCTTTGGCGCTGCGGGCGTCCAAACTGCTCCTATTCGTCGCAGTTTGTCGAACGTTGCGAAGCGTCGCTTCGCGACGTTCACTCGCGGAGGACACCCCATAAAAGAAAAGGCCCCCTCCGAGGAGGGGGCCTTTTCTTTTATATGGCGCGCCTGGCACGATTCGAACGTGCGACCGCCTCGTTCGTAGCCAGGTACTCTATCCAGCTGAGCTACAGGCGCTAAAACTGTTGTATACCGCTGTGGAGCGAAGCATACCATCTCACCCAGGGGGCGAGAAGGCCGCGTACTATAGGGGCCGAGTTCATATGAGTCAAGGGCTTGGACACGAATCGGGGCGTCTGCTACAACAGCGCCATGGATCTCGAGCGATTACAGGCCCTGCTGCCCCACAAAGTCTTCAACCGCCGCGTGCGCAAGGCCGCCATTCGGCGGGTGCGCAAGGATTTAATCCTGCACGGCAAGTCAGAACACGATTTCTCGAAGGACGAGCTCGAATACCTGGTGGCCGACGCGGAAACCGACGTAAAAAGCGACCTGCAGAAGGCCGGCCTGCTCGGCGCCCTGGCCCTGCTGGGCCTGGGCGGCCTGTAAGGGATCGCAGCGTGTCTTTATACCGCTTTGCCCGTACCACTGCCCTGCTGACCCTGGCGGGGCGCTACCGGACCAAGCTCTTCAAGCTGTTTATTGCCGTGGCGGTGGCATTGGTTACCGCCTGGGTGTTCGACGATATCGCCCTATACCTGGATAGCCAAAAGCCCGAGTGGCTGGGCCCGGCACTGATCATCAAGACGCTGGTGGTCTATGGCGCCTTGGTCTACGCCTTCTGGCAGTTGCGGCCGGGCAGTTGGGCTGAAGCGAAGGCCGACAAATCCCCTGCCCCCGCGGCTTCACCCGAGGCGCCCGACAACACGCCGGGGCCACTGGATGAGCTGCTGGATAAACCTAAGCTGGTTAAGCGCAAAGACGCCATCCTGGAAAAACCTGCCAACCAGAAGACTTCAGGCAAATGAGTGTTTTCACCAGCCTGGGGCTGCGCTACCCCTTGATACAAGCACCCATGGCCGGCGTGTCCGATGTACAACTGGCAGCGGCAATCTGTGAGCTTGGCGGGCTGGGCTCACTGCCCTGCGCTTTCCTCAACGACGAGCAGACAACAAAGCAGGTGCGGCAACTACGGGCCGTATCGAATGCACCCTTTAATCTCAATTTCTTCTGTCATGCCGTACCTGCGCCGGACGACAACATCCAGCAGCGCTGGCGCGAGGCACTGGCACCGTTCTACGAGGAATGGGACGTTCAGGCAGCCGATGCTCCCGCAGGACCCGTTCGCCGTAGTTTCAGCGCCGACCAGGCCGAGCTCGTCACTGCCTTGAAACCCGCCGTCGTCAGCTTTCACTTCGGGTTGCCCGCGGCTGAATTGCTGGATGCGGTAAAGGCCACCGGCGCCCTGGTGCTCTCCAGTGCCAACACGGTCGATGAGGCGCTGTGGCTGGAGGCGCACGGCACCGACGCCGTCATCGCCCAGGGTATTGAGGCCGGTGGGCATCGCGGCATGTTTCTACGCGACACCCTGGATGACCAGTTGCCGACCATGGAACTGCTCTCAGAGATATTGGACGCGGTAAGCCTGCCGGTGATTGCTGCCGGCGGCATTGGCGACCGGGCCTCGGTGCGCGCGGCGCTAGATGTTGGCGCCGACGCGGTGCAGGTAGGCACCGCGCTGATGCTGTGCCCCGAGTGCAACACGAGTGAGCTGCACCGGCGGGCTCTGAGCGAGGCGCCAGCCAGGGGAACAGTGGTCACCAACGTTTATTCCGGTCGGCCGGCTCGGAGCATTGCCACCGCGCTCACCGATCGACTGGGGCCAATCAGCGCGCTGGCACCGCCCTTCCCCGCCGCCAGTCAGGCCCTCGCCCCACTGCGGGCAGCCGCCGAAGCCGCTGGCGAATTCGATTTCACGCCGGTGTGGAGCGGCACTCGCCCGGAGACCTGCCGTGAAGCGCCCGTTGCCGAGCTAGTCAGCGACCTGTTCGGCTGAAGCTGCCGTCAGCAACTCGTCCGCTAACGCCAACACCGCTTCGGCACTGACCCGCTGGCGATAGCTTTCCAGGAACAGCTTGCCGACCACCGTCCCGTCCGGGGCGATGATGAGGGTACCGGGATGCGGCAGGCCGTAGCGATCGTCGCCTTCCGCATACTTGGGGTTGAGAATACCCAAAGTCTTGAAGGTCAGCGCATCGATATCCGACAGCATGGGGATAGTAATGCCATGCTTATCACCAAAGGCGTCGAGTAGCTCGGGCGCATCGTAGGTGATGGCCACAAGACCGATGCCGGCCGCCTCGAACTGCGCTGCAGCCTCGTTCAGTTGAATCATCTGCTTCATGCAGTAGGGGCACCAGTCGAAGGAGCGGCTGGCCATAAACACCGTACCCCGCGGGCCGGCCAAGGGCTCAATCAGGCCGATCTGCTCTCCCTGGTAGAGTGCGTTTACGCCAGGGAAGTGGGATCCAAGTGCTGGCCCCACGTCGAAGGCGTCGCCGTCCGCCTCGGTGAACATGCCCTCAGTGGCCTTGTCATAGGCGGCTTCCTTGAGCGGTTCGCGCATCACAAAGACCGTCGCGGCCACCAGCACCAGCGCGACACCGGCAATCAGCAGAAACTTCTTCATCCTGTTTTCCTTGTTGTTTTACCCGGGGAATGCGAACTCTCTGACCACAGCCGCTACTGTAAATTCCCGCGTCCGACAGCGGTACCCGCCCGCTCGCGGATGCTTTAACCTTACGTCTTTTACGCACGGGAGCACACCATGGCTGGCCTATACTTTGATGAGCTGGAGGTGGGGCAGCTATTCAAGCACGCCCTCACCCGCACCATCACCGAAGCGGACAACGTCTTCTTCACCGCCCTCACCCACAACCCGGCGCTGCTGCACCTGGACGAGGAGTACTGCAAGGAAAACACCGAGTTCGGCCAGCGGCTGGTCAACAGCTGCCTGACCCTGGGCCTGATGGTGGGCATCTCGGTGGGCGACACCACCCTGGGTACCGCGGTGGCCAACCTGGGCTGGGACGAGGTGCGTTTTCCCAAGCCGCTGTTTCACGGTGACACCATCCGGGTGGAAACCGAGGTGCTGGAGCTGCGCGAGAGCAAGTCGCGGCCCGACCAGGGCATCGTCACCTTTCAGCACCGGGCCTATAACCAGCACGGCGACCTGGTGGGCCAGTGCAAACGCAGCGGCCTGCAACGCAAGAGGCCCGCAGAATGACACCCCGCTCCTGGCTGTTCATTCCTGCCGACAGTGAGAAGAAGCTCGGCAAAGCCGATGACTGCGGCGCCGATGCGGTCATCCTCGACCTGGAAGATGCCGTGGCCCCGGCCCGCAAGCCGGTAGCGCGGGAGATGCTCGGGGAGTTCCTCGGGGCCCGTCCCGCTGAGCGTTCCGCGCAACTGTGGGTGCGCATCAACCCGCTGGACACGCCCATGGCGCTTAACGACCTGGCCGCCGTGGTGCCGGCCAGGCCCGATGGCATTATGCTGCCCAAGGCTGAGGGGCCGGAAGATCTGGTGCAGCTCAACAACTACCTGGAGGCGCTGGAAACCGCGGCCGGGATCGATCTGGGTTCGATTCGGCTGTTGCCGCTGGTGACCGAAACGCCGGGCGCCGCACTGCGGCTGGCGGATTACACCGACTTTTCGCTGACTCGGCTCACCGGGCTGACCTGGGGCGCCGAGGACTTGAGTTCCGCGGTGGGCGCCACCGGCAACAAGGACGAGAACGGGCAGTGGCATTTCACCTACCAGATGGCGCGCTCCGAGACCCTGTTGGCGGCTCATGCCGCCGGTGTGCACGCCATCGATACCCTGTACGCCGATTTCCGTGATAGCGAGGGCCTGGCGGCGGACTCACGGCAATCCCGGGCAGAAGGTTTCAGTGGCCGGCTGGCGATCCACCCGGCGCAGGTGGCGGTAATCAACGAGAGCTACCTGCCCTCGGCGGAACAAGTCGAGATGGCGCGCAAGATTATCGCGGCCTTCGAGGCGGAGCCGGATGTGGGCACCGTGGGGATCGATGGGAAGATGTACGACATTCCGCATTTGAAGCAGGCGCGGCATACCCTGGAGCTGTTCGAGGTATACGCTGCCTGAGAGCGGCTAACGGCGTGCGGGCTCTCAGCCGCTATAATCACGCGCACCACCATCACGTTGCAGAGGTTGCGTATGCGGGAGATTCGCGCACGCTGTTATGCTCCAATCGCCTTGCTGGCATTCCTTGTCGCGTGTAGCGATCAGGCGGCAGAAACACCGGGCTCAGGACCTGCACAGACTACTGTGCAGGCGCTGGACGTTCTCCCAGCCCCTCCCGAGCGTGAAGCGTTTGAGTTCAAGTGGCTTCCCGGAGATGTGTTTGAAAGCGTTTGCCGACTGGGCCACCCGGTCGCGGTGCTGGGTTGGGACCTCGACCCGGAGACCCGATTCGTTTACTTTGCCGGGCCTTTCGTGGAGGACAAAAACGCCGAAGACTCACTGGTCAGTGAGTACATCTACAAGGCAATTCAAGGCCCCGAACGGAGATCGGTATCCACCAGCCTGATGCTCAACGCCGACAGCGTCGACCTCACCCGTCAAAAGCCGGACGAACTGCAGCGCTACACAATCCCGCGGTTAACCGCCGTCGGCAGCAATATCAGCGAAAACATTGCGCTGCTGGGCGAACCCACCGTTGTCCACGAACGCAAATCTGCAAGCCAGCAGCGCTACGTTTTTGCCCGTAAGTTTTGCCTTGGCGAGCAATTGCTCGAGGGCATCTACCTGGACGTGGATGACGGCCAGGTGGTCAAGGCAAAAGGTGTCGAGCATCCGGAGCGCCTGAAATGGCTCCTGAGCCGAAACAGGCCGCCCGAACCCGATGCCAAGGCGACCTACTATCTGGACGTGAGCCCCCTCGAAGGCTCACCACAAGCGGCGGCAGTGGCCTTTATCGAAACGCGTGAACGGGGTGACGAGGTTCGCACCCGGAGGAGAGTGTGGGAAGAGCAGTCCCTGCCCGACAGAATAGATGCGCTCGTCAAGCCAACCCGTCCCGGCGCCAGGATCGATCATGCCGAGTTAAGGTACCAAACTACCCGTTATAGCCTCGACGAAGTTGAAGTCGTGGTCCGCTACGCCATGTATACCAATCTGGACGATGCCCGCCCGGCGGAGGCAAAGTTGGTACTGCGCAAGCATGAGGGTGATTGGTGGGTTGTGCGTTGAGGGGTGAAGACTGGGGCTGGTGAGAGAGTGATCTTTGGGGTGGCTGATGGAGGGGGTGGTTCTTCGTCTGGTAGCGGGCGCCCCGCTGGGGGCGTATGAAGGAGAGTGTGATTTTTCGTCCGGTAGCGGGCGCCCCGCTGGGGCGCCTGAAGGAGGGATTGATGATTGCAGCCTAAGGGCTGCAATCACCCCTTCGGGGCGTCCTCGCGCGCGAGCGCGCTGCGGGCGTCCAAAACGCTCCTGTGGTCGCGTTTTGTCGAACAAGGGTTCGAATCAAATCCGCCTTCTCCCCCCTTTTAAACCAAGAAGCCCCCGCCTTTCGGGCGGGGGCTTCTTGGTTTAACTGGCGGAGAAGGAGGGATTCGAACCCTCGATACGCTATTAACGTATACTCCCTTAGCAGGGGAGCGCCTTCGACCACTCGGCCACTTCTCCGGAAGCGCGGCATCATACCAACAACCGCTATCAAATCAAATGCTTGGCGGAGTATTCACGGGGATTTCCGCCCCATTTGCTGGTGACGTTATATAAGGAGCACTACTCCTTGGAATCAGCGGGCTTCTTTTCTTCGTGCTGGATGCGGTTGTAGATCTCTTCGCGGTGAACGGCCACGTCTTTGGGGGCATTGACCCCGAGCCGTACCTGATTCCCCTTCACCCCCAGCACTGTGACGGTAACGTTATCGCCCACCATGAGCGTTTCCCCGATTCTGCGGGTGAGAATTAGCATGTCCTGGTACTCCTATCCATGTTTTGCGGTACCACGGCCGCCCGGCGCAAAAACACTGCACCGTAGTCCTTAGTATCGTCGAGTTTGCAGCATTTGCCAGTTATCAGACCTCGGCGGAGGCCGAAGATTCCTGATCGAGGCCGAAGGCGGAGTGCAAAGCCCGCACGGCCAGTTCGATAAACTTCTCGTCGATGATCACCGAGATCTTGATTTCCGAGGTGCTGATCATCTGGATGTTGATGCCCACCTCGGAGAGCGTCTTGAACATCTGGCTGGCGACACCGGCGTGGGAGCGCATGCCCACACCCACCAGGGAGACCTTGGCAATCTTGTTGTCCGCCGTCACCAGGCGCGCGCCCAGTTCGTCGGCCACCCGGCGGATAATGGCCTCGGCCTTGTCCATCTCGTTGCGGTGTACGGTAAAGGTGAAGTCGGTGCTGCCGTCTTCGGCCACGTTCTGCACGATCACATCAACTTCGATATTGGCCTCGCCCACCGGCCCGAGAATACGGTAGGCCACCCCGGGCGTATCGGGCACCCCCAGCACGGTGATCTTGGCCTCGTCGCGGTTGAAGGCAATGCCCGCAATCGTCGGGTTTTCCATGTCGCTTTCTTCCTCCAGTCGGATCAGGGTGCCTGGTCCGTCTTCGAAACTGTGCAGCACCCGCAGGGGTACGCTGTACTTGCCGGCAAACTCCACGGCACGAATCTGCAATACCTTGGAGCCCATGCTGGCCATTTCCAGCATTTCCTCAAAGGTAATGGTATCGAGACGCTTGGCGCCATCCACCATGCGTGGATCGGTGGTATACACGCCGTCGACGTCGGTATAGATCTGGCATTCATCGGCCTTCAGCGCCGCCGCCAGGGCCACCGCCGTGGTGTCGGAACCGCCGCGGCCGAGGGTGGTGATATTGCCCCGCTCATCCACACCCTGAAAACCGGCCACCACCAGCACGTAGCCGGCATCGAGGTCGGCGTGCAGGCGGGCGTCGTCGATCTCGCGAATGCGGGCCTTGGTGTGGGCGTCGTCGGTGAGAATACGCACCTGGCTGCCGTTGTAGGACTTGGCCTTCACGCCGCGCTTGTTGAGCGCCATGGCCAGCAGCGCCGTCGTGACCTGCTCGCCGGTGGAAACCAGCACGTCCATCTCGCGCGGCAGCGGCGCATCCTGCACCTGGTGGGCAAGATGGATCAGGCGGTTGGTCTCCCCGGCCATGGCCGAGACCACCACCACCAGGCCGTGGCCGTCGCGGCGAAAGCGCGCGATCTTGTCGGCCACCTGTTCGATCTTCTCAACGGTACCCACCGAGGTACCGCCGAATTTCTGTACCAGCAGGCTCATGTGATCTGGCCCTGCACCCACTCCGGTACCGCTTCCAGGGTCGCGGCCAGTGCGCCGACATCGGAACCGCCGCCCTGGGCCATATCCGGACGGCCACCGCCTTTGCCGCCCAGGCGGCCGGCAAATTCCTTCATCAGATCGCCGGCGCGCACCCTGTCGGTCAGGTCTTTTGTCACCCCGGCAGTCAGCGCAATCTTGTCACCGTCCACCGTCGCCAGCAGGATCACTCCGCTGCCCAGCTTGTTCTTGAGCTGGTCGACGGTGTCGCGCAGGGATTTCGGGTCGGCGCCATCCAGGGAGGCTGCAAGTACTTTGGCGCCGTTCACATCCACCGCCTGGCTGGCCAGATCGCCGCCGGTGCTGGATGCCAGCTTCTGTTTAAGCTGCTTGATTTCCTTTTCCAGCTCGCGGTTGGCCGTGCGCAGGGCGCTTACCTTATCCACCACGTTACCGGTATCACCCTTCACCAGTTCACCGATCTGGGCGAGCTTGTCCTCGGCAGCGTCAAAGGCGGCGATGGCCTGGACGCCAGTGACCGCTTCCAGCCGGCGCACGCCGGCGGAAATGCCCGATTCCGAGCTGATGCGCATCAGGCCGATGTCGCCGGTGCGGTCCACATGGGTGCCGCCGCACAGTTCCACCGAGAAGTCGCCACCCATATTGAGCACCCGCACTTCCTCACCGTATTTCTCGCCGAACAGCGCAATAGCGCCCGCCTCCATGGCGGCCTCCATGCCCATCAGACGAGTAGTAACTTCGCTGTTGGCACGAATCTGCCCGTTGACCATAACTTCAATGGCTTTGAGTTCCTCGGCGGTGACCGCCTGGGGATGGCTGAAGTCGAACCGCAGACGCTGGGAATCCACCAGGCTGCCCTTCTGCTGGACGTGATCGCCCAGCACCGTACGCAGAGCTGCGTGCAGCAGGTGAGTGGCGGAGTGGTTCAGGGCCGTGGCCTGGCGCACGCCGGCATCCACCGTCGCATCGAGGCTGTCGCCCACCTTGATGCTTCCGGCCAGCACCACACCGTGGTGCAGGTGCTGGTCGCTGCCCTTGGTGGTGTCGCGTACTTCGAAGCGGGTATCACCGCTGTGCAGGAAACCGCAGTCCCCCACCTGGCCGCCGGATTCGCCATAGAACGGGGTGCGGTTGAGAACAATGATGCCCCCTTCGCCTTCGCCGATAGCGTCTACCATCTCGCCACCCTTGAGGATGGCCGTCACGCTGCCGCTGCCTTCGGTGCCCTCATAGCCGGTGAACTCGGTGTGGCCGTCGAGTTTGAGCACGGCGTTGTAATCGATCGCGAAGCTGCCGGCATCCTGGGAGCGCTTGCGCTGTTGCTCCATGGCGACTTCGTAGCCGTCCATGTCCAGGGTCAGCTCGCGCTCGCGGGCGATGTCGTTGGTCAGGTCCACGGGGAAGCCGTAGGTATCGTAGAGGCGGAACACCACCTCACCCGGAATCACCGAACCGTCCAGGTCCGCCAGCGCCTCTTCCAGGATCGCCATGCCGTTATCCAGGGTGCGGGCGAACTGCTCTTCCTCGGCCAGCAGGGCCTGCTCAATGCGGGCCTGGCCCTCGCGCAGTTCCGGGTAGGCCTCACCCATCTGCTCGACCAGGGTCGCCACCAGCTTGTGGAAGAAGGGCCCTGTCGCACCGAGCTTGTTCCCATGACGAATAGCGCGGCGAATGATGCGGCGCAGCACATAGCCACGGCCCTCATTGCTGGGCAGCACACCGTCGCACACCAGGAAGGAACAGGAGCGGATATGGTCCGCGATGACCCGCAGCGAATTCTCCTCGGTGGAGTCCTGGTTGAGCAGCTTGGCCGCTGCCGCCAGGATCGCCTGGAACAGGTCGATCTCGTAGTTGGAGTGCACACCTTGCATCACCGCGGCGATGCGTTCCAGGCCCATGCCGGTATCCACCGACGGCGCAGGCAGCGGCTCGCGGCTGCCGTCGGCAGCCTGGTTGTACTGCATGAACACCAGGTTCCAGATTTCCACGTAGCGGTCGAGGTCGTCGTTTTCACTGCCGGGGGGACCGCCGGGGACGTTCTCGCCGTGGTCGTAGAAGATCTCGCTGCAGGGTCCACAGGGGCCGGTGTCGCCCATCTGCCAGAAGTTGTCTTCGTCCAACCGCGAGAAGCGTTCCTTGCTGACGCCGATCTCGTTGAACCAGATATCAGCCGCTTCGTCGTCGCTGACGTGCACCGTCACCCACAGGCGTTCCTCGGGCAGGCCCAGGTCCACGGTCAGGAAATCCCAGGCAAAGCGGATGGCCTCGCGCTTGAAGTAGTCGCCGAAGCTGAAGTTGCCCAGCATCTCGAAGAAGGTGTGGTGGCGCGCCGTGTAACCGACGTTTTCCAGGTCGTTGTGTTTACCGCCGGCGCGTACGCAGCGCTGGCTGGAGGTGGCGCGGCTGTAGTCGCGCTGGTCGGCGCCCAGGAATACGTCCTTGAACTGATTCATGCCGGCGTTGGTGAACAGCAAGGTCGGATCGTCGTGAGGCACCAGCGAGGAACTCTCCACGCGGGTATGCTGCTGGCGTTCGAAAAAGGCGAGGAAGGCCTCGCGGATCTCAGAAGTCTTCATGGCTCTCTGGTTCTCTGCTATCCCTGAATACCGCGAGCCAGGCTTGCCTCGTCGAAATCGCGTCCCGCCAGAATGTGCAGGTGCAGGTGGAACACGGTCTGGCCGCCGCCCTCACCGTTATTCACCACCACTCGGAAGGCGTCGGCGACGCCCAACTGGCGGGTAATCTTACCCACCGCCAGCATCAGGTGCCCGAGCAGCGCCTGGTCGTCCTCGGCGGCGTCGCTCAGCTTGGGGATCGGCTTGCGGGGAATCACCAGCACGTGTACGGGTGTCATCGGGTGAATGTCGTT